>JBKJTE010000388.1:0-12434 GCA_046590495.1 Gemmatimonas sp. | reverse complement strand
CGCAGCGTCTTCCAGCTCGCAAGACACCGGCGCGCAGTCTCGAACTCGCTGTAGCGACTTCCTTCCTGTTCCATGAGATAGAACTCAACGCCGCCGGTCGACTCGAGCGCAGTCACGATCTGCTTCCAGGGCGCGACGCCTTCGCCAAAGAGCACGCGATAGGCCTTCTCCTGCGACTCGGCGCCCGGCGCCCAGTCCTTGAGGTGCGCGCTGCGGATGCGTCCAGGATTCGCCTTGATCCACGCCACCGGGTCGGCGCCCGCTTTCACGCATGTCCCGACATCGAGTTGCAGCATGAAATCGGCGGGCGTGTTTGCCGCAATCAGCTCCATCACGCGCTGTCCATCGGCGAGCTTTGCCCATTCAGCATCGTGGTTGTGCAGGCCGGCAAATAGTCCGTGCGGGCGTAGCACGTCCGCCGCAGCCACGAGCTTCGTGCACAGCGCTTTCCATTCGTCAGCGGTGCCGTGGTCGACCGGCGGCGATGCGAGCACGATGTAGCGCGCGCCGAGTATTTGGTTGATCTCGATGGACTTGGTCATCGCATCGCCGGGCGTGAGCGATGTGATGCCATTGTGCGTGGAGTAGCAACGAAGCCCCAGATCGTCGAGCATGGTTCGCACTTCTTTCGCGTACGGCAGCGACCAGCTCATGTACGGCGCAAAGAATTCGACAGCCTCGTAGCCGATTTGCTTGAGCGTGCGAAGCGTGTTGGGGAGATCCTTCGTCTGCTCGGTGCGCACGGCGTACATCTCGATGCCGATCGGCCGCGCTTTCACCTTCGGCGCCCGGTCCGCCGTGCGTTCCGCCGACGTCAGCGGCGGGGTCATGCCGCTCGCGATCAGCGGCGTCGCTGCGAGGAGTGCCGCACTGGCGCCGGTGTGCACCAGGAAGTCGCGTCGGGTGAGCTGCGTGAAACGCTTCGGGTCAGTCATCGGCGGGTGAGTGGACGTAGCGGCAGGCGGTCGCAAACAAAGGATGGGCGCTGCGAACGCAGCGGGCAACCTTGGCGATCACGGGCAACCGCCGCTCGCGCTCACGCAGCTTAGCGCAGACGTTCAGCTAGCAAATGTGATTCGTGCGAGGGGAGCGCTACTTCGCCGTCACCCGGAGCGTGGCGCGATACGACGCCGCCGGAATTGGACCAGCGGCGAGTTTGGCCGGAGTCACACCGACCAACTGCACCATGTACCGATCGACCGTCACCGTGTCCCGCTGCGGCGGAGTCTCGATCGCGACGTCACGCGATCCCGCGCTGCTTGCCACCCGCAGCGCAACACGCGCACTCCCGCCCCAGATGCATTGAATCGCCGGATTGATCGGACAGCGCGAGTCGTCAGTAACAGCGATAAATGTCAGCTGTACGGCGCCCGGATTGGCGAGCACCGATTCGCCCGGTGCGAGCGTGAAATCACGTCCCATCTGCACCGTGACATTGGGCGACGCGGGGAGCGACAGCGACGGCTCCACGCCCGACGCGCACGCCGTGAACAACAGAGTAGCCCCCACGGCTGCGCCGAATCCGATTGCAAAGCGATCCGCCAACGGACGGACACGAGGTTGGCGTCGAAGCAGCATGGCGTAAGTCATGTCAGGCAATACCCGCCAACGCGTCAGCGCGTCACCGGCCGACGCGACCACCACGACGCGCGATCAGCCGACACGCAATCAGCCCGCACGATCAGCCTGCGCGCACCGAGTCACTTACCGAATCGTAGATCTGAACACGCGTCCACAGATGGTGGCATTCGTCGCGGAAGCGATCATGGATCGGGTGCACCTGATAGGCGTCGTGTCCCGCTTCGTCGGCGAACACGACCACCAGTGCGCGCGAATAGCTGCTATCGATCACAGGACGATCGGTCGACGCAGCGACGCCAACCCAGCCGTGCTTCACACTCTCAATCGCGAGCAGCGACTCAACGCCGGCCGAGAACTGCGCTTGGTCGCTGGCCGTGAGATCGTCGCGAAGCCAGAAGTACACTGCGTGAATAAACATGAATACGAGGTTGAGTGGACTGACCGATTCCCGAATTTCCGCGCGAGCGCAACGCAGACCGTGTCAACAATGCCCCACTGGTCGTCGCGCTTTTTTTTGACAGCATGCTACGCCTGATCGTACGCCGCCTGCAGGCCGGCGATATCGAGCTTCTCCATCGTCATCATTGCCTGCATAACCCGCGCGGCCTTCGTCTTGTCCGGGTCCTGCAAAAACTTGTTCAGCACACTCGGCACCACCTGCCAAGACAACCCGAACTTATCCTGCAACCACCCGCAGCGATCGGTACGACCACCTTCGGACAGCGCGCTCCATAGGTCGTCCACTTCCTGCTGCGTTTCGCAGTTGATGAAAAACGAAATCGCCGGCGTGAACTTGAAATGCGGACCACCGTTCAGCGCGAAGAACTCCTGGCCCTCGAGTTCAAACGTGGCTGACATGACGGAACCTTCGACACCGGGTCCTCCTTTTCCCCAACGCGACACCTTGCCGATCTTCGAATTCTTGAAGATGGAAGTGTAGAGATTCATCGCCTCTTCGGCTTGGCCGTCGAACCAGAGGAATGGCGTGATCTTGTTCATACGCCCTCCTCCATCATGACCATCAACCCGCCCATGCCCATCTCCATGTTCGGGCCGCGCCAGACGTACCGATACGCGCCGCCGACCCCGAGATCGATCTCGCAGACGTCGAGCACCCACCCTTTGTGAACACCGAGCCAGCGTTTGACGAGTGCCGGGACAGTGAGTGCATGATAGACGAGATGACGCGGCGTATTGAACGCGCGGGTGACGACGATATCGCGGTCACCCGGGGTGGTGATCTGCATGGTTCCAAGCTGTCGTGTGGCGCTCGTCATGAACGGCTTCTCCTGGGGCGGGATGGGGTTTTTGCGGGGAGCTTTTCGGCCGCTTTCATCTCTTCGAGCAGCGAATCGAGGGCTTCGAACGACGCTTCCCAGAACTGCCGATAGCGTTCGAGCCATTCATTTGCCTCGGCGAGCGGCTTGGCTTCGAGTCGAACGGGACGTCGCTGGGCATCGCGTCCGCGGGAAACGAGTCCAGCGCGCTCCAGCACTTTGAGATGCTTGGAGATGGCCGGCTGACTCATCGCGAACGGTGCCGCGAGCTCCATGACGGATACTTCGCCGGTCGCCAGCCGAGCGAGGATCGCACGTCGGGTAGGGTCGGCGAGGGCCGTGAAGGTCGCGTTCAGCTGTGCGGGCGAGAACTGTTCATAACCAAGAGGTTGCATAACCCGTAGGTTATGGCAACCGAGTCATTTCGTCAAGTCTGAATTTTTAGACGGCCTCGGGCATGCTCGCCAGCATTCCGTCCATCTGTTCCAGACACGATTCACAGATGCCGTGCGACATCTGCGGCATCTGGGCGCCTTCAAAGAGACCGAGCTGCTGGGTGGCCTCTTCGACTTCCGCCCAGACGCCGACGCCAACTTCAATGCGATTGCACCAGGCGCAGGCGCGAATGAATTCGTCGGTGCGCACGGTGTCGCGCGCCAGCAGAGACATCGGTGGGCGGCGTTCCGCGCGCGCCGTGCGTGTCGCGAACTCGACGATCTCGGTTCCGGCCGAACGGATTGTCATCTCGAGCATGCGTCGACAGCCCGGCCCATCACAACGCAGTGTGAACTGCGCGACACTTCCTGCCCGCACTCTGGCGATGATCTGCGAATAGAGCCGTCGCGTGGTTTCGTCGGTGATGAAATCCCAAAGCGGACGGCCGACGACGTCAGTGTCGAAAAACTCCGCCGCGTCGTTGTCGATGGCGAAGCGGCGCCATCCCTCGTCCAGGTGGATGATCTCGTCCCGTGCATTGATTCGATACCGAACGTGCAACCCGTCGCTCATCAGTCTGGCCCAGCATGGGTGAAGCGAACGTGACGACAGTACGCGATCCTTCGAAGTGCGGGCGCGAGCTGTGGTCGCGTCCATCCGAATTTGATCACCTGAGTTGAATCGCCTTTCCTGACACGAGTGTGTTCATCCACTCGACAGCACGCGCTGTATACGGCTTCTGTTGCGCAGTCGTTGCGTAGTTGTTGTGATGCGAATCCACCATCGGCGCCGCTTCTTTCGGCCCCTTGATCTGGTTGAACGCTGTCCAGATACCCACGGGCGGCGCAACGTCGTCGATGAAGCCCATCGCAACGAGCGACGTCGCACGGATACGCGATGCAAAGTTCACCGTATCAAAGTACGGTGCAGTCGCCATCACTTTGGGATTCTTGGAATCCCAACCCGGATAGCCAGACGCGCGACCATGCAATGCGCCGCTCGCGTCGGCGCCTGCCGGTTCGTTCACGATCAGGTGCGTGACTTTGGGGTGCAGTCCGGCAACGGCGAGGCTCTGTTGACCACCCATGCTCGTTCCGGTTGCCACAAGCACGCGGCCATCCCAATCATCACGCCCAGCGAGATACTCGACGGCGCGGTAGTCGCCCAGGTACATCTGCAGGAAGTAGTTCGCGTCGCGGTCCGTGTTGTTGATCCGCTGATACTGTTTGATCATTGCCGGCAAAGCATCATAGAACGCCTGCGGCATATCGCTGGGTACATCGTGTGGTTCGATGTTGAGTGCTAGCCATCCTTCCGCGGCGCGATCTGTCACCCAGGTCTTGGGCAGCGGATACGGGGGGCTCGCCCACTGCATGATGAGCATCGCGGGAAACTTCCCACCGCGTGAGGGCTTTGCGAGCTGACCGTAGACGTGTGCACCCTTGATGTTGTCCATCTTGAGCGTGTAGTAGTCAACGCCGGCGACGCCGCTCTCCTTCGGCGTGAGCACGGCGTTCTCAGGCACGCTCGCCAGCATTGCGATCTTCGATTCCCAGAACGCATCGAAGTCTTTGGGGCGCGGCACTGCCGGCTGCAATTTGGTTGGCGCGACGGCCGCGCCCAGATGCACGTGCCCCGCACCGCCGGTACTCGGCGCCCCAAAGCCTTGCATACCGGTAGGAGGCGTCACGTCGACCATCACCATGCCCGGTTCGCGGAGCGAAGTCTCGAGCGTGGCGGTGCCGTTTGTCAGCTGGAACGTTCCTGTCTTGATGACGACAAGATTGTTCTTCTTGATCGTGTATCCGAACTGACCGTCGATCGGCTTTCCGCTCGCCGTTGCAACGCTCCACGAAACGCGCTCACCGATGTTGTACGTGCCGTTGGCGTGGGCTGGCGTGAACACGATATCTGCTGTAGTGGACTGTGACGACGCTCGATGTGAAGCCACGAGCATCGTCGCAAGTGCGAAACATGTCGATCGTTGTGCCCGGTTCGTGCGCACTACCGTTGTTCCTTCGTTGGATGGAGCGTGAGCTTCTGCACACGCCAGTTCAGAATCTCGCCGATCCACAGCTCGTTTTCTGACGGACACGCGATCTGATGAATCCAGCCGAACTCGCCGACGCGTTTGCCCGCATCGCCCATCACGCCGAGCACCTTGCCATCGAGAGAGAGCTTGTAGATGCGACCGGGCACGGCATCAGCGCTGTAGATGTATTGGGTCGGACCTTTGGTGATGCAGATCGCCCACGGTGCGCCTGATGCGCCGAGTCCGTTTGCGCCTGCACGCGGCTGCGCGCCGAGCATCACGTTGACTTCTTTTGTGTATGGCACGTCGATGGTCATGACACGGAGCAGTGTGCCATTCGAGTCGAACACCTGAATGCGACGGTTGGTGCGATCGCCGACGTAGATGTTTCCCTTGGCATCGTTGGCGATGGTGTGCAGGATGTTGAACTGGCCCGGTTCCTTGCCACGTTCGCCCCACGTCTTGAGCCAACGTCCATCCTTGTCGACTTTCACAACGCGTGAGTTGTTGTAGCCGTCGGCGATGAACACATTGCCATCGTTGTCCCACGCGACATCGGTCGGACGATTGAATCCGCCCCAGCGCGGCGGTGGTTCTGGCGCACCAGGTGCGCGCGGCGCGGGCTCTTCGACGGCTTCATCACGTCGACCCAGCACCATCAACACACGGCCAGCGTTGTTGAACTTCACGATCATGTTCGTGCCTTCGTCGCTCGTCCACAGATTGCCTTGTGGATCGACCCGCACGGTGTGCGCAAACGAAAAGCCGTAGAGATCCTTGCCGATCTCGCGGATGAATTTTCCGTCGGGACCGAACTCGAACAGCTGCGAGGCGGCGCCGTCGTGAACACTGCTGCGAGCCCCGGTTCGCGTGAACACGTACACGTGGCGCCGCTGATCGAGATCGATGCCGGTCACTTCACCGAAATGCAGCGATGGTGGCAGTGTGAGCGGCGACGCGTTGGCGTCAAACTTGATTTCGGTCGGCTGCCCGTGCGCGACGTTGGGCGCCGCAGCAGCGCCGAGCACGATGCTGCCTATGATGCTGCGTGTGATGCTGTTTGTGATGCTCTTTGTGATGCTCTTTGTGATGCTGTTGCAGATGCTACTTGCGACGTTGCCTGTGCGGACACGACGAGCGGACATGATACGGGCCATACAACGCTCCGGGCGCGAGGGTGGCCCAAAGTGCGCCCGGTGCACGGCGAGGTCAATCGACAGGGCGGCTGGCGATCAGTTGGTCGCACCACCACATGAACTGCCGGCGCCCGCCGTAAACCGATGCAGTCCGACTCTGCCGGCGGCGCGACTTCATCCGTCCAGCACGTGCCTGAGTTTCTGCGCGAGTGCGAGCGACGAGTATGGCTTCTGGATGAATGCGACGTCCGCTTGCAACAGTCCGTGTCGTACGACGGCGTCGTCGGTGTAGCCGCTCATGAACAGTACTTTCAGATGCGCGAACCGATTGGTCAACGTCGCGGCGAGCTCTGGTCCACTGATATTCGGCATGACCACATCCGTGACCAACGCGTCGATACGACCATGGTGCGCGTCAATACATCGCAGCGCGTCCTGCCCATCTGTTGCCGTCAGCACCGCATAGCCATGCGAGCGAAGGCAGACGTAGGCAAGCTCGCGCACGGCGGCGTCGTCCTCCACAAGCAGCACGGTTTCTGTACCACTCAAGTCCGCAGTCGACAGGGCCATCGCAGCGCGCGACAGGTCGTCGGTCACTGCGGGGAAATAGATCTTGAATGTCGAGCCCTGTCCCGGTTCGCTGTAGACGTGAATGTGACCCCCACTCTGTTCGACGGTACCGAATACCATCGCCAGACCGAGCCCCGTTCCGTTGCCAAGCCCCTTTGTTGTGAAGAACGGCTCAAAGATGCGCGCCTTCACTTCGGGCGTCATACCGATTCCCGTATCGGAGACGGCGAGCATGACGTGGTGTCCCGCGCCAAATCCGGGATGCGCGTCGGCGTACTCTTCGCTGAATTCGACATTCGCCGTTTCAATCGTCAAACGGCCGCCCTGCGGCATTGCGTCGCGTGCGTTGACCACAAGGTTTACCAGGACCTGGTCGAGCTGACCAGGATCGACGCGCACACGGTCGATTCCCGGCGTAAGCACGGTCGAGAAGTTGATGTCCTCGCCGATCAGTCTGACCAGCAGTCGCTCAGTCTCGCTGACCAATGCGTTCACGTCGACCACCCGCGGCTGCAGAATGGACCGTCGACTGAAGGCCAGCAATCGGCGCGTCAGCGATGCCGCGCGTTCACCGGCGTCGCCGATCGCCTTGACCGAATCGCGCGTGAGCGAATCGAGTTCCGGCTGCATCATCAGCACTTCGGTGTAGCCGATGATGACGGTCAACAGGTTGTTGAAATCGTGGGCGACACCACCGGCGAGTTGGCCAACCGCTTCCATCTTCTGCGCTTGGCGTAGTTGCTCTTCGAGCTGGCGACGATCGGTGATATTGCGACTGATGCCGATAAGGCCGCATACCTCGCCGTGCGCATCACGAAGCGGTGCCTTTATTGTCAGATACCAGTACGGATTACCGTTTGGATCAACGCTCGTGCTCTCGTGATTGGAGAGTACGCTTCCCGCCATGACGGAGATGTCGTCGGCGTGTATCATTTCGGCGCGCTCCCGAGGCAGTATTTCAAAGACGGTCTTGCCGACGACATCAGACTCGTTCTCGACTCCAAATGCCTTGAGCGCGGCATTGTTGGCCATCACGTACCGGCTATTGATATCCTTCCTGACCACAACGTCTGGCAACGAATCGAACAACGTCCGCAACAGCGCGCGTTCACCTTCGAGCGCGGTGCGCGTCGCGATCTCGGTCCTCAGTCCATCCTCAACCTTCTTGAGCACGGAACCGATCGCGAGAGTCATCAGAATATCGACGAGCGCAAAGTTGAGTGTGACGACAAACCAGCTTGTGAGACCTTCGCTCCATCTTGATTGTCCTATACCCGGCATCGAGTGCCCGACCGCGCCGACCACGAACAGCGTCAATGACGCAATGACCGCGGATCCGAGACCCGCGCGCACACCAAGCAGCAGCGTGGCAATAATGGAGAAGCCGAAGAGATAGCCCTGCCTGCTGGCACCAACAGCGATCAGCAGCACGATACCGAGTGCGTAGATCAACATGCAAAAGAACGACGCGCGCCACAGGTAGGGCAGCCTGTCCAGAACAAGCAGCGCTGTCACCAGCGCCATCACGACCGTATCGACGATGACGACGCCGATGAGCCCCGACTTGATCGCGAGGTAGACGCTTGGGAGATAGACAAAAAACCCGAGCACCACGCTTACGCGCAGCATCAGCTTGAGCATGCCGGTGCGCCATTGCACAGGAGCAATATCAGACGCGTTCACGACACCACCGCTCATTCCCATCGCCTCCGAGCTATAGACCGGCGCCATCGGGGTGCAGCGACCTTCCCCCGCGATTGCACTCCTACATCAAGATGTCGCGAAGGCACGCTGATGCCTAGCACTCGGGGCATCCTGTGCTGACCTGGGCTTCGCTGGCATTGCCGGCATGCACTGCACGAGCAACTGATACCGCGTCGCTCCAGACGGCAGCACCAACTCACGGTTCACGACGCGTTCTGCCTTTGTGCCGAGCAACGGCTGACCGTTGATATTGAAAAGACAATCAGAGGCTTCGAATCTGAACCGCAACGACGCCTCGTTGGGCGCATCGCGCGGATCGGGTGTGCGGGTCCACGATGTCGCGCGCACGCGTTCGTAGAAATGCACCGCTTCCTTCTGTACGCCGAGTCCCGTCGCGCCCGCGGCCGTGATGCGACAGCCGGCAACCCGCTCGCCCGTGCGCCAATCGTCGACGGTATCGACTTCGACGACGGCGACCATCTGCCGGTCTTCGCGCACGAAGCGCGCCGCCGCGACACAGTTGGAGGTGTCGGCCGACACTGGGGCCGATGCGTTGAGTGCGAGCATGAAATGCAGGATGTGCAGTGACACGGGCGTGGGCTGCAAAGGGAGGTGTCGCGCACCAGCGGGCGCTCTATGGACGGAAATGCGGCGCGGTAGCGAACGCAACGGCGTGGGTCACGATTGCGTGTGCCGGGCCGCCATGTACTACGTCATAGTTGACAAATCCGGCTGTTTTGATGGCGCCACCGGGTCCGCCGGTTCCTCCAACGCGCCCGACCACAACGTCCGCACCAACGCCACAGCCCGAAGGCAAGCCGTTCTTCGAGTCTCAGGTTGAGAAGCCAGTGGCTGCACGCTGACATGACGACATTCAAGGTGCTCAAGACCGACGATCCACTGTTCTCAGAGGCCGTGCACAACGCAGTGGCTGAGATGCAATTCAAACCAGCTCTCGTCGGTGGTCGTCCCGTCAAACAACTGATGCAGCAGCCGTTCCAATTTCATCTGGATCAGCGGTGATGCTGAACGAGCGACGCAAGAGTAGCAGCTGCTCGGCACGACACACACAGATCACTGGTTCAGCTGATCCACGTGCCGAGCATGGCGCCGACCACAGCGAACATGAGGAAGAACGCGCCGATCACGCCAACGAAGGCAGTGACGCCGCTCGTTAGTCGCCAGCCGAATCGCTGCAATCGCGTCATCGCGGAGGGCAGCACTTCGAGTTGACACTCGGCCATCGCCCACACGCCGTACATCGCGAAACAGACGCCTGCGCTCGCAAGCAACGTCCATCCCGTTGGGCGCCACCAGATTGCATACGATGCGACGAGCGCACCGATCGCGAGATCAAAAACGAGACGTCGGGTGGGCGTGACGAGCGCGCGTTCGTGCAGCATCGACGCAAGCGTAGGATTCGGACTCGCTGTCATCGGACCCATCTTCGCTCCGTGTGTGGCGGGGGGCGGTGGTCAGTGCGGTTGTCGTGAGTGATGCGCGGGCCACCTCAGGAGAGTGCGCCCCGGCCACCAAGAATGGCAAGTGCTGCGTTCGGGCGTGCAAGCCTCAACCCGGCGCTCTGGCAAATCGTCACACTCCGGCGTCACGCTACGTCCCACTCGATTGATTAACGATCTCTCATCGACGCGTAATCCAGGCGTAATGCAGTCATCATCGCCGTTTCACGCACGCCCCCCACGATGGAGTCAGGTCGGACGCGACGTCTGACCGCTCACTCATGGGAGGCTGTCATGTTCAATACGCTGCTCGAGTCGCGCGCGACACGTGTACGTCGTACGACGGGATCACTCGCATCGATTGCATTCCACGCCGTCGCAATCTCGGTGCTCGTGATCGTGACCGCCAACGCGACGGCGCCCGAGTCGCCGGACGAACCAGCCGAAACGATGATCTTCACCAAGCCGAACCCTCCCACGCCCGTCGTGCAGCCCCCTGACGCCCACAAGGACTACACGAACGCACCACCGGCACTTGGCGCCAACCTCGTCATTCCGTCAATCGACATTCCTATCGGATTGCCACCCATCGACCTCGTGCGTGCACCGACCAACGCCGATGATTTCATGCTGCGCGGTAGGCTTGGCGATCCGGGCGGCGTGAGCGGCGGTTCTGGCGTAGTACCCTCACTCAGCGGGGTCTACACCGCAGAGCAGGTCGAGCGACCGGTGGTCGCGGCGCCGGGAAGTCTTGGCCCGTCGTATCCGGAAATGCTGCGCACTGCGGGCGTTGAGGGGAGTGTGCTGGCGCAATTTGTGGTCGACACCACTGGGCGTGCTGACGTTGCGACCTTCACCGCGCTCAAGAGCGACAACGCACTCTTCACCGCCGCTGTACGTGCGGCCCTCGCACGCATGCGATTTCTCCCTGCAGAAGTAGGCGGCAGAAAGGTCGCGCAACTCGTACAGCAGCCGTTTCAGTTTTCCGTGACGCGTTGAGTCGGCACGGCCGACGTACTTGGATGAGACGCCGACCGGCAGGAACGGCGGCTCCGACTCATTAGATTCGTTGCATGAAGCCCTTCAAACGACTCGGTGAAGCCACGGCGCCCGACGGCACCATACTCGCGCTCTTCGAACACGACGGCGCGTACGTCATTCGCGTCAACGGAATCGAGTTGATGTCGACACGCCGACATAATTCAGAAGATGCGCTTGCCGAACTGGTGTGCGCGCCGCTCGCGGACAAGCGTAACGTGCGCGTACTGGTCGGTGGGCTCGGACTCGGCTTCACGCTCAAGACTGCGCTGCGTCTGGTCGCGTCGGACGCGCAGGTCATGGTCGCCGAGATTGTGCAGGCGGTGATCGACTGGAATCGGAGTGTCGAGTTTCCACTCGCGCATGAAGCGCTGGCCGACCCGCGCGTTGAAGTGCGTCACGACGACGTTGCGCGCGTGCTGCGGCAGCACCCTGGGGCGTTTGACGCGATCATGCTGGACGTGGACAACGGCGCCGAATCCTTCACGACATCAGGAAACGCGCCGTTATATCGCATGGTGGGCATTCATACGGCGGTTGAAGCACTGAAACCCGGCGGGCGCATTGCGTACTGGTCGTCGACACCCGATCGCTCGTTCGAAACATCGCTGCGTCACGCCGGACTTGAGGTCACCGTCACGCAGGTGCGCGCTCACACCACGGCGGGCCCGATGCACACACTGTTTGTCGGCGCCAAGAGCGAGAATCGCGATCGCATGTCACTCTTTGCCAAAGCCGGCGGCTAGACCCGCGTAAATCGCGAAGGCGCCGTTCCAGGCGGATTCACGCACACTCGATGTCTTGAACTCGACGACTTTCGACACGCCAAAGTCGTAGCGCGCTGGTAGCAAGACCGACACTTCGGCGTACTTGATTGACACGCCATCGTTGCTACTCGAAATGGGGCCCTTCGCGCCCTTGGTGACAACCAGCGCTTCGGGCTGGGGCGACTGAGCCGCCGACTGGCAACACCAACGACAGCCCGCCCATGCCGCCGGTGCATTGATCCACACTCTTGAGTCCATTGAGCGTCGAGAAGGTCACCCCGCCAATCACACCGATATGTCCGCCCTGCGCGACTCCACTTTGCGATGCGACCGTGATGAGCACGAATGCACGCGTGATGCCGCGTATGCATTTCGACGTCATGGATGCTCCTGATGAAAGCGCGGTTTCGAGGTCGCTTGGACATTCAGTCGAT
>JBKJTE010000378.1:0-18327 GCA_046590495.1 Gemmatimonas sp. | reverse complement strand
TAGCTCTGTACTTCGTAGAACCGGCCCACGGCGTTGTGCCCGTGAACGAGCCAGAACATGTAGTTGGGCGTCCACCCATCATAGAACCCATACGTCCACACCCCCGGAACGCCGCGCTTGGTCATTTCCATGACGTCGTTCTCGGCCATCCACCACCATTCATTGATGGTGATCGGATCGAGCTGTTCGTTGTACGGACCGGTGCCGGTCGACACGTACAGCAACGTCTGCGCTTCGTGCAGATCGTGCAGAATGGTCGGATGCCAGTCGTTGGCGATCTTGCGCACGTTCTGCGTCAGCTTGAGGTACTGCCCCATGCCGTCGCGATTGTTGTCGTGCGCGACATACTTGCCCCAGTAGGGCGTCGGCAGATTGAGTCCCGTCTTCTGACGGTAGCAGGCACCGTCGACAATCTTTTCGCGGCCGTCGACTTCGATGACCGGCGTGATCATCGTCAATACGTTTTTGCGGATGCTCTGCACCAGTGGCGTCTCTTCGACCACGAGCCGGTACGCGAGTTCCATCAGCATTTCCGGTCCGCCGGTCTCGGTCGAGTGCATGCCACTCGTGAGATAGTAGACAGGCTTGGCGATGCCGAAGAGTTGCTTGGCGCGCGCTTCCGGCGTTTTGCGCGGATCGGCGAGTTCGTTGAGGTAGCCTTTGTACTTGTCGAGATTCGCGATGGTCTCTTCGTCAGCGACGACGAGCACCACCATGTCGCGACCTTCTTCGGTCTTTCCGATCGTCCAGAACTTGGCGCGCGTCGGCGCTGCTTCGGCGACGGCCTTCAGGTAGCGATGAATATCGGCGGCGTGCGTGAGATAGCCTGGGGTTCCGACGATTCGGTTGATGCCCGCGAACTTGAGCGTAGTGGGCACCTTGTCCGATGCAGGCAAATGATCGACGAGGTCGGTGCTGATGCGCGGATCGGTGAGGTACTGCTTGATGAGTCTTGTGTATTCCTCATCCTGTTTCTGCGCGGCCTGTGCGCCGACGTGCCCTGCCGTCAGCATCGCTGCTGCGGCAATGCATCCGGTCACGGCCAACCGACGCATCGACGGTGTCGAGCGGAACATCCTGCCTCCTGCTGGGGAAAGGGAAGCCACGGCGAACAGCTGCGTACTCGTGCTGAAATGGCTCTGACTGCTCTACGCGCGGCCTCCCGATTTCGCGGTGCGCGGCACGCGGGAAAGGCGCGCCGATTATGTCGCGGCGCCAGTGGGCATCGGCGGTGGGGGGAGCGTAGTCGCCGATTCCTCGACCGCGGAGTCGACCGGAGCGTTTGCTGACGCCGTCATCAGCCCCCAGAATCGGTCGATTCGAGATCGCGTCAATCGGATCGTGTCAAACCCGGCGTCACTCAGCAAGCGCGTCAGCGTCTCTTCGTTGAGCGTGGCGTGGTGTGCGGGATCGACCCAACGCAGCGCACGGTCAAGCAGGGCCATGGTCCAGTAATCGCGACACCAGTCGCTGAGGATGATGGTCCCGCCCGGCACGAGCACGCGTCGCGCTTCCCGCAGCACGCCGACCGGGTCACTCATGTAGTGCAGCGCGCTCGTTGAAACGACGACGTCCACGCTCCGGGAGCGGACCGGCACCGCATCACACCCCGCGCACAACAGCGGCACTGACCGCGGCAGCGTTCGCGATGCCTGACGCAACATGTTCAGCGTGATGTCCACGCCGATGGCCGTTCGCGTCGGATCGGCGTCCAACGCACGCGTCAACAGCACCCCTGTGCCACACCCCATATCGAGTATGCGGAGCGCAGGGGATGCGGGAAGCTCCTGCAACGCCAACGACGTGCTTTCACGGATGTAGTGCGCCCAGGCGCGATCGTAGCGCGTTGCGAGCACGCTGTATTCACGTTGTACGGCGCGCTCCGTCATGGTTCAGGAGCGCGCGCAGTCAACGAGTATCGCTTGGTGGACGCAGGCGTCAGCAGCGATACGACGATACCGGTTGCGAAGATGAGCGGCACACCGTACATCGCCCATGGCCACGTGTAGCCGCCCGCGTCGCCCACTACAACAAAGCAACCGACGCCCCACACGACGCCCACGACCACTGACGCCCACGCACCTGCCGTAGTCGCGCGCCGCCAGTGGAATCCGGCCAACAGTGCGAACGACAGCGCTGCCACGGGAATATTCGCGAGAATGAGTCGATTCAGAATGTCATCGACCAATAAGTTCGCGCCGAGCCAGCAGAGCACGGCCAGCATGGCGATCGCCATACGCTGCCCCCGTACGGTCGTCGCCAGGTGAAAATCTGCCGCCAGCATCGCCGCCATCGCGCTCCAGACGCCGGCCAGCGTGGTCAATGCCGCGGTGAACAGCATCGCGATGCCGACGCCTCTCAACCCCGGCGGCAACCACGCCGCGAGCATCGCCGGTACGACGGTGTCCGCATTCACCAACGGACGCTCCGCCGCACGGTAGAACGCGGCCCCCAGCACCATCGCCCCGTACAGCAGAAAAATCAGTACAGCCGAAATCCCGACAGCAGCGAACGCCGTGCGCGAATCCTTGGCGGCAAAGATCTTCTGACCGTACCAGGGCGCCGAGATGTACGTGAAGCAGGTGAGGACGATCAGCGTCGTCACGAATCGAAACGGCAACGCCGGATGATCCCACTGCGCGACCGGCGAAACGGTCAGCTGGTCAGCCGGGAACACGGTCTGGAGTGCGTGCGACCCAGCGGTCTTCCAGCCGAGGAAAAGCAAAGTCGGGAGCAATACGATCGTGAGTACGAACCCGACCTGATCCGATCGTACGACGCTATTGAGACCTCCGCCCACCACGACGCCAAGTACGATCGCCGACAGGCCCGCGGAGAGCAGCCACACCGGCGCGCCTGGCACGAGCGGCACGAAAATCAGCGTCAGTGACTTCACATAGGTGGCACTGAAGCCAGTCATCGCGAGCAACAGCAGCGCGCTCGCCAAGCGCCCCATCGAGATGTCGTACCGCTCTGAAAACAGCTCGGCGACACTGACTCTATCAAATCGCTTCCAGGCTCGCGCCACCGTGAGCGAGTAGAACAGCAGCCCGACGAGGAATACCAGCGGAAGTGAGAGCGCCATCGGCCCTGCGCGATACCCTGCTGCGCTGAAGGAGAGCAACGTACTCGTATTGAACTCAGTCATCACCAACGTTGCGACAAGCGGCCACAGGCCTAAGTTGCGGCCAGCAACCAGATAGTCGGCGGTCGAGGTCACGCGATGTCTGCCGACCCATACCAGCATGACCAGCACCAGCGTGAAGCCCGTTACGTCCAATGCGTTCATCGTCTCCGCAACTTTTTGCGACAGATCCGTGTTTCGTCAAACGGCGTAGTGAAGCGGATATATACGGGCCGCGCAGCGGACGAGGCCACTCCACCACACGCCCCGGCCACCTTTCCCGCGCACTGAGTAACGTTCATGAGACGAAACCGACCCATGCGAGCTGTCATCACACCGATCGACAGTGCGCCACTTCGATTCGCCGCATTGCGCGCGACGCGGTTGACGAGTGCTTGGCTGGCAAGTTTTGCCGCCCAGACGATCACAATTGCCTTCCTCTCTGTTGCCTGCCTGTCCGTTGCCAGCGTGGCCGTTGCTGCGCCCCTGCGCGCGCAGGAAGTGCGGGGGACGGTGCGGTCGCAGAGTGGGCGCCCCATCGCCGCTGCGCGCGTGCTGCGCGCCGATTCGTCGGTGCTGGCGACGACCGACTCGCTGGGTGTATTTCGAGCCAGTTTCAGCAACGGCCCCGGAACGACTGCCGCCCTCGGCCGCAGTGTGACCGTCGTCGCGGTCGGCTTTCGACCCTCGACCGTGAGCCTTCCCGCGCTCCGCGAGAATGACGTACGCGTGCTGGCAATTACGCTCGCACCGCTCTACCAGTTGGACGCGTTGGCGATTGTCGCCAACCTCGAACGCCCGCTGCTCAACACGGAGAATGCGACGACCGGTGGCGCGCTCGAGCGCAAAGAACTGACGTCGCTCCCCACCGACTCACGCGACCCGATTGCTCTGCTCTTCAACGTCGCGGGAATCACGCAGGCCACCGGCTTTTTTGGTGACGCGCCAACGTTGTCTTTCAACGCCCAAAACTCGCTTTACACTTCGTACCTGGTGGATGGTCTCGACAATACGGAAGGTTTTCTGGGCGGTCCCCGCGTCGAGTTTCCGCTCGCCGGGCTGGCCCGCATCGACGCGCTGGTCAATACGTACTCGACGACGTACGGTCGATCACCAAGTGGAATCGTCAACCAATACTCACGTGCCGGCAGCAATTCGACACACGGTGAGCTGTTCGCCTACAACCGGCCCGGCACGCGTCTCGGCATCGATGGTGACAACAAGGTCCCCTACGGAGCACAGGCCGCAGCGGTACGTCGTCGGCAGGAAGGATTTCGTCGCTATCAGCTCGGTGGCGCACTCTCGGGCGCTGTGATTCCCAATCGCACGTTTTATTCGTTGGCCGCCGAGTACACCGACGAAAACGAAGACCGCATCAGTTCCACTGCCCTTGCAAGCTTCCTCGGCACCGAGCGTCGTCAGAAAGGAAAAATGTTTGCGCGTCTCGATCACGCGTGGAACAGCTCGCAGTTCACCACGGTGCGGCTCGCATCGTCACTCACCAATCGCGCGGGCACCGGATCGGGAGTGGTCACGGCGGAAGCGGACAACATTACGCAGCGATATGGTGGACTGTACGCGGTGACGCATCGGTCGGCCTTGTCCGACGGGAAGGCGAGCAATGTCCTGTCAGTGCAACTCGGCACGTATGTCTGGAACTTCCCGCCGCGCTCGGGCGCGGCTCAGCCGCAGGTCACGATCGTTGGACCCGCACCAGCATTCGTCACACAGGCGGTGGTCGGCTCGACCAACTTCGTGTTCGACGAACGCGAAGTGCAGTGGCAGCTACGCGATGTGTACGAACGCGCCTTCGGCACGAATCACACGTTCCGCCTCGGCGCAGACCTCACGGCCGCACGATTCAAGCTATTCGCGGCGGGCACGAATCCTCTCGGCTCGTACGTCGTTGTGAACAATGGCAACATCAACGCTGCGTCGGGACGGCAAGTGCAGTTCAGCGATATTCCGCAGAACTCGCAGGTGCTGAGCTACACCGTGGACGCTCGCCCTCAGCGCGTGAACCGCTCGCAAGCCGTGTATGGTACCTTCGTCGAAGATGTGTGGAAGCTGACGCCGAGTCTCACAACTATTGTCGGCGTGCGTTGGGACTACGACGATGTGACCAGTCGCGGACAGAGTGCACCTGATCTGACCGCGTTTCAACCACGTGCCTCGTTCAACTGGTATCGCACGCCCCGCTCGGTGTTGCGCGGCGGCGTGGGTGTGTATGCGGGTAAGTTTCCCTACGCCACGCTCTCGGACGCGCAGCAGCTTGGCATCGACGGCAATGCAACGGTCACGTTCGCGGGGCAGAGTGCCCCTGCGTTCGGTCGCGGCCCGGCGGTGGCGAGCCTGGCAAGTGCGGCAGGTCAGCTCCCGGCGCGTGAAGTGTTCACCGACTTTTCGCGTGGATTGAAGCTTCCTCGCAGCTATCAAGCGACACTCGGTTATGGAATTCAACTTGGTGAGAATGCCAGCGTCAGTGTCGATGGCGTGTATTCGAGAACCACGCATCTGCCGCGACTGTTGGACCTGAACCCTGTCTCGCGTGCGCTGACCGCATCGGACACGGCAAACCTGGTGTGTTCGTCGGCGACCGCGTGTCCCGGCGATCGCTTTCGCGCGACCGCGCCGGTCAACAACGGATACCGTCGGTTGTCGACTGCAGAAACGGGCGGTCGGTCCGAGTACGCCGGTATGTATGTCTCTGCGCGTCGTCGCCTGACCAATGGATTCACTGTCGATGCGAACTACGTGTTATCTCGTGCCATGAGCGACGCGGAGGACATCAATTTTTCAGCGACCCAAGGCAACTGCTTTGGCGAGAACAGGCGCGATGCCGTCACCGGTGCGTCGTGCAACAGCAGCGAGTGGGGCGTGGCAAACAACGATCGGACGCATCGTGCGACCGTTCGCGCCGTGTGGGCCCCGAATCGTGTGACTCGTCTGAGCGTGATCACGGATGTGCAGAGCGGGCAACCGTTCAACAGGGTCGCTGGCGTGACCGTCGGTGGTGGTCAGTCGCGTTACGACCTGCTCGGTACCGGATCGATTCGGGGTAATTCGTTCATTGGCAACAACGATCGCTACTTTGGTGTGCCAAGAAACGGCGAGCGGCTGCCGGCCTACTCAACGACCAGCCTGAGTGCCGCGTGGACCATTCCCGTGCGGGCGCAGTCGATCGAGCTGCGTGCGGATTTGTTCAACGCGTTCAACGCCACGTCGTGGGCCGGGTTTGCGACCGGCACCGGCGGCAACGGCAACATCGTACAGACCGGACGTCCGGGCGATCCGATCTACAACTTCACGCCAGGTGCACCGCGTCAACTGCAGCTGTCGGCAGGGTGGGTTTTCTGATCTGCGTTGTGAGCGTGCGCGGGCGTCTTGCGTCACAGCAACCGCGTGCGCATTTGCGCGTGGACGCGTCGAGTGTGACTCGGACCCTGACGCATGTTTGACGAGTCGATACGGCGAGTGATGCCGCGCATGTTGTCCGCACCAGCGCGCGCACTCGCGAAGCTCGGTGTGTCGCCGAATGCCGTCTCCGTATTCGGTGCCGCGTGCGGCGTGGCCAGCGGCGTGCTCGTTGCACGTGGATACGTCTCTATCGGTATCGGACTCTGGCTCTTCGGTCGCTTGCTCGATGCACTGGATGGAATTCTCGCGCGCGAATCGGGTTCGGCATCGGCGTTCGGCGGATACCTGGATATCACGCTGGATATGGCCGCGTACAGTGCCATGCTGCTGGGCTTCGCGGTGATTCACCCCGAAGGTGGCATCGTATGGGACGTGGTGCTGATGGGATACATCCTCGTTACCACTACCACGCTGGCGCTCTCCAGTCTGATCGAAAAGCAGAACGCGCGCGTACTGCCGGGGAACAATCGCTCACTACAGTTCACGCCGGGTTTTGCCGAGGCGGGAGAGACGACGGCCGTGTACGTGCTGCTGGCTGCGTTTTCAGGTTGGGCGACAGCAATTGCGTGGGTGTGGGCGGCGCTCTGCTTTGCGACGGTGGTGCAGCGCACACTGTTGGCGAGACGTCTGCTCTGATTGCGGGTTGGTCGATCGTGTTGTTGTTCTCCATTCACTACCGTTTTCTCCGATGACGACTCGTCGCACAATCCGATTGCGCGGAGCGCTGCGTGCGTTGCGAACGCCCGTTCTGCCTGAATCACGCGCACTGCTGGACAAGAACTGGCGCAGTCTTCCGGTGGCGTTACAGACACCGCATCAGATGCTCGGTCGGCAGGGCAACGGATGCGGCGCCACCATCGGAGCAATGCCGCGGTGCGACTTCGCATGTCGCGGCTGCTATCTCGGTGAAGAGGCCAACAAGGTACCGGCGCAGCCGGTAAGCGAAATCAAAGCGCAGATGCTCGCACTACGCCCAGTGCTCGGCCCCGCTGGCAATCTGCAACTCACCGACGGCGAGGTAACGCTGCGTCCGGTGGAAGAGGTGATCGAGCTGTTGCAATACGCACGCTCACTCGATCTCATTCCGATGCTCATGACGCATGGCGACTCGTTTCGTCGTCGCCCGGGGTTACTGGAACAGTTGGTACGCGACGGTGGTCTGCGAGAGGTCAGCATTCACATCGATACGACGCAGCGCGGCCGTGTCGGCGAGTGGAGAAAGGCAACCACCGAAGCACAATTGAATCCGCTGCGCGCAGAGTTCGCCGAGCTGCTTCGAGCGACGCGACGGGTGACTGGACTGAACGTGCGCGCGGCGACGACGATGACTGTCACGCCAGACAACATCAATGGTGTCGCGGACGTGGTGCGCTGGTTGGTGGAGAATCCGGACGCGTTTTTCATGATCTCATTTCAACCGATCGCACAGGTGGGTCGCACCGAAGCAGGGCTGGGTGATTCCGTGGATGTCGAGCGACTTTGGCGTGAGATTGCACGCGGACTCTACGGCGACGACTCTCCGGCCTCCGTGCAGCGACTCCTGATCGGACAGAAATGGCTTGGTCACTCGGAGTGCAACCGGTTCGTGCACGGCGTGGTCGCGCAGTACCACGACCGTGTTCCGCAAGGCGCTGCGCGCTCACGCTTTCATCCAGTTCGGCAGCACGGCGATGCGACGGACGAGCGCGCAGTCGATGGCTTTTTGTCGCGGTTTGGCGGCGTCTCGTTCCGGCGTGACTCCCGCGTGGAAGCGGCGGCGCGATTCCTGGGACTCGCGCTGCGTGCACCGATGTTCATGGTGCGCAATGTGGTGCCATTTCTCTGGCATTGGCTGCGCCGCATCGACCCGAAGTCTCCATCGCGGGCGATCCGTGACATAGTCGCCGGTCGGCTGACGACGCACGGGTTCGTCTTCGTCAGTCACCACTTCATGAGCCGAACGCAGCTGGAAACACCGCTTGGTCAGGAACGCGTGAAGCACTGCGTATTTCAAGTGCCAATCAACGGGACGTTAACCAGTATGTGCGAGGTTAACGCCCTTGGTATTCGAGAAGCGTACTATGCGCAGATCACTTCACGCCCAGCTTCTTCGCATTCGCTTGTGAGTTGAGCGACCAGTCGTACTCCGTTTCGACCGGCGTAAACGATCCACTTTCAAGTAGCGTGCGTTCCGGAGAGCCGGCCGCGAACCAATGCGCCGCGAACTTCCCAGCGCTCTGCAACGATCCACCGAAGTCGGCCTTGTAGTACCCGAAGATCATGGAGTGGAAGAACTTCTTCTCACCGACGTCGACGCGATTCTTGACTGGCGATGAGAGCAGAAATTGCGCGCCCTGCTCTTCCAACTGCGTGTTCAGCCTGGCGCCCGTGTAGGCCTCGCTTCGCAGTGGCGGACATCCCATCGCCGCACACACCAGCGCAAAGTGAATGCGCGGTTCCTTGTATGTCGGTCGAATGATCTTGTGTTCGATGTCGTCGAGCGTGAACGACTTGCCACCCACTTTCGCAAGTGGTTCCGCCCACGGCCCTTTGAGTTTGAGCCCAAGCGTCTTGTTGATATTGCGAATGCTGCGTGTTTCGCGGTGAGATACGATCAACTGAATCGTGTAGGCGTTGTAGGCATTGATCCAAAAGGCGAGCTGCTCATCGCGCGGCAATGAGGCCGGATCCCGCTTGGAGAGTGCGGTGAGATATGTCGTGAACGACGGTGCGCTCTTGAACGCATCGTAGTCCACCATGCCGTTGACCACGTGCTTGTGGAGCAGTACATCGAACGCCGCATGATCGAACGTCTGCGACGAGAGCGGCGAAGAGAACGTGACACTCATCGCACTCACTGCGAGAGCGAGCATCGCGACAGCGCGAGAAATCGGCGCTCGAAACACCTGGCGAGACCAGCGGTTTGGGATGGTGCGCATTGCAGGACTCCGTTGCGAACTGAGGTCAGGCGAACCACCGGAACCATCCCGCAAAGAGCGAGCGCACGGTGGGAGTGAGTTTGGTTTTGCGCCACGCATCAGCGCATTTGCGCAGCGCATCACTTTGCGTGGGGTAGGGGTGAATGGTCGAACCAATCGCCGACAACCCCAAGCCATTGGTCATGCACAGGGTTACTTCCGCGATCAGATCACCCGCGTGTTCTGCTACGACGGTCGCCCCAACGATCGTATCGCTGCCGTCTCGTACATGTACACGCGCAAACCCCTCGGTGTGCCCATCGAGAATCGCGCGGTCGACATCGTGAAAGGGGACCGTGAAGGTCTGCACGGCGATTTCGGCTGCGCGCGCCGACGATTCCGTATGGCCGACATGCGCCACTTCCGGTGACGTATACGTCGCCCACGGAATCACAAGCTGACTCGCCTTTTTGCGCCCAAAAAAGAGTGCATTCTGAATCACAGTGCGGGCCTGGAAATCGGCCGCGTGTGTGAACTGCAGCGTTGAGCAGATATCGCCACAGGCGTACACCTTGGGATTGCTCGTACGCAGCTGGTCGTTCACCGTCACACCGCGCGGAGTGTAGCTGACACCAGCCGCATCGAGCCCCAGCCCGTCGACGTTCGGCGTCCGCCCGATGGCGACCAACAAGTAATCGCCTTCGACAGTCTCAACACGACCGCCGCGCGTACACGACAACGACACACCGCGCGCGGTTTTCGCCACACCGTTTACCGTGCACTCGAATCGCAGATCAACGCCATCTCGCTCCAACGCCGCCGCGATGATGGCCGCCGCGTCCGGGTCATCGCGCGACAGGAGCCGCGGACCGCGGTCGATCAGAGTCACCGCAGAGCCCAGTCGCGCAAACGCTTGCGCCATCTCGCAACCGATCGGTCCACCGCCCATCACCACCAGATGGGCTGGACGCTCCGTCAGTTCAAAGACCGTTTCGTTGGTCAGGTACGGCACATCCGAGAGGCCGAGTATCGCCGGCGCCGATGCACGCGCGCCAGTCGCAATCACTGCGCGACGGAACTTCAACTGGGCGTCGCCGACGGCGACGGTATCGGGTCCGGTGAAACGTGCGTGTCCGAGAAATACATCCACTCCAAGGGATGTAAAGCGCGCTGCACCATCGATGGGGGAAATGTCGGCGCGCAGTCGGCGCATCCGCTCCATCACCTGCGAAAAATCGCCGTCACCGTTCGCGGCCGGCCCATGAAAGTCGCGTTGCGCATTGCGTGCCGCCGCCCACTCGCGCGACGCCGCAATCACACCCTTGCTTGGCACACAGCCCACGTTCAGGCAATCGCCGCCCATAAGACCACGTTCGATGAGTGCCACGCGTGCGCCAAGTCCTGCGGCGCCAGCAGCAGTCACGAGTCCGGCGGTGCCAGCACCGATCACGACGAGGTGATAGCGCGCCTTGGGTGTCGGATTGATCCACGAGGCCGGATGCAGTTGCTCGACCAGTCGCGCGTTGTGCGAATCGCGAGGCAGCATGTCCACTGTCATGCGGACTCCGTCGCGGTGCGCAACGCCGCGCGGGCCGTGCGCGTCACGACGGCAGTCACGATTACCGTGGCGAGCAGCCCTAGAATCAGCACGACGTAGTACGCCGCATCGCGGCGGGGGGCGACCCCACCAGCGAGTGCCGCGACATCGCCGGCCAGTTTGCCGTAATACACATACAGAATCGTTCCCGGCAGCATGCCGACGCTCGCAATTACATAGTCACGCAGGGAAATCCGCGTGAGTCCGAGGGCGTAGTTCAACAACGAGAACGGAAAGGCGGGTGAAAGTCGAAGCAGAATCACGATGCGACGGCCCTGCGCGGCGATCGCGCGATCAACGGCAGCAAATCGCGCATTGCCCGTCAGTCGACGCTCGACCGCACGTCGCGCGACGTACCGCGATAGCAGAAACGCGAGCGTGGATCCCAGTGTGGCACCGACGAAGACCAGAAGGACGCCCCTCGTCAGTCCAAACATTGCGCCGGCCGCGAGGGTCAGCAGCGATCCGGGGATGAACGCGACGGTGGCGAGCGCATAGCCCGCGACGAACACGACTGGACCAAGTGCGCCAAGCCCGTCGATGTAGCGTGCAAATTCGGGGACAAGCGCGCCGATGCGTCGACCACCAAGTACCAGCCCCACAAGAACCGCGAGGAGGATCGCAGCGCGCGCCCAAGTCACGGCGGGCTTTGCCGCGGCCGCCGTTGATGGAGTGTCGTGCAAGGATGCCGAGCCTTTGCTGGAGGAGTCATGGTACAATTCGGTTCATCTGCACTGAACCGACGGTCGATCTTTGTAGTTTCGCCCACCACTCGTCGCGGTGAGCGCTGGAATATGAAGCTACGCGCTTCCAAGCTTGCCGCGCGTCTTCGCTTGGAGTACGACGCGTACCACTGATCGGATGCCCTCGTGCGCGCTCGGTGGATGGCGACGGCGTTGCCGGTTCATCCTTCTCGGTATGCTGTCCATGCGGAAAAACGACGGGCCGGAGCGATTGCTCCGGCCCGTCGAATAACGCAGTTGCACAGGGCTCAGGGGGGCGAATTCGCCGGCCCGGTGCCGCCCCACGTGTACAGCGCCTCGCCCTTCACGCCGAGCTCCTTGGCGGGAACCGGCATTTCGTGCGGGGTGCCAGCGATAAGCCCGTCGGTACGGCGGCGCCAGTAGTACGGTGCCGCGCCCAGCCCGAGCAGTTCGATTTCCATCTCGTAGCCGAGGGAGGCCGTCAATCCGCCCACGCCGTCGGCCGCGCTCGCTGGAGCGAGTCCGCCTCGGCCAACGCGGGTCTTGTTGATGAACGATGCTGCGCCCGCCAGTGAGCCACCGGTGCGGATCAGTGCTTCTGCCCAGAGTAGATCGTTCTGGGTAGCGGTCACGACCGGGGCTGGGCCGTATCCGCCGTAGATCCCCGACGGATCCTGGTTTTTGGTGAGATCATAACGCACGTGTCCAATGTTCGACTGGTGGTACGAACCACGGCTCGGACGGAAGATTTCGTCGCGGGAGTAGACGAAGTCGGTGCCCGCCTTAGCGGTTTTGGGATTCGTGCCAAAGCCACCAAAATCGAAACCTGGATCACCGAACGAACCGTCGCCCAGCCGCTTATCCGGCGAATTCGGCTTCGAATTGCCGCCCGTCGGATACGGGGTCTTCTGCGTGACCGGGTCGAGCATGTTGGCGACGCGCGTATGGACGCGACCACCATCAAAGCCATCAAACCAGAGCAGCATCTCATGACACCATGCGACGCACCCGTCTCCGACGAACACGAAGTCCACCGGTGTGCCCGCGGACATGCCCGCTTGCGTGAAGGCGAGGATTTGCGCCCAGCTGGCCGCCGTGTTTTCCGCGCCGTCGCGCGGATAGTACGCGAGCGTTATCGCCGCCATTGTGCTGGCGATCTGGGCAATTTGCGCGCTGCTGTAGGAACGGCCGTTTGTCCATGCCGCAGGCGTTGTGAACGAGTTCGCCTTGGCGATGTTCGCCGCTGAGGTCAGCTTCGCCACCGCCGCATCGCGTACCTGCTTGCGCGTGGAGTAGGTCAGCGTTGCCGCATCGGAACTCTCATCGACGATGTAGCCCTTGTCGTAGTTGAGCGCGATATAACTCAGACCTGCGCCCAGCATGAGTTCCGAGATCGCTTCGGCGCGTTTTGTGTCTGCGGCGTTGTTGATCACCGCGTTGTTCTTGCGGATCGCCTTGAGCACGTCGACAGCTGACGAGATGGAGGCGTACATGCCTACCCAGGGCACTTCCATCGACGTACGTCCGGCCGCGGCCGGATCGTTCTGCCACGGGCGTGTGAGGCGCTTGCCGTCGGCGTCGATGCTGGAATAGAAGTTCATGTTCCAGTTATTCCACGACGCCGAGAACGTCTGCGCCTGCGTGACAAGCACGCAGTTGCCTTCGCATCCGTCATACGCGTTGAACCAGGTGCGCATCGTACCGCCGGCCACGGCTTCGAGCGCCGCCGGATCGGACAGAGCGCGCTTGGCATCAGGCGCGTTGGGGTTTACAACATCGAGCGAGCCGCAACCGGCGACGGAAACCACCGCCAGTACGCTGACTGCTCGCACAAATCGAGTCATCTGCATCGAGTGAATCCTGTGTTGGCGAGTGGTCAGTAGCCGAGTTCGAGCATGAACGTGAACGTGCGGTAGGCGGGGTACGTGAAGTAGTCCACCTTGTAGCCGAACGGATTGCCGCCGCCCGGTCCCGACACGTCGGGGTCATAGCCGGAGTACTTCGTCGACGTCCACAGATTGCGACCGACGATTCCGATGCGGGCCGTCTCGAAGCCGGAGAGCTTCGCGGCCTTCACCAGGGTCTTCGGGATCTGGTAGTTGAGCGCCAGTTCGCGAAGCCGCACATAGCCACCGTCTTCGACGAACCTGCTGTTCGGATCGAAGTTGTTGTAGAAGGCCTGGAAGAAGCCCTGCGGCTTCTGCGATTCCTTGACGACACCGCGCTGGTCGAAGTCGATATCACGCAGTTCGTTGTACGGCCACTGGCGGGTGTAGTTGTAGATGTTGCCACCCTTCTGCCACGTCACCACGCCCGTCAGAGACAGTCCCTTGAACTGGATGGTGTTGTTGAAGCCCATCGTGAAGTCGGGGTTCACGTCACCGATCGGCTGCAGCGACTGGCCTTTATCGTCGAAGTACTTGAGGGGACGCTCGTCTTTGGTGCGATAGGCCGTCTTGGCGACGTAGTAGCCCAACTCATTGAGCGTGTAGTCGGCCGCCGAGCCGGAGAGCTTTTTGTTGGTGATGTTGGTGGCCAGCTGGTCGGCAGTCTTGATCCACGTCGACCCGTAGATGACGCCGAAGACCTGGTTCGGTGCCACGCGGAAGATGCGCGTGTTGCCGTCGCCGCCATCGGGGCCGGCGAGATACGGTCCGACGCTGAGCGCGGTGATTTTGGAGCGCGTGCGATCTCCGGTGACGTTCAGGCGCCAGAAGAAATCTTTCGTGGAAGCCAGAACGGCACCGAACGCGACTTCATGCGTGTTGCCCGCCAGTGTGGCGGCGTTCACCCACGTGTTGCGATAACCTGTGGCCGCCGATGTCGGCACCTGCAGAATCTGATCGCTCGTGACCTTATCGGAGTAGCTGTACTCGAGCGTGAAGTTCTTGAGGAAGTTCACGTTGAAGCCGGCTTCGTATTCCTTCGAGAAGGCGGGCTTCAGGTTCGGGTTGCCGAGGGTGACCTTGGACGGACTGCCACCAGCGACCGAGAACACTTCATACTGTGCTTCGAATGGAGGCCGCAGACCGGCAGTGCCGTATGAGAAACGGAGCTTGCCTTCGTCGATGCCGGGGATGTGGAAGTCTTCGCTGAAACGGTATGCTGCCGAGGCGCGCGTGTACGTCGCTTTGCGCTGCTTCGCACCGAAGAGCGACGACTCGTCCTGCCGCACCAGACCGTCAATGATGTAGCGGTCTTTGATGTCGAACGTGGTGATCGCGAACAGGTTACGGTTACGGATGGTGATCGTGCTTGACGACGGGATCGTCGGCGCGTCGGGGTCTTGCGCCGCGGCACCGAACTCCGTCACACCCGTCACCGTCAGCTTGGACGACGCGACGCCGACGGCGTTGGTGACCTGATCTTCGTACACCGTCGCGAGCTTGGTGGTGTTGGTGAGCCAGTCGCCGAGCCTGCGAATCGAGGTCAGCGTCGCGCCGGTATTGAACGAGCGATTGGAGGCCAGATTCTGACTAAGTGAACCCGAGCCTTTCGTTCCCGTCGAGCCGAGATATCCGATCGGCACGAAGAATTTGTTGTTCGCGTTCGATACGTCATAGTTGAAATTGCCTTCTGCCGTGAGCCAGTCCAACGGGCGATAGTTGAGCTTGAGCACGCCGGTAAAGCGATCGCGATCGTTCCGCACCTTCTGGTTGTTGAGCCGGTAGAGCGGATTGGACACGTTGCCCGACGACGGCGGCTGACGAACGATCGCGTTGTACGGGGAACCATCTTTGTTGGGCGCGGTGATGTCGATATTCGGCTCGAGGAAGCGAATGCCGAAGAACAACCCACCCTCATTCGTTTGATCGGCGTGCGAGCGGCCGTAGAACATGCCCGTGTTCAGGGTGAGCTTATCGTTGATCGCCTGATCCACGTTGATGCGGAAGTTCTGCCGGTTGTAGCCCTGGAGCAGGTCGAGCACCCCTGTTTCCTGGATATTCTGGATCGAGGCGTTGAAGTTTGTCGCGCCCTTGCGGTGTCCGACCGAGATGTAGTTGCTCATCGTCGTGCCGGGCTTGAACACCTGGCTGAGCGCATCGAACAACTTCGGGTAGGCGTTGTCCGAAATATCGTCCGTTTCGGAGATACGCTGGCCGTTGGCGCTGAGCTTGAAGCCCGTCGCGGTGGTCGGATCGAGCTGGAAGGCGGTCGAGGTGTTGAGTCCGACCTTTTTGGGCAGGTAACTCTGGCCGTACTCGTTACGGAAGGTGAAGTTGGTCTGCCCTTCCGCGAGGTTGGCGCCGCGCTTCGTGAAGATCTGGATGACGCCGTTGGCGGCGTCCGATCCATAGAGCGAACTGGCTGCTGCGCCCTTGATCACTTCGACGCGCTCGATGTCCTGCGAGTTGATGTCGGCGAGTCCGAGGCGGGTGATCGTGCCGTCGACAATCACGAGCGGATCCTGCCGGCCCGCGAGCGACGTCGCCGAACGCAGGCGAATCGCCGGCTCGGCGCCGGGTGAACCAGACGTGGTGGTCACACTGGCACCGGCGACCTTGCCGGCCAGCGACCCGAGGGGCGAAATCGCCGGCGTTTCCTTAATGGCCGTTGCGTCGACAACGCTGACGGCGAAGGCCGTCTTCTTCTGCGACGTCGCGTCGGAGACGCCGGTGACCACGACCTGTTCGAGGCTGAGCACGTCCTTGTCGAGATCGTAGTCCTTGTCGACACGACCAGCGGTGACGATGATCGGCAGGCGCTTCGGCTTGTAGCCGATGAAGCGCACAACGAGGTTGACCGAGCGACCGCCGTACTTCGAGACATCGACGGTGAAGCTGTACTTGCCATCGACGGTGGTGATCGTTCCGGCACCGATTTCAGGAATTCCAACACTTGCGCCACCGATCGGCTGACCAGCCGAGGTGACTTTGCCTGCGAAGACCTCGGTCTGCGCCGTTGCTGTGCTCGCGCACAGTGCGAGCGCCGCCAGAGCCGTGGCCAAGCGCAGTGACCTTCGGATCAAGACACCATCCATTGCGTTACCTCGTGCGGTAAGGGGGAGCGACTACTTCTTGTCTGCATGCCGTGCCACATTGACTTCCCTGCGACACCTGAACCACACTCGGAACTGCGAACGGGAGGGTCGTCGAGGGACCAGACAACGGCTGGACGGCTCGACGTTTCGCGACCACGAGGGGATGAAACAGTCACTATGATGCGCGGCCTGTGCCGGCCCCGCAACGTTTGGTCACAGTATGCGAACCCGAGTTTCAGCGCGCAATGGCGGTCCGCGCCGATTCGTCCCGTTTTACTGCGCCCTGAAATTCACAACAAGCGGGTTGCCCCCGGCGTCACACGCCATATCGTAAACTCGTCATGGTAATCACACATCCGCTTCTCCCCTTGACAGTCGCGCTGTTGGCGAGCGCGTCGATTGCGGCTGCACAGAAGCCGGATGGCCGCGTGTCCGGCGCGGTCATCGACAAGTCGAGCGGTGCGCCCATTGCCCAGGCCGTGGTGGTCTTCCTCGGGGACGGGCGGCTCGTCACGACCGACTCCACGGGAGAGTTCCGGTTCGAGAAACTCCCGACGGGTGTGCTGCGCTTCCTGGTGCGGGCCAAGGGATTCCCTTCGGCTGGGGTGATTGTGGCCTTGGCTCCGCGCGAGTCGATGCAGCGACGCGTTGAGCTCGATTCGAGCGCCGCCGGCGCTCAGGCGGCGGCCCAAGCCGCGACGTCTTCGCCCGCAGGCGCGGCACAGGCGCTCCCAATGGTGTCGGTAGAAGCGACACCAAGCCTCGGGCCGCGGTTCGCCAACTTCGAACGGCGTCGCAAGACGGGCGCGGGCCACTACATCGTCCGCGACGAGATCGAGAAGGGCGGCTATTCATCGCTGCAGGATGTCGCGCGCGCGGTACGCGGGGTCAACGTCGAATGCGGCGGTGGGCTCGGCTGCTACATCCGCATGGCGCGCGCACCGATGCGCTGTCTCCCGGAGTACATCGTCGATGACAACGTCGACAACAGCTTTGGACCGACCATGCCGGTGCGCGACATCGAAGCGCTCGAGATCTATACAGGCCCGACCGACGTCCCCGGCGAGTACGCGGGGCGCAATGCCGGGTGCGGCGTGATTGTGATCTGGACGCGATCGGGGCCGGCAAAGCGGAAAAAGGGGTAGGCGGAGGAACTGCAACTGCGGTCTCTCGCGGAGCCGCGGAGCTACTTCGGCGCCGAGAGTGTGAGTGTCGTGCGGGTGGCGGGGATCGCTACGGTTTGGATTTGGCCGGCGGGCCAGCGGATCCAGAGTGAGTCGGCGCCGGATGGGAGCGCGAGGAGCTGTGTTGGTGCGTCCATCGACCAGTAGCCGCTGCCGGCGTGCACTTCGCGGAGTGGTCCACGCCCGTTGCGGGTGATCACGCGCAGCTGTGCGCCGATTGCGAGTGGATTGGACGGAGGACCTTGCAACCGCACGCGAAGTTCTGGCGTGCCGCCCACGTTGTGCCAGAGCGTCATCGGGGCGCCGTTCTGCGACACTGCGAGGTCAACGCGACCATCGCCGTCATAGTCTGCGGCTGCCGCACCACGTTGATCGCCGAGCACTGATATGCCGCTCGCTGTCACGGTCTGCGCGCGAAAACCA
>JBKJTE010000370.1:0-3532 GCA_046590495.1 Gemmatimonas sp. | reverse complement strand
TACTGATTCCGTGCTATGGAAATCTTCAAGGAATTCTCACTCGAGGCCGCGCACCGGCTCCCCAACGTCCCGCCTGGCCATAAGTGCGCCCGATTGCACGGACACTCGTTTCGCGTGGCGGTGCATGTGTCTGGCCCGATCGGAGACGACACCGGATGGGTGATGGATTTTGCCGACATCAAGTCCGCATTTGCGCCCATCGATGCTGCGCTCGATCACCACTATCTCAACGACATTCCCGGTCTTGAGAATCCGACGAGCGAAAATCTCGCGCGATGGATCTGGGAGCGACTCGCACCGGCGTTGCCGACTCTCTCGCGCATCGAAATTCGTGAGACGTGTACGTCAGGGTGTGTGTATCGTGGGGCGACCGACGACTGAAGGCGATTCGACGCTACGTTTCCTCTGCCCCGAATCGCTCGCCCCCAGCCCGTGTGCTCCATGCGCCGACTCATCACCGCTCTCCTGGCTTTCGTCGCATCGGCGGCCACGCTCGCCGCCCAGCCATCAAAGAGGAGCGCTGATCACACCCGCGCCCGAGTGCCCGAGGCCGACTCGCTACTCTCGTGGTCGCAGCAGATCGCCGTTCGTGAACAGTGGCTCACAAAAAAACATGCCCTGCTGCTGCCCATGATGCGCCGCCACGAGATCGGGATGTGGATCGTGGTCAACGAAGAATTCCACGACGATCCGATCACGCCGTTCATTGCGCCGCCGCGCCCGTACACCGGCAACCGCGACCTGTTCGTGTTCATCGACGCGGGCGACGCGGGCCTCAAAAAGTTCGCGGTGACGGGCTATACCGAGGAGAACCTGGCCCGCTTCTTCGATGCGCCCTTCACCGAGCCGCGAGCGCCGGCGGCCACGCTCCGCGACCTCTATCAGCAGTACAAGCCCGCCACGATCGGACTCGCCATCAAGGGCACGCGCGGACAGACGCGCTCACTCGGCTACGACGCGTATCGCTTCCTCGCCGAAACACTGGGCCCCGACGCCGAAAAAACCTTCGTCAGCGCCGCGCAGCTCACGCAAGAGTATCTCGACACGCGCATACCCGAAGAACTCGAGCACTATCGTACGGCGGTGGCGGTGACCGAGGCGATCACCAAGCGCGCGCTTTCGAGCGCGGTGATCACGCCAGGCACGACAACGGTCGGTGACGTGCGTCGTGCGCTCTACGACATGCTTGGCGCGGCGGGCGTGCGCACTTGGTTCCAGCCTGACCTGCGCGTGCAGCGCGCCGGCGAAGAGAACACGACGTCGCGTGGGTTTCTGGCCATTGCGCCCGAGTCGACGGTGCTCAAGTCTGGCGATGCCGTGCACGTGGATTTTGGAATCAGCTACATGGGCTTCGATACCGACTGGCAAAAGATGGCCTACATTCTCAAGCCCGGCGAACGCGACGCACCGGCAGGCCTCAAGGCTGCACTGGCAAATGCGAATACGCTGCAGGATGCGCTGACCCAGCGAATCGCGCGGCCCGGGATGACGGGTGGTGCGGTATTCACCGGGGTGATGGCCGAGATGAAGCAGCGCGGCATCGAGTCCATGATCTACTCGCATCCGATCGGGAATCAGGGGCACGGACTCGGCACGTCGATCGATTTCCGCAGTCCGCTGCGCAGCGATACCACTGCACAGAACTCGCGGTTGCGGCTGGGATCGTACATCTCGGTGGAACTCAACGCGGCCACGGTCATACCCGAATGGGGCGGCAAAAAGCTGTTCGTGATGATGGAGGATGACGCCTATCTTACCGAGCAAGGCTATCGGTTTTTCCGGCCGCGGCAGGAGCAGTGGTATCTGATTCAATCGTTGGGCCCGTAAACGTCCGGCAAAGGATTCTGGGTCATGCGCATTTCCGCTGCAATCGCAACCATCGCTCTCGCCTGCGCGCCAACACTCGCGCACGCACAACCCCGCGCGAAAACCACCAGAGCACTCACTGCCGCCGACCTTCGCACTCGGCTCTTCGCGATCGCGCACGACACCATGATGGGGCGCGCCCCCGGCGATGCTGGCAACTTCAAGGCGACGACGTATATCGCGGCCGAGTTCGCGCGCGCCGGTCTAAAGCCTGCCGGCGACAACGGCACATGGTTTCAGACGGTCCCATTCTTTCGGCGTACCGTCGATCGGAAGGACACGCTGCGCATTGACGGCTATGTCGCAAAACTGGGCAGCGACTACGCGCCGGCGCCCGGTGCGGCGCGCTATCGCTCGATTGACGGCGCGGCGGTGGTGTACGCCGGACTTGTATCCGATACCACGACGTGGATCGACGCAAACAGTGCACAGGGGAAAGCGCTGCTCTTCAGCGTACTCCCGCCCGAACAGCGCACGACTGCCAATCGACGCACCAACATCCAGCTGCTGCAGAATAGCGCGCGCTTTCGCGGTGCGACGACGATTCTTGTCGCCGAGTTGGACGTGGCAGGTGCAAGCACTGCTGCCGCGATGCTGACCGGCAGTCTTGTACTCGACACGACCTGGCGCGATGTCCCGCCTTACGCGCTCGTTACGAATGCATTCGGGGCGCGACTGCTCGGACGTTCGCTTGCCGACGCGACGCCGGGTACCTCAGGCAGTGCGTTGCACGGTGGAATGCGAATCGGTGTCTTTCCACTCGAGTTCGCAGCGCGCAACGTTGTCGGCGTGCTCGAAGGGAGCGATCCAACGGTCAGTGGGCAGTTCATTTCGCTCACCGCACACAACGATCACGTGGGCTATGACAATGCACCTGTCGACCACGATTCACTTCGCGCGTTCAACGCGGTGGTGCGACCGATGGGCGCGGACTCGCCGAATCGCCCACCGACTGCAGACGAGCAGACGCGGATCACCAGCATCCTCGATTCGCTCCGCAAGGTGCGTCGCAAAGCGCGCCCTGATTCCATTCGCAATGGTGCCGACGACGACGGCTCAGGCACGGTCGCGCTCTTGGAAATCGCCGAACTCCTCGGCAGCAACAAACATCCACGTCGCTCCATACTCTTTGTCTCGCACACGGCGGAGGAATTCGGACTGCTCGGTTCGCAGTGGTACACCGATCATCCGACGGTCAATCGCGATTCGATCATCGGGGAGATCGACATGGACATGATCGGCCGTGGCAGCATCAACGATCTTCCTGACGCTGGGCCCACGTATCTCGAAGCGGTCGGACTCCGACGGCTGTCCACCGAGTTTGGTGACGTGCTCGAAGCGGCCAACAAAAAGCAGCCGCACCCCTTCGTTTTCAATGTCACGTTCGACGCACCGGGTCATCCGCTGCAGTACTACTGTCGGGCGGATCACTACAGCTACGCGCGTTATGGAATTCCGGCGGTCGCGTTCTCGCGTGGCGAACACATGGACTACCACCAAGTCACCGACGAGCCGCAGTACATCGATTACGACGCTCTCGCCCGTGTCGCGACGTTCGTGAAAGACGGGGCGCTGGAACTTGCGACGCGCACAGACCGGCCCAAGCTCGACAAGCCGAAGCAGGATCCGCGGACTCCGTGCAGGCAGTAGGGGCTGGGGACTGGGG
>JBKJTE010000340.1:0-40146 GCA_046590495.1 Gemmatimonas sp. | reverse complement strand
CAGGTGGGCGATGGCGGCGAGCGCAGCCGGATCGCGGCCCTGCTGGAGCAGTCGCCGGACTCGTTCGTGATCACTGACATCAGCGGCATGGTCACCTATGCCAATCGCGCTTTCCTGGACCTGGTCCAGCTGGCGTCTGATGAGCAGGTCCGAGGCGAGGAGATCGGGCTCTGGATCGGACGGCCCGGCGCCGACTTCGATGTCTTCCTCACGATGCTCAAGCGCAATGGTGCAGTCCGCTTGGCGTTGACATCTGCGCGCGGTGTGCATGGGCTCGCTACGGAGGTTGAAGTTTCTGCGGCCTGGCTACCGGATTCTGATCATCCGTCGATCGGGTTCATGCTTCGCGACGTGGGCCGGCGCCTGGCGGTGGGGCCGCAGGGCGCCCGCGACCTGACGCGTGCCGTGGAGCAACTGACGTCGCTGGTGGGGCGGGTTTCCCTGCGGGAATTGGTGCGCGACACCACCGATCTGGTGGAGCGGCATTTCATCGAGGCCGCCCTCGAGCTGACCGACGACAACCGCACGTCGGCCGCCGAGGTGCTGGGCGTCAGCCGCCAGAGTCTGTATGTGAAGTTGCGGCGGCATCGGCTGCTCGACAGCGCCGACAGCACGCTGACCTCGTCGGAGTAACCTCCGAACGTGCGGGGCACCTTGCGGGCGGTCGTTTTTCGCCGCACTGTCAGGAAATGTTGACACTGGATTCCGTCAGCCCTCGTTTACAGACCGTACCGCGGCGTTTTCCCAGCCCCGGTGCGGTGCTCGAATTGCTCAAGCCGGTGACGTGGTTTCCACCGATGTGGGCCTTCAGTTGCGGGACGATTTCGGCCGGTGTCGCCATCAGTGATCGCCTGCCGCTTCTGGCGCTCGGGATCTGCATCACGGGCCCGCTCGTCTGCGCGTCGAGTCAGGCGGTGAACGATTGGTTCGACCGCGAAGTCGATGCGATCAACGAGCCCAACCGCCCGATTCCATCGGGGCGCATCCCCGGTCGTTGGGGACTTGGCCTCGCGGTTTTCTGGACCGCTCTCTCGCTGCTCGCAGCACTGCCACTCGGCGCGTTTGGCGTTGGCGCAGTTGCTGTTGCACTGCTCTTCTCGTGGGCATACAGCGCGCCTCCCGTACGATTGAAACAGAACGGATGGCTCGGTAACGCGGCCGTCGGTTTTACGTATGAAGGACTGGCCTGGGTCGTCGGCGCAGGTGTCATGTTGGGCAATCGCATTCCGCCCATGCCCATTCTGCTGCTCGCCGCTGTCTACTCCATCGGCGCGCACGGCATCATGACGCTCAACGACTTCAAGGCGATCGAAGGTGATCGTCGGATGAACGTGCGTTCGCTTCCGGTGCTGCTTGGTGCGCAGGGTGCAGCGCGTGTCGCATCGGCGGTGATGATTGTCGCCCAGTTCGTCGCCATCGCACTGCTGGTTTCCTGGGGGAAACCGTGGCACGCACTGGCGATCGCCGTGCTGACGATTGTGCAGGCAGTGATGATGTCGCGCTTTCTGAAAGCACCGATCGAACGCGCGCTCTGGCTCAGTGCTGCTGGCGTTCCGTTCTATGTGTCAGGCATGATGATCGCCGCGTTTGCCGTGCGCGCGACGCCGATGGTCGAGGCCCTCCGATGAGCTGGTGGCAGCTGACGCGGCTTGGGCTTGTGCAGGCTGCGATCGGCGCTGTCGTTGTGCTGCTCACCACGACGATCAATCGCGTGATCGTGGTTGAACTGGCGTTGCCGGCCACGGTTCCCGGAATTCTGGTCGCGCTGCATTTCGGCGTCCAGTTGGTGCTGCGTCCACGACTGGGTCATGACAGCGATCGCAGTGGACGTCGCACACCGTGGATTCTTGGCGGCCTCGCCGTGTGTGCGCTCGGGGGCGTTGGTGTCGCCGCAAGCATACCGATCATGGCGCAGCGTCCACTGCTGGGCATCGTCCTCGCCTGCATCGCCAGCATCGTGTTGGGCGCCGGAGTGAGTGCGGCCGGCACGCCATTGCTCGCGCTGATGAGTGAACGCGCGCGTCCAGAGCAGCGCGCTGGCGCTGCGGCGATCACGTGGATCTTGATGATTGTCGGCATCATCATCACGGCCGCGACCTCCGGCGCCTTGCTCGACCCGTTCTCGTTCACACGACTGATCGTGATCGCCGCGGCAATCGGCGGCGTTGGGCTGCTTGTCGGCATCGCGGCAACGCTTGGCATCGAGCGCTCGCCGGTGCCCACGACTCAGCAAACGGATCGCGTCATTGCGCCCACGCGTGAATCGTTCCGCGCGTCACTCACGACGGTGTGGCAGGAGCCCGCCGCACGAATGTTTGCCGGCTTCATCTTCCTCGCGATGCTGGCGTATAGTGCGCAGGATCTGATTCTTGAGCCGTTCGCCGGACTCGCATTCGGTATGACCCCAGGCGAAAGCACGAAGCTCTCAGGGATGCATCACGGCGGCGTGCTGGTTGGTATGGTGGTCGCCGCTCTTGTGGCGACCCGCAGGGGTCAGTTGCGCCATTGGGCTGCGGCCGGATGTCTCGCGTCAGCAATCACGTACATCGCGCTGACGCTCACCCCCGCATTCGGAGATCCGCAGTACTTCCGCATCACCGTCGCCTTGCTCGGCCTCGCCAACGGCGTCTTTGCCATCGGCGCAATCGGCTCGATGATGTCGCTCACCGGTGATCGCGCCGACGGTCGCGCAGGGCTCCGACTCGGCGTTTTTGGCGCCGCGCAAGCAATTGCATATGCCACCGGAACGATGGCTGGTGCAGCGGGTGTGGACATTGCGCGGTCACTGATGTCGTCGCCGGTCCGCGGCTACCTCGTGGTGTTCAGCGTGCAGGCCGCGCTCTTCGCCGCGTCCGCCGTACTCGCACTTCGAAGTGCATCCAGCGAGCGCGCGAACGCCGTGTTCCGCACACGCGGTGAGATGCTGCCAGCGGTGCTCCAATCATGACGGCTGTGCCAGCGTTCGATCGTTCGGCGGCTACCCGTTCACTTCCGCCATCGGCAGCCGTGACTCTCCGCTCGCGTGGAGTGCTGACGGCGGGACGTGGGCTGCCGATCCTGAGCGATGCGCCACATCGCGATCTGTGCACCGACTGCGGCGTGTCGCGCTCGGAAGATCCCTCGCGCTGCGGCAAGGCCTGTCAGTTCATTCATCCGCGGTATGACGAACTCGAAGTCGCCGTGCACGGGCGGACGCGCGACGCCGACCGTTCGGATGAGATGTATTTCGGCCCGTTCAAGGCGATGCATCGTGCGCGGATGGCCCAGGCTGTTGACGGCGCACAGTGGACCGGCATCACAACGTCCGTCGGTGCACTGCTGCTTTCACGCGGCATGGTCGACGCCGTGATTGCGACGACGTCCGATGCGAACGATCGTTGGCGGCCGGTTCCGGCGTTGATCACGCGCGCCGAGGGGATGGCCGACTGTCGCGGTATGAAGATGGGTTACGCGCCGCTTGTCGCACTTGTGGAGCAGGCCGTGGCACTGGGCCACAAGCGACTCGCGTTTATCGGTGTTCCTTGCCAGGTGCATGCGCTACGCGCGCTCGAAGCGGAGTTCGGCCTTGAGCGGTTGTATGTGATCGGCACCCCGTGCAGCGACAACACCACCACTGACAAGTTCCACGATTTTCTGGCATTGCTCGCGGACGACCCCTCGACGATCACTTATCTCGAGTTTCTGGCCGACATGCACGTCGAATTGCGGTTTGTCGATGGCACGTCGAGGCGGATCCCTTTCCTTCTGCTGCCGATCTCCAAGCTGCCGCGAGATTTCTTTCCGCTCACTTGTCGTTCGTGCTTTGATTACACGAATGTGTTGAGCGATCTCACGGTCGGTTACATGGCCGGTTCGGGCGATCAGTGGTTGATCGAACGCAACGACCGCGGCAGCGAACTGCTCGCGCTGCTGGGCGACTCGTTGATCACCAAACCACTGGAATCACAGGGTGATCGTCGCGGCCCGGTGAAAGCATTCGTGGCGCAGCTCGAGCGCTCGCAAGGTGGGTTACCTGTCCGTCGCACGCCGCAGGTCCTGCGACCGCTGGTGAACTGGATGATGTCGCGCTTCGGCCCCAAGGGACTCGAGTTCGCGCGCACACGAGTTGAGATGAAACACACCGAAGGGATCCTTAACCTCCGCACCGAACGGCCGCACCGTTTGCGTCGGATGGTTCCGTCATTCGCATGGGCGTTGGCGAAGCCGTATGGGCTGGTGCCGACGGCGAGCGAGTTGGGGATGTCTGCAAATTCGCGGTCAGTGAAGGCCGCCCCCGTTTCGGAGAGAGTGTCATGACTGCTGGAATCGAAGGCACATTGTACGACGTGGTCGTTGTGGGCGGCGGCCCGGCCGGTGCGACCGCTGCACACGAACTTGCGCGCGCAGGACGTTCGGTGTTGCTCCTCGATCGCGCGGGGCGTACGAAACCGTGTGGTGGCGCCGTGCCGCCCCAGCTGCTCAAGGATTTCGACGTCCCCGAGTCGATGTTGGTGGCGCACATCGATACAGCGCGGATCATCTCGCCCAAATTCCGCAAAGTCGACATCCCGGTTGGCGACGGCTTCGTCGGCATGGTCGATCGCGATGTGTTTGACGAATGGCTGCGCCAGCGCGCGGTCGATGCCGGGGCAGAACGACGCACCGGAACGTTCACGCAGTTCGCGCGCGGCGACGATGGGATCGCCGTGCTGACTTACACCGACGGAAAGTCCCGCTCGGGTGAAGCGCGGCAGGTGCGCGCGCGGATGGTGGTCGGCGCCGACGGCGCCCTTTCGCCGATCGCGCGCCAGTGCGTGCCGGGTGCGTACAAGGCAAAGCACGTGTTTGCGTACCACGAGATCGTCAAGTCGCCGGTGGATGACAAGTCGGACTTCGGTGCGGCGCGTTGCGACGTGTACTACCAGGCGCCGTTGTCTCCGGATTTCTACGCGTGGGTCTTTCCTCATGGGGCCACGACGAGTATCGGCACCGGAACCCTCCAAAAGGGGTTCGGACTGAAAGAGGCCGTCGCCAAGCTCCGGATGGATACGGGGCTCGACAAGGTGGAGACGATTCGGCGCGAAGGTGCACCCATCCCGATCAAGCCGCTCCCCTGCTGGGATAACGGGCGTGACGTGGTTCTGGCAGGAGATGCCGCCGGAGTAGTCGCGCCCGCCAGCGGCGAGGGTATCTTCTACGCTATGACGGGTGGACGGTTTGCCGCGCAGGCGGTCGAGGAGGCGCTGGTAACCGGAAACGCGAAAGCGTTGCGCAGTGCACGGCGCAAGTTCATGCGCATGCACGGAGCAGTGTTCGCGGTGCTCGACATCATGCAGAACTTCTGGTACAGCAACGACAATCGGCGCGAACGTTTCGTTGCGATCTGTCGTGATAAAGACGTGCAACAGCTCACGTTCGACGGCTACATGAACAAGCAGCTCGTGAAAGCGAAACCGCTCGCGCACATTCGGATCTTCTTCAAGAATCTCGCGCATCTCACCGGTCTCGCGACCACGTGAGCCTCCTGCCCCCGTCCGCCCGCAAATGCTGATCTCGATCGCGATCGATTTCCGGCTCGCTGATGTTGCGACGCGTGAGCGCTTCCACTTGTCGGAAGAGCGTCTCACGCAACTCTATCGCACCGCACGAAGCGAAATCGTCACGGAGGCGGCGTTGATTGCGACATGCAATCGCACCGAACTCTACGCCTGGGTGGACAGTGAAGACATGAAGGTTGTGGAGCGCGCAGTACAGACGCTCGCACGACGGTGGATGCGGACTCGCGCAGAAGGCGATCAACTACTGCACACGGCGACACGCCGATACGGCGAGCAGGCGGCACGCCACGTCGTTCGCATCGCGTCTGGCCTCGAATCACAAGTGCTCGGCGACGGTCAAATCTTGGGTCAGTTGCGTGCCGCGTACAAGCGCGCTTCGCATGGACATGCGGCCGGACCGGTATTGCATCGTTTGTTCGAGACCGCGCTGCGCGCCGGTAAGCGCGTGCAGACGGAGACATCACTGTCCGCGGGACGCAATTCGGTTGGCGCAGAGGCCGCGGTCACTGCCGCGCAGCGGTTCGGAAATCTGCAGAACGCCCGATGTGTTGTGGTCGGTTCGGGGAAGACGGGAACGCGTGCGGCAAAGCAGTTGCACAAGCTTGGCGCACGAGACCTGGTGCTCATCAATCGCACGTTCGACAAGGCGCACGAGTTGGCGAAGTATGTCGGTGGTCGCGCTGCGCCGATGGAGGCGTTGCACATCGAAGCGGCAATGGCCGACGTGGTGATCATTGCGACGGCGAGCGAAGTGCCGGTGCTGATGCACGATGCACTTGTTCACTCACGCGAATCGTGTGCGTCCACCGGCTATGCGCTGTTGCTGATGGACCTGAGCGTGCCGCGCAACATCGACCCGCGTGTGACCGAACAGCTTGGCGTGACGCTGGTTGATCTCGACACGTTGCACCAGCCCATCCTCGATGCGGAAGAGACCCGTCGCGATGCGGTACCGACGGCGGCGCGCATTTGCGAGGATGAGATCGCGCAATTCAACGATTGGATTGCGACGATGCCTGCGCGCGATGCGATCAAGCCGTTGCGCGAAGCGCTTGAAGGGGTCGCGCGCCGCGAAGTGGCCTACGCTGCAAACGATCCTGAAATCGCAAACCGTACGGCGTCGCGCATCGTCGCGAAGCTGCTTGCCGGGCCGATGGCGGCGTTGCGCCGCGCCGTGCAGCGCGGCGAGCCACTCGATGCGCAAGCGATGATGTTGCTCGAGATGTTTTCGCCAAGCGAGACACCGATGTCGCGCGGGCCGCGCGGCGGCAAGCATTCTGGTCGTGCCCGCCGAGATGTGGCGGCGGAGACCGCACGCGATGCCCGCGGCGAAGCACGGAATCCATCAGCGCTCGTTGCCATCACTCCGGAGCAGTTCACGTAATGTCGTCCGTGCCATCGGTAACACCCGTCAACGATCTCCTGCTCCGCGCACTGCGCTCGGAGTCGGTCGAGCGTCCGCCCGTCTGGATGATGCGCCAAGCCGGGCGCTACTTGCCCGAGTATCGCGCGGTGCGTGCGAAGTCCGATTTTCTGACCATGTGCCGTACGCCGGAACTCGCCGTCGAAGTGACGCTGCAACCGCTCGATCTCGTTGGCGTCGATGCCGCGATCATCTTCAGCGACATTCTCGTGATCCCGGAAGCGATGGGGATGCACCTGACGCTCGATGAGGGCATCGGTCCGCAATTCTCGTCACCGATTCGCGGCAACGCTGATCTCGCGCGACTCCATGCCATCGATCCGCACGATGGGCTTGGCTATGTGCTCGATGCGCTCCGGCTGGCGCGTCGTGAGATCGGCAACAAAGTGCCATTGATCGGCTTTGCCGGCGCGCCGTGGACGCTTGCGGCGTACATGGTCGAAGGCAAAGGCACGAAGCAGTTCGCCATCGCGAAGCGGATGCTGTTCGAAAACCCGTTGCTCGCGCATAATCTGCTCGACAGACTGGCAACCGCTGTTGGCGACTACATGGTCGCACAGGTGGAAGCCGGTGCACAGGCGTTGCAGTTGTTCGAGTCATGGGCCGGCGCACTCGGACCGCGCGAGTTCCGCGAATTCTGTATTCCATATCTGGCGCGCATTGCCAAGCGCGTTGCGCCGACCGGCGTCCCGTTGATTGTCTTCGCCCCAGGCGCTGGTTGGGCCCTGGGCGAGATTGCAGAGGCGACCGGAGCACAGGCGATCGGTGTAGACTGGCACACAGCACCGCAGGATGCGCGACAGCAGTGTTCGCGGTATGGTGTGGCACTGCAGGGAAATCTCGATCCGTGTGCGTTGTATGCATCACCTGAAGAGATTCGTCGCCGGACGCACCAGATGATTTCGGCATTTGGGCCGATTGGTCACGTCGCCAATCTCGGCCACGGTATTCTCCCCGACGTACCGCCGGCGCACGCGCGTGCTTTCGTCGACGCCGTGAAGGAATGGCGTTGGACCGAAGAGGCGCTCGCGAACGCTGGCAGCTACGCCCAACTCGCGGGTGTCCCATGAGCGCCGCTGTGTTCCCGACCGAACGGATCGCGACCAACATGACTACAGTTTCGCGTCGCGCCGAAGCAAAGCGCTGGATCGCGGGGCTGCATGACGAACTGACCTCATTCTTTGGGCGTCTCGACAAGGGCGGCACGTTCATCGAAGATCGGTGGGAACGGCCAGGTGGTGGCGGTGGGGTTGCACGCGTTATGGCTGACGGCGCCACGTTCGAGAAGGCGGGCATCAATCGCTCTGCGGTCATGGGTGAATTGCCCGAACTCGCGGCACGTCGGCTCGGGGGACATGGTGCGGCGGCTGGCGCCACGCATTTCTTCGCAACCGGGGTAAGTCTCGTTGTGCATCCGCGCAGCCCCATGGTGCCGACGGTGCACCTCAACGTGCGCTACTTCGAGTTGACGGACGAACACGGACAGATCACCGACAGTTGGTGTGGTGGCGGCACGGATCTCACGCCGTTCTATCCGCACCGCGAAGACGCGGCGGCGTTTCATCGCGGCCTGCGCGCGATGTGCGACCGGCACCACGTCGGCTTCTATCCGGAATTCAAGAAGCGGTGCGACGAATATTTCGTGAATGTGCATCGCAACAACGAAGCACGCGGGATCGGTGGCATCTTCTTTGATCATCTGCGCGCAGCCGATCCGTCGCACGAATTATCGCACGATCAGGTCTCCGCCTTCGTCAGCGACGTTGCGCGCGTGCTGCGTCACACCTACGAGCCGATCGTCGAACGTCGTCGTGACGAAGCGTTCACGCAGGCCCACCGTGATTTTCAGTTGGTCCGTCGCGGGCGTTATGTCGAGTTCAATCTCGTACACGACCGCGGCACCATTTTCGGTTTGCAAACGCAGGCGCGCATCGAGAGCGTGTTGATGAGTCTTCCTCCGCTCGCGATGTGGCAATACGCACCGCGCTACGCCCCCGATTCCTTCGAGGCGCAGCTCGTGCAGATGTTGGAACCTCGCGACTGGGCGGCCGACGCCACCGGAGAGTGAGTGATGCGGGTGCTGGTTGATCGGTCCGGCAACGTGGCGCCGACCGAAGCGGACCGTGGCGACAACCGATCCGTCGCTGTGGTCGGCGCGGGGATTACCGGGCTAGTCGCAGCGTACGAGCTGCGTCGACGCGGCGTGAATGTTACGCTGTACGAATCGTCCGGGCATGCAGGCGGAGCCATTCGCACCACACACGCCGACGGATTTCTCGCCGAGCATGGCCCGAACTCTTTTGTGAGCTCAGCGCCGGTTGAGGAGCTGCTCCGCAAACTCGATCTGCACGACGACGTCGTCGAAGCCAATAAAGCCGCGAATCATCGCTTTGTCGTTCGCGGTGGCAAACTGCTTCCGTTTCCGCTCACGCCGCCGGCGATGCTGACCACCAGACTTTTCTCATTGCGGGCAAAGTTGCGCGTGCTGGGTGAGCCGCTCGTTCGACGGCGCGAGTCGACCGAGGACGAATCGATCGCGTCATTTGTGCGCCGTCGACTTGGGCGTGAAGTGCTCGACTACGCCGTCGATCCATTCATCTCCGGAATCTTTGCGGGCGACCCTGAGCAGCTTTCGATGGCGCACGCGTTCCCACGCGTAGTCGCACTCGAACATGAGCACGGGTCGCTTTCAAAAGGGCTGATGGCGAAGCGGAAAGCGGCAAAGCTTGCACGTCAGCAGGCGGTCACTTCGCCAGAGGGTGCCGCGCCGAAGAGTGCGACCGCGGCACGTCTCATTTCGTTTGTTGACGGCATGCAAACGCTCACCGATGCCCTCGAAGCGTCGCTCGTTGGCACACTGCGTCTCGGTTGTCCGGTTCGGTTGCTGCACCGGACAGAAACGCGATGGGAAGTTGAGGCAGGTCTGGATGGCGCAGCACGCCCGCACGCTGTCGATGCTGTGGTGATGGCGACGCCCGCACATGTGCTGGCGGCGATGGAACTGCCGGCTGGTTTGCGAAAGGATTCAGGACCAGTCGAGCGTGTTGAGTATCCGCCGGTGAGCACGCTGACACTCGGCTTTCGGCGGCGTGATGTCGCGCATGCCTTGAACGGCTTCGGCATGCTCATTCCGGCCGCGGAAGGCCGGAGTGTGCTGGGCGCACTCTTCACCTCGTCGCTGTTCCCGGCGCGGGCACCTGAAGATCATGTGACGATCACCTGCTTCGTGGGTGGGGCGCGGCACCCTGAAATCGCGCGCGAAGACAGCGATACGCTTGTGGGCCGCGTGTTGCACGACCTGCGTGCGCTGCTGGGCGTGCGCGGCGACCCGACGTTCATCATGCACGTCTTCTGGCCGCGCGCAATTCCGCAGTACGCGCTCGGCTATCAGGCCGTGAAGGACGCAGCAGACGCGACGGAAGCGGCCAACCCCGGATTGTACCTGGCGGGCAACTATCGCAACGGCGTGTCTGTCGGCGATTGCATCGCGAGTGGCCAGCAGATGGCGGAGCGTGTCGCGGCGTATTTGACCCGGGCCGGCTAACAGGCGAGCCCACGGTGCGAATCAGTCTCGCGGCCCCGTGACCGCGGCTTAGTTTCACGGTCATGCCTCAACTCGACCTGCTGGCGATCGCGGCGCACCGCGACGATGCTGAACTGACGTGTGGTGGGACGCTGATCCGCGCGGTTGATGCGGGGAAAGCGGTCGGCGTTCTCGATCTCACGCAGGGCGAGATGGGAACGCGAGGATCGGCCGAACTGCGGAAGGCTGAATCGGATGCGGCGGCCAGAATAATGGGGCTCGCAGTGCGCGAAAATCTCGCGCTACCCGATGCGGGAATCACCAACGACGACGTGACTCGGGCAAAGCTCGTGCAAATGCTGCGCAGGCTGCGCCCTCGCGTCGTGATTGCGCCTGCGCCGCGCGGCCGCCATCCCGATCATCGTCGCGCGACCGAATTGATTCGCGATTCGTGCTTTCTGGCCGGCCTGGCCAAGTACGCGCCCGGCCCCGATCCAGTGTTCCGACCGTTCAAGTTGCTGCACGTCATCACGTATCGTGAAGACGGTGGCAAGCCAACGTTTGTCGTGGACATCACTCAGCAGTTCGACCGCAAAATGGCCGCGATTCGCTGCTATTCGTCGCAATTTGATGGCGCAACGCAGGCGGGCGAAGTTTTCCCGAATGGCGAGCCGCTGTATGACATGGTTACACATCAGGCAGCGCACTACGGCTCCCTGATTCGCGCGCGGTACGGCGAGCCGTTCTTCACGGAAGAGACGATGCAGGTGGACGACGTCACCAGTCTTGGCGTCGCGACCTTCTGACGTCCGCTGCGCTTCCGATGTGGCTCCCCTCTTCGCCCGCCCACATATGTCCGAACCGTCAAGCTCCATCGACTACAGCTCATATCTACGAGTTGACGAACTGCTCGCCCTGCAGACAGTGCAGTCGAAGCCCGAGCACCCTGATGAAATGCTGTTCATCGTGGTGCACCAGGCCAGTGAATTGTGGTTCAAGGTGCTGCTGCATGAACTCGATCATCTGATCATCGCGTTCGAGCAGTTTGATGCGATGCGCGCGCTGTTGTCCGTGCAACGGGTGAACGTGCTGACGGAAATTGTCGCGCAGCAACTCTCCGCGCTCGACACGTTGCCGCCGCAACGGTTCGCGCAGTTTCGCACCTATCTTGGCGCGTCGAGCGGCTCGCAGAGTGCGCAGTTCCGCGCGATCGAAGCGACGGCTGGTCTGCGTGATCCTCATTTTCTTGCGGCCCTCGCCGAGCACGGAGACCCACCTGCAATCGTTGCGCATGCACTCTCGCGACCCACGCTCCAGTCACTCGCGGAAGCGTTGCTGGCACACGAAGGCGTTTCGCTCGAATCGCTGTATATGGGCCCGGGTCCGACGCCGCTGTTCCTGCTGATCGAAGGATTGCTCGAGTTTGAGCAGCGGTTCGCACGCTGGCGATTTCTGCACGTACAACTGGTCGAGCGCATCATCGGTCCGGGCACCACGGGCACGGGCGGCACGCTCGGCGCCAAGTATCTCGCGCGCACCATCGCACAGCGGTTCTTCCCAGCGCTGTGGGCCGTGCGTAGTCAGTTTTACGGACGGCCAGCCTGACGCGCGCGCTCATCGACATCTCGATCGCGTACTCGGCCAGCAGTGCTGTCTGGCCGGGCGACACGCCGTATTCGTGTGGTTGGATTGCACGGCGCGAAGAAGGCTCGAGTGTGAATTTGGGTGTGATCACGACAAGTGTGCACGCGGGCACGCATGCAGACGCGCCGCTGCATGTCGAGTCGACGTGGGGCGACAGTGCAACGCTGCCAGTGACTGCGTTTGTAGGTATCACGCGCGTTATAGCTTTGCCAAATGATGCGACAGTGACGACGTCGATCACCCGCGAGCTACTGGAGCTTCTGCTTCGCGATGCGATCTCCGATTCAACCGAGAGTGCGACGATCGTACCGACGCGACTGCTCTGCCGCACCGGCCATTCCGTCGCACAAGGCGCGTTCCCTGATGCCTGGCCAGTGCTCGATGACGCTGCCGCGCAGTGGCTCGTGGAATCAGGGCTGATCTTGTGGGGAACCGACGCGCCGAGTGTGGATGAGCGCACCAGCAAGTCGCTACCGGTACATCACACGCTGTTCCGTGGCGGCGCGTACGTGCTTGAGAATCTCGCGCTGGGCGAGGTCGCGCCGGGAACGTACGAACTACTGGCACAGCCGATCGCGTTGGGTGGTGCGGATGCTGCGCCGGTACGCGCGCTGTTGCGCGCGCTGGAGAGTGAGCGTTAGCGCTCGTCGCGCGGCTCGTGCAGCGATTTCACTCGCGCATCGATCGCCGGCGGGATGAACATATCGTCAGAGATCTTGGCGACCTCCTCGGCCTCACGCCACGCGCGTTCGAGATCGGCCAGTTCACCGTCCATCGCGCGTCGTTCGCTTTCTTCGTGCAGTGCCATTTCAAGCGCCAGCCGATCGGGAGCTTTGAGCGTGTGCAGCGCACCCTTCAACTTCTCGACGCGCGCACGTGCCTTCTTCCATTTCGTGCTGTCGTGCCCCCACCGCGGATCTGACGCGGTCGCACCAAATCGATGCTGCACCGTCGACAACACGCGCCGCGGATCGCCAATTTCGTCGAGCAGTGCCACGGCCTGCTGCACCTGAAGACGTGAGCCGCCGAATCGATTCACCGTTGGCAGGATGCGCGCGGCTGCACGCATCGCCGCATCGCCTTCGAGAATGTGTGTGCCCGCTGACGACTCCAGTCGCAGCTGCAGGGGCGCGTCCGACTCGCTGCGTAGCAGAGTGCTCATCCGCGCATGCTTGCGCAGCACATCTACGACGCGGCCATCCGGCAACGCAATCTTGCCGACTGATTGACCCGGGCGTCCATGAATCAGACCATCCCAGATCGCGCTATTGGCGTACACGCCGGCAAAGCTCCCGATGCTCGCTCCCACCCAAACGACGCCGCCGAGTATTGCCGTCGCGCTGCCGACCACGGCGCCCGTGATCAACAGCTGCTTCTTGCGACGACGTCCGAACTGATCGCCATAGCGCCACGCCGCCATCTCGGGTCGCTGCGGCTCACCGATGCGGATCAGGTCCACGCCTTCCTTCAAACGCGCGAGCCCGATGTTGTCGGTGCTCACCCTCAGTCGGCTGTCCCGGAAGCGACGTTCGGCGGCTTCAACCGCCTCCCATCGCTCTTCCAGCGGTGAGAGATTCCATCTGTCACACTGGCGGCACACAACCCACAGACGCCCACGCGCAGCGTCGAACGCGAGGCGCGTCCCTATGGGAAAGACCTCGAACGCTTCATTGCGACCGAGATCGGCCGTACAGTGGATGCAGGTGGTGAACATTTGCGAGTGTGGGCGACAGTGGGACTGACGGGTACCAAGCAGTCCTCGCCTGAATAGTTTAAGGGTATGACTACGCCCGTGTACTTCGACCACGCCGCGACCACACCGGTGCGCGACGAGGTCCTGGCCGCTATGGCGCCGTTCTTCGGAGCGCGCTTCGGCAACCCGTCCAGCGTCCACCGCTGGGGACGCGACGCCCGTGTCGCACTCGACGAAGCGCGGGAGCGCCTCTCCGTCTGCCTCGGCGCGCGCCCGGACGAAGTGTGCTTTACGTCGGGCGGTACCGAAGGGGACAACTTCGCGATTCTGGGCGTTGCGCGCACATTGCGCGCGCACGGTCGCACCGTCGCCGTGACGACACCCATCGAGCATAAGGCCGTGCTTGCGGCGGTGCATCAGGTTGCGATCGAAGGTGGCGTCGAGCGAATCGTTCCGGTCACACACGATGGACTCGTCACGAGCGATGCGTTTGCGCGATGTCTCGACGACGGTGTCGCGATTGCGAGCGTGATGTGGGTCAACAACGAGATCGGCGTCGTTCAGGACATTCCCGCGCTTGCGCAGCAGGCCAAGGCAGCGGGCGCATTTTTTCACACCGACGCCGTGCAGGCGTTCGGCAAAGTGACTGTAGATGCGTGCAACACGCCGTTTGATCTGTTGACGATTTCCGGTCACAAGATCGGCGCGCCAAAGGGAATCGGCGCGCTGTACATCCGGCGGGAGACGCCGCTCGAGCCGATGTTTCATGGGGGCTCGCAGGATCGTGGACGTCGTCCCGGTACAGAGAACGTGGCCTTCGCCGTTGGACTCGCGACGGCGGCGGAACTGCTGCTCGCCGAGCATGACGCTGAACACGAGCGTCTCACTGCGTTGCGCGATCGACTCGAGGGCGCGCTTCGCGAACGGATTCCCGATATGATCGTGCATGGTGCCGGTGCACCACGCGCGCCGCATATCACGAACGTTTCGATCCCGGGCACCGATAGCGAGTCCATGCTGATGGCGCTCGACCTGCGCGGCATCGCCTGCAGTGCCGGCTCGGCGTGTCAGAGTGGAAGTGTTTCGGCGTCGCATGTGCTCTCCGCGCTCGGCGTCTCACCGCCGATCGCCAACGCCGCGTTGCGACTCTCGCTCGGTTGCATGAGCGACAACGCTTCGATCGATCGCGTGGTGAATGTACTGAGCGCACTCGCGGCAAAGGCGCGTGGCCCAGTGCCGGCGTTCAACTGACGCACTTCCACCGCAAATCGCAGCAGCTGACCATGGATATGTTGACGACCGACGATACTCGAGCACGTGTGTGGGCTGGCCCGCAGAAGGGTGAGCGCGTGCTGGTTGCGATGTCGGGTGGCGTTGACTCGTCGGTTGCGGCCGCGCTGTTGGTCGAGCAGGGGTGCGATGTCGTTGGCGTGACGATGAAGCTGCACAACGATGGCAGCGACGTTCCCGATCGTCCTTGCTGCTCGCTCGATTCAACCAGCGATGCGCGACGCGTTTGCGAAAAGCTCGGCGTGCCGCACTACGTCGTGAATCTCGTCGACAAGTTCGGCCACGATGTGCTCGATGATTTTGTGAGTGAGTACGCGCGCGGTCGCACACCGATTCCGTGCGTGCGCTGCAACACGTTCACCAAGTTTCACGATCTGCTGCGCAAGGCCGACGCGATCGATGCGCACTGGCTGGCGACCGGTCACTACGCGCGCATGGGTGATGTGAACGGAACGCGCGCGTTACTTCGCGGACTCGATCCCGCAAAAGACCAGAGCTATTTCCTCTGGGGGATTGAACGCACCGTACTGGATCGCTTGGTGCTGCCGATCGGCGTGCAGACCAAGCTTGAGACGCGTGAGATCGCGCGCCGATTCGGCTTGCGCACGGCAGAGAAGCCTGAGAGTCAAGACATCTGCTTCGTGCCCGATGGCAACCATGTGCGCATTCTCGAGGAGCATCTTGGCGCTGATGCGCCCGCGCTTTCGCGTGGACCGTTGCGGCTGCACTCCGGCGAGGTGATTGGCGAACATCAGGGCTTCGCGCGCTACACGATCGGCCAGCGCAAGGGACTGCCTGGCGGTTTCGCACAGCCGATGTTCGTTGTCGATATCATCGCGAGTGAACGCGCCGTCGTGATCGGGCCGCGTGAAGCGTTGCTCGGTCGCGGGCTCGAAGCGCGCGAACTGAATTGGCTCGCCGAGCCGCCGACCGTTGGTGCGCGTGTACAGGTGCAGGTGCGCAATCGCGCGCGCGCGGTGGCGGCGACGGTTGTACGGATTGAGCAGGATACGATTGAGCTTGCGCTTGAGGAGGCGGTGTCAGCGATCACGCCGGGGCAGTCGCTGGTGTTGTTTGACGGCGTGCATGTGCTGGGCGGTGGAGTGATTGAGCGAGGGATGCGGGGCGACGAGGCGGCGGGTGGTGCGGCCGCAACGACGCGCGCGCGGGCGTCGTTGCCGATTCTCGCGGCATGAACATCCGTAGCGCCTGCCACACTGGAGGGCTTCACGTGCGCAACCGCCTTCTGCTATGATTGGTCTATGGAACTGATGTCAGCGTTAGCCTGTCCGTCGTGCGGCTTCGTCGAACGGCTCGCGATGCCGACCGACGCATGCGTGTTTTTTCATGAGTGCACGTCATGCCAGACGCGGCTCCGACCGTTGCCGGGCGACTGCTGTGTGTTTTGCTCATACGGGTCAATACCGTGCCCACCGATCCAAGCCGGCAATGCAGACTGTTGCGCATCGAAGCCGGCAGACCTGCTGCCTGCTCCACCCCGTCTGAACGTGTAACCCGGCTGATGAACGGTGCGTGATCCGCGCGTGGCGTCAGACGGCAAAAACCGCGCATGGTTTGCGGATGTCTCCGGCGCTTTTGGCGCTATTATCGCCGCGCTCTGCTGCGCAGGCACGCCGCTCATTGTGACCGCTCTCGCCGCCGTCGGATTGAGCGCGCTCCGACGCGATGCGATTCTCTGGCCGATCATGCTTTTCTCGCTGCTGGTTGCGGTCTGGGGATTCTGGCAGGGATATCGACGCCACCGCGTGGTCGGTCCGCTCGTGTTCGGCGTCGTCGGTGCGGTCGGGCTTGCGAGTGGAGTCATCGTCGTCCACGGACCGATGGCCATGCCCATGATTTACGGTGGCGCGCTCGTGCTGCTGCTCGCGACGCTCTGGAACGTCGTGGCCCGTGGCCGCGTGGTGGCCGCCCCGCTGGCCGTCTCGCGGTAGTTTGGCGACGCCGCCCCACGTCTGACTTGGACATGGACCAGCAGCTCGCCCTCCGGCTCGTGCTTGAGCGTCCACCACGCCATATCCGTTGGGCGGTGCAGTCCGGCAAGAGCGTGCACCTCCCACCGTCCGCGGTCGACGACGAATCGGTGACATTCGACGTGGTAATCCGCGCCGTCTCCACGCCCGCCGGCACGCTCGATTTCCGAGGCGACTGCGTTCACGGTCCTCGGACCGCGCGGTTTGTGTATCTCTGCTCGGGTGCCCGGGCCGGCGATCTGTCCTCGTGTTGGGACCGTCGCGCGAAGGTGTCACTTTTGACCCTCTCCACGGAACACGTGGCGGCGCTGGCTGCATCACCGGAATCGCGTTTGGAGGGCCGGCTCAGTGGCACGGCGCGAGATGGGGGGCCGGCCTGCGCGAGCGTGCCGCTGCTGGGCGCTGGATGGACTCTTGTCGGGCCCACGCCAGACTGAACAAGGTCGCACTGGCACCGGCCCGGCCTGGCGTTTCTCCCAAGCCGTTGATTGCCGATTTGGGCCGTGTAACACTCGCGTACAATCAAGGGGCGGCGTTCTCGACGCACTTCGGCCCCTATCAGCGCTGGCTGTACTCGCTCTGGCATCACGAGCGCCGGGGGAGCGCCGGGCCGCTACTGTTAGTACGCGAGCGTTAGGTGTACAGCGACGCAGCCGTACGTTTCACCGACGACACGCGTTCACCCATTTGCAATCCTAATCTCTCATCGAGAGTGATGGCTCACCTAGAATACGTCTCCCTTATCGTACGCGACTATGACCCGGCAATCCGATTCTTTGTCGACGTGCTGCAGTTTGACTTGATCGAAGACGTACCTTCGCTCACGAACGATGGTCGCGCAAAGCGGTGGGTCGTTGTCCGCCCCCGGAATGCCATCACCGGAATTCTTTTGGCGCGCGCAGACAACGCGCAACAAGTGGCCGCAGCGGGGCAACAAACTGCAGGTCGCGTCGGCTTCTTTCTACGCGTCGACGATTTTGCGGCCGCACATGCCCGCTTGGTCGCGGCCGATGTTGAATTCCTCACTACACCGCGCGTCGAACCCTACGGCATGGTCGCGGTGTTCCGCGATCTCGAGGGCAACCGCTGGGATTTGTTGGGGCCACCCGCCGACAGCTAGCGGCCGGTCAGCTTCACCGGCAACCAGTAGCTGAACTTGACCGACAAGAAGTTGTCACCGGCCGCGCGCGCCGTGCGCAGCAGTTCGCTGAGCCTCACCGTCTGCTGATACGCATCGCTCGTGCGACGATTCTGCTGCCACACCACGAACAGCGTGCTGCCCGGCGTCCACTCCCAGCGCATCACGACGTTGGAACGGAACGACAGCACGTGAAAGTCGCGATTGCTGAGCGAGAACGACTCGGGACCATCGGTTATGGTGCGTACGCCGAGCGAGTCGATCTTGACGGACGTACCATCGGTCCCGTACTCGCGCAGCTGCCGACTGCGCGGCGCAGAGAGTTCACCGAGACGCGAGTACGCACCGGTGGCGACAAACGGCTCGCCGTAGCCTTCGAGGGTGAGGTTGGGCGAGAAGGTGTAGTTGACGCGGATCTTGGTGGAGATGGTGCTGCGGTCAATGAAGCCGAACACATAGCGTGAGCCGTAGGTGCGCGTGCCGCCGGCGATGCGTCCGACATACTGCCGCGGGTCGACACCCTTCTGCCACGACGGTTCGGCCGAGACTGACAGGCGATCGGACGGCCGCACGGTAAGCTGTCCGCCCACGTTACGGCGCGCCGTGCCGAATTCGTCGGACCCGTAGCCGCCGTTTACCCGCCAGAAGGTGCGCGCGCCGAACGGGCCGTTCAATCGGAAGTCCTGCTTGAATTCCCGAGGCCGCCCCATCAACGGTCCACCGCGCGTGAGGGCGTCATCGAGGGTGGCGAGGTCGATCGTGGACCTGATGTTCACGTTCCAGAAGTTCTTCAGCGTCAACTGCGTATTCTGGCTGAACGAGTTGGCCTGATGCACACCGCCAAACGTGCGCGCACCGCGCGTCTCGAATCCGAGCCGCCAGTTTTGCAGGCGCTTGCCCGGCTTGGTTTCGCGAATCTGCAGGTCGGCGTTGTACTCGATGTCGTCGGTGGATGCCATGCGCCCGAGATCGTTGATGTCGAAGCCCGGCGATTCCGCCTTCACCTCAGCGCCCCACAGAAAATGCGTACCGGCGTCCTTGTCGGCGCGCAGCTGCACCGAGTAGCCGGACATCGCGCGCTTGAGCGGGTTGTATCTGGCGTGGGTCATGTCGGGGCGCTGAAAAAAACGCGTGCTCGCCGTTTGCAGCCGCCGAATGGCCGCGGTGTCGCCATCCACGTGCGAGCCGGCCACAAAGCCACTGATCGCATAGCGCCCCTGCTGGAAACGCACGCGCCAGTCCATGCCCCCGTAGTAAGAGTCGCGAGCGAGCAGACTCGCGAGGTTACGATCGCCGCCAAAGCTGCGCTGCGTGGTGGTCGCGGACACGCCAATGGTGGACGCTTGCGACCCGATCTCCTGCTGCAAGCGCAAGACGCCATACGCGGTGCGCGGTTCGACGGCGACGGAGCGTGTGAGCGCGGAATCGAGTGAGTATACGCGGGCCTGTTCCTGTCCCGTGACGGCGGCGATCGCGCCCACAGAGAGGCGGCTCGGGAGACGACCGGTAAGCTTGGTCGCGCCGAGGATAGTGCTCGAACGCGGCGTGTCGACGAAGTCCCCGCTCACCGTGGCATGGGGCGGCGCGCCGATCCGACGCGGATAGAAGTACTGGGCGCCATTGCCGCGAATCATCTCGCTGCCTTCGGTGAAAAATGGGCGACGTTCGTCGAAAAATGTCTCGAAGGCGCTCAGATTCACCTCGGCTGGATCCGCTTCGACCTGGCCGAAGTCCGGATTGACCGTCGCATCGAGGGTGAGGCTGGGGCCGACGGCGAGTTTGGTGTCGAGTCCGAAGCGTCCAGCGTACGGTCGGTTGAGCGGGTTCGCCGTCGTCGACGTCGCGCGACGCGTTGCGTCACCGGCCAAATACGGGACGAACTCCACCGGTCGGGCGGACTTCACCCCGTCCAGACCCTCCAGCGTGCCGAAGCGCGAGATATACCCCTGCTCGGAAGGCGGGATCATGACCCACTGCAGATCCTCGTTCTTGTCCGGCATCCAGCGATCGATCTGGAGCCCCCATCGCTGGTGCTCGGCCGGTGGAAAGCGAAGCTGCGAGAAGGGAATGCGCATCTCGGCCGTCCATCCGGTCGAGTCCGTGGTGGCCGCCGCCGTCCAAACCGGATCGAACTGGCTTTCGCGGCCGCGCATGTCCTCGTCCTGTGTGTGTCGGAAATCCGAGCGCACGCCCGCTGCGGTGACGCCAAAGCCCACGCCCGTGCGGCGATCGAGCTGCGGGTCGAGAATGATGTTCAGCCGTTCGGCGTTGCCGAAGCCATCGCGTCGGGTCATCGTCTTCGCGATCGCCGATGGCGTCTGCCGCAACATGCGCGCGCCCACGTACAACGCCTCGTTGTCGTACACGAGATAGACCTGCGTCCGTTCGGTGGCGGCCGCGCCTGGCGTAGGGCGGTGCTGCGTAAAGTCGTCGATGACTTTGGCACGCGCCCACAGCGGTTCATCGAGGCGCCCATCCACCCGAGGGGACCGATCAACGCGCGTTGCGGTGGCGACCTTTGGGGACGGCTGGCCGGCGGCCGGCCGGGATGGGAGCAGCAACGCGACGGCCAGTGCCGACAGCGGAAGGGCAAACGAACGGATCAAAGCATCATGGAAAGCGGGGACGGGAAGGCGCTGTCCACAGCTACGCGCGAGAGCGGCTGAGTGTTCGGGCGGCGTCTAAAAAAACTCCATACCGCCGCCGCCGCCGAACCGGGGATTCACAATCGTATTGAAGATCGATCCGAAGGTGTAACTGATCCCGACGTTGCCGAAGTATCGAAAGTTGGTTGCCAACGCCTGTTGACGCGCAATGATCTGATTGTCGTCGAGGCGACCCCGACGGAGATACAACTGATCGTTCACGCGCGATGCGCTGCCTCCGAGATTGATCGACAATCCTTTCGCGATGCGCAGCCCGAGGTTACCCCCCAACCCCACGTTGTAGAAGCTCGGATCGTGCAGGTACTGCGAGCCATTCAGGTTCAGATTCACGTTGCCCCACGGCTGGCGCGCGTTCCACGCCAGGGAGAGGCTGTGAATCGGACGCTCCTCACGCAGCCGCCCGTAGAGCGTCTCTTCTTTGTATCGATAGGCGGCCACGCCCAACGAATAGTTCGCCGTCAATTGACGCCGCGTGAATTCTTTGTACGGGAAAATGTTGTACTCGACCGCCGCACTCAGGCGACTGTTCAGTCGCTGATTGAAGAAGTCGGAATAGTTGGCGCTGAACGCACCGCCAAGTGACAGATGATCGTTCACGCTCTTCACCAGCAGCACGTTGCCGCCGTAGTTGCGCTGCAGATTGATGAACTCTTCCTGTTCCGAGAGCGTGAAGCGGCTCTCCGAGTAGCCCAAGTTGGCCCCGATGTTGACTTTCCAGCCGGCGGTCACGCGGTTGGCCGTCGTACTCAAAAACCCGTTGAATGAGCTGGATTGTTTTTCGCCGTTGGCGTAGCCGTTGGCCGACACGCGATAGACCCAGAAATTCCACGGATCTTTCGTGTTCTTCGGATTCGCCTGCCGCCCCGTCGGGGCACTAAACGCGAGATTCAATTGGTCCGCGAGCGGCGTTTTTGCCGCGTACGGGGCGAGCATCAGCGCGAAGGTGCGCGCCAAGCGTCGACGGACGATGTCGTCGGCATCATTCGGAAGCGTGTTCATGATGGCCGTGTCGGCGCGACCACGATACCGCTCGCCGCCCAGCGCCGCGATGGTGTATTCGCTGCCGCCCGAACCGGTGCGGAGCGAGGTCACGAGCAACAATACATCGGCATAGAGCCGATCCCGCACCCAGTTGACCCATCGCATCTGGTCGCGCAGGAAGTCGTAATCGCAGCGCGCTGATCGGCAGTCGAGAAACACCTTCACCGCTGACGCCTGACCGGTGTCACTCGCCGAGGGTGCGACCGCCGACGGAGGCGTGACGGCTTGCGCGGCAACCCGGCCTGGCCACGCAACGGTGCACAACACCGCCGCCGCGGCGAGCGACGTGAATCCCAATCGCAATCTGTAGATCCATCGGCACGGCAATTTCAAAGCGGGTGACATATTGGGGGGCGGGGGGATTGACTGTATTCGCTGATTTCGAGCAACGCTCAATTTGACAGCTTGAAGAACGGAACCGTTGTACGGTGGTTGGTCGCCAACCAGTACGGACTTCGGGCACATTCGTTCCGGCGCTCGCGCCAGATTTGCGTTACGAAATGATTACGGTGCGCCTCTCCGGCGCAGACCGTGAGCCGATTTCACGGACTTCCGTGTGTTCTGTAAGTGTCGAGGTGCGGGTCGCGCCATCGGCCAACTTCACCCTCGGAACCTGGAAGGCGCATGACCTGGAAAACCCGTACCCTTGGCGTACTTGGCGCAATACTCTCCCTTGCGGGGGCACAACCAGCGGCCGCTCAGCTCACGCAATTGCGCGTCCGCGTGACCAACCTCGCTCCGACGAATGGGACCGCGCTGACACCGGTGTGGATCGGCTTGCACGACGGTTCGTTCCGCACTTTCACGCCAGGCATGGCGAGTTCGGCGGCACTCGAGCGACTGGCCGAGGACGGCAACAATGCACCGATAACTACCCTGTTCAACAACGGCGGCTTCTCGGCTCAAACGACCTTGGGCAGTGCACCGATTCTCGCTGGCCAGACCGCTCAGTTCACTTTTCAGCTGGACGCCGCAAATCCCTTGAATCGTTACCTGAATTACGCGAGCATGGTGTTGCCCAGCAACGACGCTTTCATCGGGAACGCCAACCCTCTTGCCTTCGCTTTGCTTGGTGCAAATGGTCAGTTCCGGTCGTTCGCGTTCAACGTGTTGGGCAGCAGCGTGTGGGACGCCGGCACGGAGGTGAATGACGAACTGGCGAGCAGCACCGCGTTTTTCGGCCAGTCCATGCCAAACACGGGTACCATGGAGAACGGCGTGGTGACGCGGCACCCCGGATTCATTCCGGGCGGCCGCATTCTTTCCGCCTCACAGTTTGCAAATGCCGATTTCACGCAGAACGGATACGAAGTCGCTCGAATTGAGGTTGATGTCGTTCCCGAGCCAAGTACGTATTTGCTGATGGGTACTGGGCTTCTGGGGCTAGGCGCGGTGGCCGCTCGGCGGAAACGCGCGGGTGGCACGCAACTCGGCTGACGCCGCGTGCTGGGCCGCCTACTTCTTGGAATGTTCGCCTGGGTGATTTCGTCGCCAGGTGAACTGCTCGATCTACAGGCGGCCCGACCGGGAGACACGCTTCCCGCGGGCTGGACGGTACGTCCGGTGCGCGGGTCGCTGGCACCGACATCGGCGATCCGCGACTCAAGTGGCGAGCGCTTTCTCCGGCTCGAGGGCCGTGGAACGGCCGCGTGGTTTGTGCGCGCGCTCGAACCCGCCGAGAGTCCGACACGCGGTCAATTGACTTGGGCGTGGCGGGTCCCGCTCGCGCCGAGCAGCGCCGATATACGGAACCGCGATCGGGACGACTCCGCTCTGCGCGTGTTCGTGGTCTTCGATCATCGCGGCCTCATCTCGCGTATTCCGCGCACGATCTTCTACACGGTGACTGAGCCCTCCCTGAACGGGTATCGGGCGCGGAGCACACGCTCGGGCGAGCTCATGATCGTCGCCATCAGCGCGGCAGTGCCGGGCACGCGCTGGAACCGAACAACGCGAGATCCGATAGCTGACTACCGCGCCTTCTGGCATGCGGAACCGCCGCGGATTCTGGCAATCGGCATCATGCAGGATGCCGAGCAGACAAAAACGGCCGTGGTGGCCGACATTGCGTCTCTCAACTGGAGCGAACCCGATGACTTCCCCTGAACGACAAGCTACAAAGATCGCGCTCTGGGCGCTGATCGCGGCGGCGGCATGCGCTGGCAGCACGCCTCCCACTGCACCGGACGCCGTAGCCGTTCCGCCAGGTGGTCCGATCGCATCAGGCACGGGCGTGACCGGCAGCTTCTTCAAAACCGGCTACGCTGTGACAGGGATGGCGACGCTGTCCATCAGGAACGATACGGCCCGACTCGATTTCTCACCGGACTTCAACATCGCGTCGACACCAGGTCCGTTCGTGTACCTGAATACGACCGGCAATGCGAACCAGGGCATGCCGCTGCGAGTTGGAGCGCTACGCTCCAGAACAGGCGCGCAGAGTTACACCTTCCTGGTGCCACAGGGCGTCCGCTACACGAAAGTGTTGATCTGGTGTGATCCCTTCAACGTCGGGATGGCGGAAGCAACGCTTCCGTAGTCGCGCGACTACATTCCCGCCCGTGCGCCGCCACCTATCGCGCCGACGTTTGGCGGTGCCTCGTGGGGTACTGGTCAGGCGCCGCACGCATTGTGGCCACTGTCTCCCGCGAGAAGTGCGTCGGGATGTGTGCCCGACAGGTCGCGCTTCGTCGTATCTGGCACCGGAATGGATGACTGACGCCTCCCTGTACGACGAAGAGCCGATCACCGGTCTGCTGCAGCGCTGGTCTTCAGGCGACGCAGAAGCCGGTCAACGTGCCTTCTCCCTCGTGTACGACGAACTGCGCCGAATTGCGCGACGGATGCGTCGCTCCGCGCACCGCGATGATACGCTCGACACGACGGCTCTGGTCCACGAGGTGTACCTCCGGTTCAGCGGCGCCAACGGGTTCGTGGCCAACGATCGTGCGCACTTCCTGGCGATTGCGGGGCGCGTGAGTCGACAAGTGCTGAGCAACTACGCCCGCGCACGACTGACAGCCAAGCGCGGCGCCGGCGACGAACCGGTGTCCCTCGGTGCGGTGGACCGGGCTGCAGCCGCGTCGGCTGCCAGCGAACAGCGAACGCTCGGCCGTTTGTGGGAGCTCGATGAAGCACTGGAGCGCCTGCAGGCAATTCACCCGCGACCGTGCCGCGTGATCGAGTGCCGTTTCTTTGGCGGGATGTCGATCCCGGAAACGGCAATCGCGCTCAATGTGTCACCGGCCACCGTGAAGCGGGACTGGGAGCTGGCGCAGGCCTGGCTTCACAACGAGTTGCGCGACTCGGAGGCGATGGATGGCTGATGCGACCGGCTACACACCCGCGGCACAATGGGAACGGCTGTCGCTGCTCTTCGAAACAGCACAGTCCATCCCGCCGACGGAACGCGCAACTTTTTTCGAAACCGAATGCGGTACCGACGCGCCATTGCGTCGCCAGCTTGAGGCCCTGCTGACGGCGGCACCGGATGCACCGGACTTCCTCGACGCCCTCTCTCGTAACGTGCTGGCAAAGACGCTCGGCCCGGCGCTGCTCGCCGACCTCACGTCACACGACGCGGGGCTGGTGCCGCCGCTGGCACCAGCGGCGCAGCTGCCCGCGTTTGTCCGACATTACGCAGTGCGCGACCTGATCGGTGGCGGCGGCATGGGAGTGGTGTACCGCGGTCGCGATACACTCCTCGACCGTGATGTTGCGTTGAAGTTCGTCTCACCCGAGCGCCTGGCCGCGCAGGACGCGAAACGACGCCTGATCCGGGAAGCGCAGGCCGTCTCGCTGCTCGACAGCCCGCATGTGTGCACCATTCACGCGGTCGAAGCACTGACTGATGGTGGAGTCTGCCTTGTCATGGCGTACTGCGCCGGCGGCACGTTGCGCGAACAATTGCAAACGGGTCCGCTGCCGCTCGAGCGCGCACTCGATATCGCGACACAGTTGGCACGTGGCCTCGCGGTCGCGCACCGCGCTGGTTTGGTGCACCGCGACCTCAAACCCGCCAACATCGGGTTCGCCGACGGGGCGGTGGTGCGAATTCTCGATTTCGGCGTGGCCTCGCGCTCTGATGCGGGCGGCGGCATCGGCGCTCCGGCCATGTACGGAACGCTGCCGTACATGGCGCCCGAGTTACTGCGAGGCGATGTCGCTGGCCCAACTGCCGATGTCTGGGCCCTCGGCGTGATCCTCGTCGAAATGCTGACCGGACGCCGACCGTTTCAGGGTGCGTCAGAGGCGCAGCTGATCGCCGCCATTCTCGCATCGCCGCCGCAGCCGGCCCTATTCAGCTTCGACGACGCAATTCCCCTGTCGGTGAAACAACTTCTCGCCGATCTGCTCGCTCCGACTCCAGAACTCCGACTCGCAGACGGTGGACGTGTGCTGGACCGTCTCTTGTCGCTGCGACTCGACAGCCCCGTGGCCGAGCTCGCACCAGCGAGGGTGATCGTTCCCACCGAGATCGCACGAACGCGCCGACGCTGGCCAGTGGTCATGCTGGGGACGCTGGCAGCCGCGAGTGGTGTTGTCGCGCTCTTCGCATTGCGCCGCGAACGATCGCCGGACCCGATTCAGTCCGTGGAAATCGTGCGCAGTGCAGTGCCGCGTCCCACAGTCGCAGTGCTGCCCTTCTCCGTTCGCGGTGGACCGGAAATCGCGTACCTCGAGGCCGGCATGGTGGATCTCCTGACACCAGCGTTCGACGCCACCGGGCTGCTCCACGGAATTGATCCAAATGTCGTGCTGTCGGTGCGAGCCGCTCAAGGTGCGCGCACGCTGGACTCCGCACTCGCGCTCGCGGCCGCGAAGCAAATGGGCGCGGCACGGTATGTCGTCGGAAGCGTGGTGAAGACAGGGGCGACGTTGAGCATTCGGGCGACGCTCTATCGCTCCGACGGATCGGAGTCGGGACGCGCGCAAGTGGCCGCAGCGACGCCCGACTCGCTGCCGAGTGCGATCAGCGCAGTGGTCCAACGTCTCGTTGCATCCGAACTCAATGCGCCGGGCGACACGTTGGGGGCCGTCGCGGCTGCGACCACGACATCCTCCCGCGCGCTTCGCGCTTATCTGGACGGGGAGCGGGAGCTGCGTGACGCGCGACCCGCCGCCGCTGTCGACTTTTTTCGACGCGCGGTGGAGGAAGACTCGACGTTCGCGCTGGCGTGGTACAAGCTGGCGCGCGCGGCGAAGTGGAGTGAGGTCGATTCGCTCAACGCTGCGGCGACGGCACGCGCGTACGCGTTGGTCGGCACCCTGCCGAATCGCACACAGGTCATCGTCGCTGCGTATTACAACCTCCGTCTCGGCAGTCCTGCGACCGCCGAGCGTGCGCTCAATCGTATCGTCACGGACTACCCGACCGATGTCGATGCATGGATGTTGCTCGGCGAATCGCGATTTGACCACGGTCCCTTTCGCGGCCGACCGCGCGAAGAGGCGGATACAGCCTTTCGCCAAGTGATGACGCTCGATCCGCGCAACCGCGAGGTCACGGTCTACGCGATGGAACTCGCCGCACGAGCCAACCGTGTGGGCGCGTTGGATACACTGTTCAACATGTACTTCTCGCCCAACAGCGCCGGGGAGCAGCCCGGTATTCGACAGACGTACCTTGCACTCCACTCGCGGCGGGTCCGTGGCCGCGCGACCGACACCCGCATCGAAGACGTCGTCGCAGCTCAGATTGCGCTGCGACGCGTGGGGACTGCGCCGGGTGACATCACTGCGGCGCGCCAGTTCGCGTTGCGTCTGATTCAGCCCGCGAACGCGGTGCGCACGCGCGCCGAGGGGCTGTACGCGCTCGCCACGCTTGACGTGGTCGCCGCCGACATGGCCGGTGCTGCGGAATCATGGCGTAGCGCGGAGCAGTTGGACCGGTCGACGACGTCGGTATACCAATCACTCATCGCCCTCTCACCGATCGGGACCACCTCGGCGGACAGCATGCGTGCACTGCGCGCGACGTTGACACAAAGCACGGCGGTCGGCGTCACGTCTGTTCTCAGCGCGGCGGAGCACGATGCGATCCGCGCGTATCTGATCGCGTTGATAAGTGTTCGCCTCGGCGATGACGCAACGGCTCTGCGACAAGAGCGCGTACTCGAGACGCTACACGGCCGTTCGCGATCGGCCGATGCGCTGCGCTCAGCCATCGTCGGCCATCGCGCGCTCGCGCGCGGCGATACTCTCGCGGCGGTTCGTGCGCTCGAAGCTGGGATGCTTGATATTCCAGCGAGCATTCGCGCGCAGTCGCCGGTTTTCGAACAGCATGCCGAACGCTATGCACTGGCACGCGCGCTGGCATCTCTGGGACAACGCGACGCTGCTCGCCTCTGGTACACCGGCCTGCTCGACGGGGGTGGTGTGTTCAGTGCCACTTACGCCACTGCCGCGCGCGAGGGACTGCGACGACCATGAACCGATTCACTAGAGCGTCACGCGTGGTCAAGAATGTCGTGGGTCGCGCCTGCGCGATCAGCGCATTGCTGCTCTCCGCGATGGGCCGCAGCAACGCGCAAGCGCCCGAACGGTTCACCGCGTGGACGCGACCGGCTTTTCCGGTCGCCGAATACGTCGCCAGACGCGCGGCCGCTCTCGAGATGCTGGATACGGCGACGGTGTTGCTTGTGCCCGGTGCGGAAGGCACGAGTAGTGGCGAGACGTTTCGACAGGCCGACAACTTCGAGTACTTGGTGGGCCTCGAGATTCCGCGTGCGCTGTTGCTGATCGACAAGCGGTCCAAGACGTCATGGCTGCTAGCGCCGTCAGCAGACCCGAATTTTTCGAACAGCGGACGACCGAACGACTTTCCAGGGCGCGCGCTTGTCGCGGACCCATCGTTGCGCGCGTTAAGCGGCGTCGATTCGGTGCTGACGATCGAGTCGCTGCCGGCGCTGCTGCAGACCATCGTCGGCAGCGGCCGACGTGTCGTGATCGATCTTGGACGTGGCTCGACGGTATCCGTTGCTGGAACTACCCCGTTCGACGCACCCAATTCAGGCCAGCGCCTCGCGGCGTATGTGCGCCGCATCGCTCCCTCGGTGGCCATCGGGAATGCCGCTGACGCGATTGCCGCACTGAGGATGGTGAAGTCTCCGCGCGAGATCGCGCTGATGCGCGAAGCGGCGCGTGTTACGTCCGTCGCGATCGCACGTGGCGCCGCTCGTGTGCGTGCTGGTGTGGATGAACGCACGCTGACCGGCCAGTTCGCCGCTGACTGCGCAACGCTCGGCGCGCAGCGGGTTGCATTCACGCCGATCATCAAATCGGGCACGAACTCGCTCTGGCCCTGGCGCATTCTCGGCGCGCATTACGATCGACGCAATCGTGCGATGGAACGCGGTGAGCTCGTGATTTTTGACGTGGGGTGTGAGCGCGACCACTACGTGAGTGATGTAGGCCGGACGTTTCCGGTGAACGACCGGTTCTCAGCGCGCCAGCGCCAGTTGATTGAAATGGTGCGTCGCGTGTCCGACGCCGTGATCGCGGCCGCGCGGCCGGGCACGACGCTCGCCGCCCTGCAGGCGGTCGCGCTGGCCGCGATCCCAGCGGAAGCAAAGCCGTACATGCAAGCACCGCTCTATTTCGGTCATCACATCGGACTCGATGCGGGCGACCCGTCAGTCGCCAGCGCGCCTCTCGCTTCCGGCATGGTGTTCACGATCGAGCCGTGGTACTACAACCACCTCGAGGATACGGCAGTGTTCATCGAGGACGAGATTCTCATCACAGCCTCAGGCAGTGAAAATCTCACAGCGTGGCTGCCGCGTGACGCCGACGGCCTTGAAGCGTTGCGTATGGGAAAGCGCACGTCGTTCGGTCACGCCGATGCGTTCCGTTCGTTGACGCGAGATGGCGCACTGTCGTTCTTCGTCGATCGCGGAGCGCACGCCGTGCGCGTGTACGATCTGTTGAATGGCAATGAAGTCGCCACGACACCGGTGTGCTCGCAAGCGCTGGATGGCGAGCTCTCCCCCGACGATGTCACCTTCACGGTGCGCTGCGACGGCGGTGCGGCGAGCGTGCGAATCAATAGCGCTTCGTATGACGTGGTGTCGGGGCCGACCGTACCCGCGAAATCGATCGCGGAATCACGGGCACCCGTGCGAACGCCGACTACGGCCGGTCCACGGCGGAAGAACGAAGTGATCGTCATCGGGACGATTCACGGCGATCATGTCACAAGCCGCCGTTATAGCAGTGCTGTCTTGCGCCGACTGCTGGTGGCGATTCGCCCGGACGTCGTGCTCACAGAAATCGCGCCGAACCGTTTTGCTGCAGCAGTCCGCGAGTTTGCAACCACGGGAACGATTCGTGAGCCGCGCGTCGCTCGGTTTCCTGAGTATGTAGACGTCCTCTTTCCGCTGACGCGCACGTTGCGGTTCACGATCGTGCCGACGGCCGGATGGACGCGCCCGATGGATGTCTTTCGAACGGCCGCACTCAAGCGAATCGAGTCGGACCCGTCGCGTCGTACAGAGTGGTTGGAGTATAGTCGCGCGACGCAGACCGCAGACTCGATCGTGAGAGTACACGGCGCCGACAATCCGTACTACATCAATTCTGCGGCGTACGATTCCGTGCAGATGGTGGCTCACGAGCCTTACAATCGCCTGTTCAATGCCGAGCTTGGACCAGGAGGCTGGGACAACATCAACCAGAGTCACTTCGGCAACATTGCGCGCGCGCTCGACGCGGAGCGCGGTGCGGGGCATCGTATTGTGATCACGTATGGCGCGGGGCACAAAGAGTGGTTCATGCGCGCCCTGCGTAGGCGCGATGACATCACCATACTCGAGGTGGCACCTTTTCTTGAGCGAATTGGCGCAAAGTGATCGGAGACCCCGAGCTCGCTCTGGCGCATATGTATCGCAGTCCGCCTCACTCACTCTCCACCCTTGTAAGCTGATGACTCTCTCGCGCCTCCACCTCCTCCCGCTGCTCGCGCTCTCACTACTCGGCGCCACCGCATGCAACCCGCATGCAATGCCCACCACTGCGCGCGCCGCCGCCCCGCAATCCGACACCCGCGTGTACGAACTCCGCACCTACACCGCGCACCCCGGCAAACTGCCAAACATTCTCGCGCGCTTTCGTGATCACACAACGAAGTTGTTCGAGAAACATGGCATCAAGAACATCGCGTACTTCACGCCACTCGATTCAGCCGATGGTGCGACGGAGAAGTTGGTGTACGTCATCGAGCATGCCAGCCGTGATGCGGCCAAGGCGTCGTGGAGTGCGTTTGTCGCCGACCCTGAGTGGCAGACCGTCGCGAAGGCGAGCGAGGCCAACGGACCGATCGTCGCAAAGATCGAATCGGTGTTCATGTCGAGGACCGATTTTTCGATGGATGCGTTCACGTCGTCCGGATCGCGTCGCGTCTTCGAGCTGCGCACTTACTCCACGCCTGACGGTAAACTGGGTGAGCTCGACGCGCGCTTTCGCGACCACACGATCAAGATCTTTGCGAATCACAGCATGACCAGTGTCGCGTATTGGCATCCGACCGATTTGAACAAGGGTGCAACGAACACCCTCATCTACATTCTCGCACATCCAAGTCGCGACGCAGCGAAAGCGAATTGGGGCGCATTCCGTCTCGACGCCACATGGATTGCCGCCCGGACTGCGTCGGAGAAAAACGGGTCACTGACAACGGCCGTGAAGTCGGTCTTTCTCACGCCGACGGATTTTTCACCGCTGCATTGACGCACTGCGGGGTGTCGTCATCACGGCCACCAGCATATCCGCCGTCACGTTCAGCAGGGTCTTGAACATGTCGGGTAACGTATCGAGCGCGATCATGATCCCGATCCCTTCCACCGGCAATCCGATCGCCGTGTAAAGCGGCACCTGCAACAACATGCCGCCGCTCGGAATTCCGGGTGTGCTGAAGCTCAACACCACACTCGATGCCGCCACCAGCGCGATCGCCGATGTCGGTAGCGATATCCCGTACAGCTTGGCGATGAACAGCGCGCCGACAACCCAGTACACCGCGCTGGTGAGCTTGAATACGGACGCTGCGAGCGGCAGTACAAAACCGGTCGCCGTTGGTGGAAGCTTGAGCACATCCGTCGCGCCTTTTACCATTGCCGGAAGCGACGCGAGCGAACTGCGTGTGCCGAATGCCACCACCTGCGCCGGCACCAGCGCACGCGCGAACTGCCCGACAGGAACACGCCGAGTGAGCGCCACCACAACGTAGATCGCAATCGTCGCCGCGAGGTGCAGCACAATCAGAACGCCGACGTAAAATCCGATCGCCTGCAACGCCGATGCTCCAAGCTTCTCGCCAAGGACTACGGCAAGCGCAAAAATGCCAAGCCATCCGATCGCGAGTATCCAGCGCACGACAACAAGCATCGTGTCCGCCATACCGCGAAAGAATGCGATCTGCGCCGCGCGCGAGACCGGCGAGATTCGTCCCATCGCAAAAGCGTACAGCAGCGTAAACAGCACTGTCGGCAACAGCAGTCCGTCCGCGGCCGAACGAATCGGATTGAGCGGAATGAGACTCAAGATCCACGTGCGCGCAGACAACGCGTCGCTTGATGGGATATCGATCTTGGCAGTCGCACGCAACCGCGCCGTTGCGGTCGGATCGAGCGAGAGCGAATCGAACCACCATGGGGCGACGAGCGCAGTCACGGCGGCGCACGCCACGAGCAGCAACAGAAACCATCCGAACGCTTTCGCGCCCACGCGGCCAGTGTGCCGCGTGTCCTGCGAACCAGCAACGCCGATGATCAAGAGCGGCACCACCAGTGGAATCACCGTCATCCGCACGGCGTTGATCCACGCTGTGCCAATCACATCGAGCAGCGCGACAAAACCTTTCGTGAATGCCGACGGCGCACTATCGCGCGCCAAGAGCATGCCGAGTGCAAGACCGAGAATCAGTCCGAGCGAAACGTGAACGGCCTGCGAACGCAATGGACCGCGACGCACGTCCGGCTGCGCGCTCGTGTCAGAACCTGGTTCGGAACTCGGCATGCTATCCAAGGGTGTCAGGCTGAAATCGTTGCAGGCTGCGGACGACGGAGCACGACATCGCTCGGCTCCGTCCACCCCACGTAAACACCAACGACTGCAAACCCCAGCGACGGATGTGGCGGGGCTGATACAACCTCCCCACGACTGTGGCCCCATTCGGTGCGCATCAGCGACCCGCTAGAACCCGAATCCTGCCGACCATGTGATTACGCGCCTGGCCCGCGCGCCACTCGCGTCGTGGCCGATGCGCACGTAATAGCCAAGTTCACCGCCAAAGCCGAGTGCCGGAATCAGGTGCACGGCGACGCCGACGTGATTGCGCCAAGGCTGCGCGTGCAGCGGTGTGCCGAAGGTGCGCAGCAGCCCTGCGCTCACACCCGCGCCGCCACCGAGCGCGTTGATGGTGCGCGACCTGCCGATTGCCAGTCGTGCACCGCCGATGCCGATTTTCGCGGAGGCGTAGGTGCACACGTCCGCGCCGTCGCCGTCAGACTCGATCACCCGCCCCGTGGCGTAGCTGAGCGCCATCTTGAGCGGCGCACCGTAGCTCACGCCGACCATGCATCGTCCCCATCGCGTTTGTGCCTGGAGTGAGCGCGGTGCGCCGGCCAACATGAACGTCAGAGTGCATGCAACCGCGATCGCCGCTCGCAAGATTCGCATCAGAATTTCAATCCGCCGGCCTCGGCGAATTCGCGCATCGCCTTTTCCTGCGCCTCTGAAAGCGACTCCGGAACGGTGATGGTGACTTCGACCAGCAAGTCTCCCTTCTTGCCGTCCTTCTCGATTCCCTGCCCCGTGATCTTGAACCGCTTGCCCGCCGATGTCCCCGACGGAATGCGGATCGCGACTTTCTTGTCGTCGAGCGTTTTCACAGTGATGCGTGAACCAAGTGTGGCCTGCGCAATGTTGATCGGCACCGTTGCAACCAGGTCGAGTCCTTCGCGCTTGTAAAAGCGATCGGGGATGACTTCGAAGGTGATCACGAGATGCCCGGATTGGCCGCCGGATGCGCCTTTGCCACCCTGCCCCTTGAGGCGCACCTTGGCGCCGCTTTCGGCGCCGGGCGGAACGGAGACGAGCACACGACGCTTGGAGCGCGTCTCACCGCTGCCGTTGCAGGTGGGGCAAGGCGATGTCGGGATCTGCCCGCGACCCATACAGACTGGGCACGGTCGATTCACCGCAAAGCTTCCCTGACCAAACGAAATGACGCCGCGTCCACTGCACTCGCTGCATGGCTTGATCATCGCGCCCGGCGCCGCACCCGATCCGCGGCAGGTCCCACACTCTTCGTTCACTTCGAGTTCGATCGGCACCTTTCCGCCCGTCGCAGCGACGCGGAACGGCACCTCTACGACCTTTTCGATCGTCTGCCCACGTTCTGGTGTGCGACCGCGGTTTGACGTGCTGCGGGCGCGTTCCTGTCCGCCGAACATCGACGAGAACAGATCACCGAGCCCGCCGATTCCGCCAACATCGAAGTCGGAGAAGTTGCCAGCGCCCGACTGGCCAGGACCAGCATTGCCGAAGCCATCGGGACGGGAGCGACTTCCCTGTTGCGCCGTGCGTCCGCCGCCGAATCCGCTGAACGCGCCCAGTCGACGCATCTCGTCATACTCTTTGCGCTTCGCGACATCGCCGAGCACGGTGTACGCCTCAGAGATTTCTTTGAAGCGTTCGGCCGACTTGGGATCGCTCTGATTCGAATCCGGATGATGCTGCTTGGCGAGGCGACGATACTGCTTCTTGATCTCGTCCGCCGTGGCTGAAGAAGCGACCCCCAGCGCTGCGTAGAAGTCCTTCCCGTTGGCCATGATCAGCTGACGAGGGGAGCGCTATCGGCGACGCCGTGCTGCCACTGCTTCACGACGACGCGCGCCGGGCGCAGCACATGCCCGTTGATGATGTAGCCGACCTGAAACGTCGTCGCGACGACGCCGTCTTCTTCAGCGGTTGCAGCCGGTGTCGTCACGACGGCTTCGTGCTGCGTCGGGTCGAAGGCGTGACCGGTCGGATCGATGGTTTCGAAGCCGTGACCGGCGAGCGACTTGAACAGCTTCTTCTCGACCATCAGCACGCCGTCGACGACCGTTTTTGCATCGACGCTGGTAGGGTCGACGTGCGCGAATCGTGTGACGTCGTCGATGGCATCGAGGAGCCCGCGAACGAGGTCACCCTGCGCACGCCAACCAGCTTCCTGACGCTCCTTTGCGGCGCGGCGGCGGAAGTTGTCGTACTCGGCGGCGAGACGGAGATACTTGTCCCGCTGGTCGCCGAGCTCGCGCTGCAACGTGTCGGCGTCGGAGACGGCCGTCGCGTCGGTGGCGTTTTCGGTGGACGGCGGATCGGTGGGCAAGCCCTGCATTGGATCAGACATGTTCGTAGGCAGTCAACGCGGAAGCGGCAGCGCGGGGCCGCAGAGTACGCCTGAGGAGGCGGCCCTGACGGTCCATACGCGCTCGGGACACAGGAAGTTTAGAGAGCGGCGGAAGTGGGGGTCAACGTATCACGCGCGCGACGTCCATGCGGTTGCATCGGAGTCGTTGGCGAACGCGCGACGCAAACGATCCAGTGCAAGTTGCGCGGCACGATAGCGGATTTCGCTCCGATCCCCGGGGAGCACGGCACGCACGGCCTGCGCGTCGCCGTTCACATCAACCGCTACCCACACTGTACCCACAGGCTTTTCGGGAGTGCCGCCGTCGGGGCCCGCGATACCAGTGATGCCGATCCCGATTGTGCTCTTGAAGCGCGAGCGAGCGCCCGCTGCCATCGCCAGCGCCACGGCTTCGCTCACGGCACCGTATTCCGCGATCGCTTCGACCGATACACCAAGCTCGCGCACTTTCACATCGTTGCTGTACGCAATCGTTCCGCCGACAAATACTGAACTCGAGCCCGGGACTGCGGTCAGACGCGCGCCGAGCAGCCCCCCCGTGCAGCTCTCCGCGACAGCGATCGTGGCCTTTCGCTCGGCGCAGGCGCCAAGCATGATCGCGGCGAGATCGTCATCACCTTCGCCGTACACAAAGCGCCCCACTTTGTCGCGAATACGCGTCGCCGCGGCGTCGAGTTTGCGTTCAGTATCACGCGCGCCAGAACCGCGCGATGTCACACGCAGATCGACACCATCGTTGCCCGGGAGAAACGCGAGCGGCATGCCATCAACGCCGCGCGCCAACTCCTCGAGACGGTCGGCGAGCGCAGACTCCGCGATGTTGGCCGTGCGCACGGTGCGCGAGCGAATCACTGGTGCGTCGGCACCAACCCGATCGCGGAGCAACGGTAGAATCGTGTCCGCAATCATTCCGCGCATTTCACGTGGCACGCCAGGCAGCATCGCGACCCAACGCTGTTGGCTGTCCTCGAGCCAGATGCCGGGCGCTGAACCGTGTCGATTAGTGAGAATGGTCGCGCCTTCCGGGACCATCGCCTGTTGACGATTGCTGGGCGGAAGCGCGTGTCCGAATCGTTTGAGCCATCGCTCTTCGAGATTCTGAAGGATGGCTTGATCGAGCACCATCCCGCGTCCGAAGATCGCGGCAACCGATGGCTTGGACATGTCGTCGGCGGTCGGTCCAAGTCCGCCAGTCGTGATCACGGCACCAGTCCGTTCGAGTGCTTCGCGGACCGCTGTTGCGATCACGGTTGCATCGTCGCCAACCGTTGCGCGTCGCACGACACGAATACCGAGGGCTGAAAACTCACGCGCGATGTGCGCGGCGTTCGTGTCGATCGTAAAGCCGAGCAGGAGCTCGTCGCCGATGGTGACGATTTCGATGTTCATGGACGAAAGATAGGGCTGAGCACTCCGGGCTGGGGTGGGTTTCGGGCGGTCGTCAAAAGAGCAAACGCCCCCGGATCCGCGTGGACTCGGGGGCGCGTGCGCGGAGTGAAGCCGCGTATCAGACGCTGCGACGACGGCGAGCTACGAGTCCCAATGCAGCGAGACCGGCGGCGAAGAGCGCATACGTTGTCGGTTCGGGCACGGTCGTCTGGTCGAGGCTGACGTAGCCGAGTCGCGTGTCGCCGTAGTTGGAGTGACCGCCAGCGACACTATAACCAAAGCTCTGCGAAAGATTGAGGCGAATTCCGACCGGGTTCACCGCACCGAAACCGGTGACGTTGAGGGCGTTGCCGAGAAACACCGACAGATCGATCGCCGATTCGATGATGTCCGGATTGCTCGATGTTGCCCACTGAATCAGGTTGGCCGGTACGTCGTTGTAGTAGCCCGGGTTGCCCGGGGAGAAAGCGCGGTCGTTGAGCACTTCGAATCCGATGCTCGAACCCGCGTTGCCCACAGGCCCCGGACCTGAACGCAGCGAATAGTACAGGTTCGCGAAGACGTAACCGCTCGCGTTGCCGTTGAGCGTGCGGAGCGCCGTGTAGAGATAGTTCGCGTCTTTCCGCAGGAAGATTTCGTAGGCGGTGACGTGGTTGGTGGTGCCGGGCGTGCCGAAGTTCGATGTCGGCGCGTTCGGATCGCGCGGGTTTACGGAGTTCAGAGCGCCACTATCTAGCAGGCCCTCGGGCCATCACCGAACTGTTCAATGCGTTGCGTGGACGCGATACAAACTGTGGCATACGGCCCCGTTCGCTACGTATCAAATCGCGATGAAACGCAACAAAAAACGGGCGCACCTTTGCCAGGCGCGCCCGCTTTCCACAGCGGTGAGAGGACTCAGCGCTGACGACGACGACGAACGACCAGCAGGCCAACCAGGCCGGTCGCGAACAGTGCGTACGTGCTCGGCTCCGGCACGACCGACTGCGTCTCGAAGTTGAAAGTGGTCGCCTGATTCATCGCTGACGTCTGATACGTGACGTTGTCGACGGCGCCATCGAACGATCCCGACCAGCCGGATCCGACACCTGTGCTGAAGCCAATGACCGTCGCCGAACCGTTGAGGGAGCGGCCGTTCGCTGCGGTGCGGCCGGTCTTCCAATCGGCGATCGAGTAGGCCAGCTGCGTGCCTTCAGCCGTCCACCAGACGTAGCCGTTGTCGCCGAAGACGTTCGTCTGCCAGGCATTGGTCGGCTGCGCGAAGATAGTGTTCTTCGGCGTGCCGTTGAGCGCCGGCTCATAGACGAGATACGAGAAATCCGAGAGGATCAGCCGCACGGAGGGTGCGAGGTGATTCGGCGCGGTGGACGTGCTGGAACGGTACCAGTCGTAGCCAAACGACTGCAGGCTGCTCAGCGTGAACCGGTCGGGCGCGGCGAGATAGTGTTCGAAATCCGCCTTGTAGCTCTGACCCGTTGGTCCGTTGAACTGGATCGAACCATTTCCGGAGCGCGGAAGCGCAGTCGTGATGCCGGCCGCGCCGTTGTTGCGGACGTTCCGGGCACACCAGGAGCCATTCGCCGGGCAGGCCGGATCAGCCGCGTTTGAGGGGCCGGCGTTCGTGAACTGCGTACCTGGGCCAGTGACGACGATCGTCTGTGCGCCGGCCGACTGGGCTGCGGCGGCGAGCAATGCCGCCACGATGAGGCGTTTCTGCATGTAGTGGTCCTGGGGAGGGAGGGAGGGAGGATCAGGGCGGTGTTCCGGCAGCGCGACTGTGGCGGCCGAGCTTGAGCAGCAAAGGCTTACCAGCTGCTATTGGTAAGCACGTGCTCGTCTGATCGTACCAGCCTCAACGGCAATCGTCGGACCATTACCCGCAAGGAATACATCTCCCGTGCGTGGTTGCTCTGTTTGGGCGGCCTGCGACGACCAGTCAGGCGACGCGAACGGGGCCGCGCAGCACCTGGGCGCCGTACCGACGCAGGTAAAGCCAGAGTGACCAAAGCGTGAGCGCGACTGCGCCGGTCATGCTGGCGACGCCGACCAAGCCGTTGAACGAGGCGAAGGTGCGCCACATCGAGAGGTCGAGCCAACCGTTCTTGGTCGCCAGCGTGACGGCGAAGAACCAGCAATAAGCAGAGCCCATCCAGACGGACTGGAAAGCCATTTTCCACTTGGCCGGCCCGATCGCCGAAATCACGAGACCGCGTCGTGCCGCGACCTGGCGGAAGATCGTCATCGTCGCCTCGCGGCCGAGTACGACCAGCAGCATCCAGAACGGGAAGGCGATGCGGCCGAAAGGCGTTGTGAAGAGGAACGGCGACGGCTCTGGGAGGATGCCGTCGAGCGGCACGATGAACAGTGCATGCTTTTGCAGAAGATACATCGGCACCAGCGTCGCAACGAGCAGCAACTTGTCAGCCAGTGGATCGAGCAGTCGCCCGAGATCCGTGACCATGTTGTGCTGGCGCGCCAGATGACCGTCCCAGTAGTCGGTGACAGCGGCAATCACGAAGAGCGTGAATGCCAGCAGTCGTGCGGTCCACGAGGTCGTGAAGGGTAACCACGCAATCAGCGGCGTCAGGGCAATGCGTCCGACGGTGATTGCGTTGGGAAGGTTCACGGGGGGCTCTTCACGTTTCAGGCGAGCGTCTTGAGGACCAGCTTGGAGACGGCTTTCAAAGTATCGAAGACACCGTCTCCGGTGACACCGACTGCCTCGAAATATGGCGCACGTTCAACCCATTCACCGTTGGGCAACTGCGATACCAAAAACTCGCCGGGTCGAAACGGATCCGCCAGTGCGCGCCTGCGGGAGGAATCGGTGACTTCCCACCCCGGATTGAGCATCGACTGCAGCTCCGGGAGCGGCGCGGCATTCGGAAGGTCCCGCTTGTTGAACTGAATGACGAACGGCATGCGCGTGAGATCGTATCCATACGCGGCCATGTTGTCGTACAGGTTCTGCATCGACTCGACGTTCGCTTCGGCGCGTTCCACCTGCGAGTCGGCGACAAACACCACGCCGTCGACACCCTTCAGGATCAGCTTACGACTCGCGTTGTAATACACCTGCCCCGGCACCGTGTACAAATGGAACCGGGTACGGAAGCCGCGAATGGTCCCGAGGTCGACGGGCAGAAAGTCGAAGAAGAGTGTGCGTTCGGTTTCAGTCGCGAGCGAGATCAGCTTGCCGCGCGTGTTCGGCGAAACCTTGCCGTAGACGTACTCGAGATTGGTGGTCTTGCCGCCGAGTCCTGGTCCGTAAAAGACGATTTTACAGTTGATCTCGCGCGAGGCGTAGTTGATCATCGACATCGGCCACCCCTACTGGAAAAGCCGGTCAATCTCGTCTTCGGCGCCAGCCAGAAATCCCGGCGGAGTGGCCTGCGCG
>JBKJTE010000300.1:0-4879 GCA_046590495.1 Gemmatimonas sp. | reverse complement strand
TGCGTCAGTTGCGACATCGGGATGCTCAGCGAGTCCCCGATGATGAGAATGGGATTGCCCTGCGAGTAGCGCATACCGGTGATGCGTCCGGTGGTGTACGTCTTCACGGTCTGCGCCGTACCGCCTGTGGGTGTGACGTCGACGGTGTAGCTGTTCTTGCCGTTGGTGAGTGGCGGCGCGAACGTGAGATCCTTCATGGCGAATGCCTGCAGCCCCTGCCCGACCGGATCGATCGTCGCCGTGCTGACCACACCCGCTGCGTTCTTCACTTTGATCGTGCCGACACCGCTCACCGTGCCCGTATCGATGACCGCAGTGCCGTCGCCGTTCTTGTCGAGGAAGACATCGTTGCCCGGCGTGACGCCCGTCTTGCCGACGGTCGACATCGCGGTCTGTCCTTCGATGAGTGCCTGCAGACTGTCCGACGCAGTGGCCTGATCCTTCCCGAGCTTGGTGATCGCATCGGACATCGCGGTTTGCGTGGCTCCCTGCTTCTCGATAGTGCTGTTCAGCTGCTGCAACTGTTCGACGGACGAGAACTGCGCGAGCTGCGCGGCCATTTCCTTGCCGTCCATCGGATTCAGTGGATCCTGATTCTTGAGCTGCGAGACGAGGAGCTTGAGGAAGTCATCCTTCCCCAGCGAGAGCGGATTGATCGGCGGCTTACTCGCCGTAGTCGGTTCAGCAGGACCGACGACCGGATCCGGAGTCTTGTTGCTGGTGCTCGTAAAGAGCGGATTGTTGCTGACGTTCTTGACCGCAGTGTTCATCGCGCGCCCTCGTTGTAGGTGCCGCGCTGGCCACGCTGGCCAGCGGATTGCCTTTCGGCGCTGTTTCGCTGCTCGTCACGCGCCTTGCGCGCGTCTTCGTTCTTCTCCCACTCGCGCGCCATCGCGCGGTCCCGCGTGCTCTGTCCGGTGTTCTGTGCATCGGCACCGTTGTTGGACGACGTCGACTGCGTCATGACAATTCCGTCGCGTTCAGGCATGAGCGGGCGGGTGGTCGTCGCTTCAGTACGCGCGTTGCTGCTGATGCTCACGCTGTCGGCGGCGAGACCATGTCGGCCGAGTGCCTCCTGCAGTTCGCCTGTGCGCATCCGCAGCCGGTCGGCGTTGGCGGCGTCGGTGGTGATCTGTGTGTCGACGACATTGCCGCGCAGATCGACGGTGATGCGCTCGGGTCCGTTCACGCCATCGAGTTCGAGCGTCATGCGCGACAGTGAACCGGACGGCGCATCGGCCTTGAGCTGCTGCACATCGGCGACGCGTTCGGCGGTGCTGATTCCGGCTGCCGCTGCCGTTGCACCCGCACCAGCCGTGCTGCTTGCAACCGTTGTCGGGGCGGTGGTGCTGGTGGAGTACGCACGCTCGGCCGACGTATCAAAGCGCGAATGCGACGGCGAGCGATCGCTGATGCGCGAGGCGTCGTCCTTGTCTGTCGAACCTTTCTGCGCGTCACGCTGATCGCGCGAGGCGCCGCCGCGTCCGTTGGCGTTGCCCGCGTTGTTTGCTGCGATCGTAGTCACGACGGCATCGGGCGCAACGCCATTCGTGTCGAGTGATGCGTTGCTGTGTGCGCGCGGACGCGCGATACCGGCCACCGACGCGACACCGGCGACGCTTGCGACCGATGCGATCCCCGACGGCGCGCTGACATTCGGCACCGTCGCGGTGCGACGCTCGATCATGCCGGCGACGTTGGCTGCGGCGTCGGGCGGCGCGCCGTTGCGCGCGAGTTCGAGATGCCCCGGATCCTTCAGGCCAAGTGTGCGTAACCCTTCTTCGCGGGCGATCCGCTGAAGACGGGCAAACCCTTCGGCGTTGTTCCACCTGCCGTCGACCAACACATCCACCGCTTCGCCGCGCGTATGCGCAGAGTCATGCGTCCAGGTCACGACTGCGCCGTCACGCGTGCGTCCCTGTGCGTAGAGATAGTCCTGACGTTCCTGCGAACGTGCCGTCTCGACGACGGAGACATCGCTCCCGTATTCGTCGCGCATGCGTGAGATCACGCGATCGAGACGTGCCCGCAATTCAGGGGCGAGAGCATTCGTGTCACGAACAGGCGTGGTCACGTCTGCCGCCGATACCGCAGTGGCAGCAGCGAGTGCCACTGCCTGCGCGACGCGATCGGCAAGCGCCGCACCTTCAGCCGTGCCGGCAAAGCCGAGCAACGTGTCGAGCTGTTCACGCATGCGTGCACCGCGAGAATCGCCGATCGCGAGCAGCTGTTCCTGACTCACACCACGCTTGCCAGCGATGCGCGCGAGAGTGCGCTTTGCGCTTGCGAGGGCGAGGTTGTCGACACCGTTCTCGATGCTGCTGTCGATTCCGCTGCCCTTGGATGAATCGGCCAGCAATGTGCGCGCGTCGCCGTGAATCGCACCACGAAGCGTCTGCTCCGTGAGTGTGGCAGCGCCGTTGAGCGCGCCATCCTGCATCATGCCGTAGCGCATCGTATCAACAGCCGACATCGTCGCCTGTATGATCGCCCTCGCGTCGCCGTGCGCCAATTTGCCGTTCGTCCGACCGTCGGTCTGTCCTTCGGTCGAGAGCAGCGTATCGCCGTTCGGCACGGACGCATCGGGGTTGTCGCCAGGACCATCGAGCAGACGGTCGACGAGCGACGCGCTGTCGGGCGAGAGCTTCTTCATCGCATCCGCGCGCGCGGCCGGACTGATATTCGCGAGTAACGCCAGCATGAGCGCGAATTCCGGGCGCGAACGATCAACGCGCTTGTCGTCGTTCTTGTCCGGCGCGTCGGTGTCGTCTGTACGTGAGACCGAATCCGGACGCGAGACAGAATCCTGGCGCGACGGTGGCGGCACATACACTGGTGCAGCGCTGGCGGACACTATCATGGCTTCGCCCCCGGGCTGGCCGGCGGAATGTGCGAGCCACTCTGTGAGCCACTCTGTGAGCCACTCTGTGAGCCATTCCTGGAAACGGCCGCAGCGCGCGCGGGCGGCAGCGACGAGAGAATCGCCCCGGCCTGCTTGTCGGTCATCATGCTCAGAATCGAGCGCACATCACTGTCGTTCATCTGATCGAGCACTTTTGCTGCTTCCTTCGCCTTCATCGCGCTGAAAATCTTTGCGAGACGGGCTTCAGGGAGCGCCGTCGACATCGCCTCGCGCTTGGCTTCAGTGACTGCCGTCGCAACAGCATGCGTGTTGGCAGCTGCGGTTGTCGGCGTTGCCGCTACCGCAGTTTTCCCGCCGCTCGGTGCAGCGCCACGACCAGTCGGCGATTCAGCCACCTTGCTCGCCACGCTTGACGTTGGCGCCGGCGGGGTTGGTGCGGGCGCATCCGTCGTGATGGGCACCGCGGCGCGTGTTCCCGCCGCGGGGGCAGGTGCGTGCTCCGGGGCGTGCTCCGGCGCGCCATGCGCTGGAGGAGCGGCAGCGAGTGGCTTCGCGTCCTTGAGTCCCTTCGTCTCGTCGCGCAGCGTGGTACGCGCGGCTTCGAGTGCACGAATGCTGTCAGCCGGCGTCATCGGCTCGAGCGGCGTTGACGGTGCCGCTTCCGCCGAAGTGCTGTCGTGTGCTTCGCCTGCATGCTCGGCTTTGCCGGCGTGCTGTGTTGAATCTTTCAGCGGATGCATCTTGAGGCTGTCGGCGAGGTGCGTCGAGTCGACAACGAACTGCTTCGAAGCGCGCATGTAGGCATAGCCCGAGCCGCCGCCGACACCGGCGAGGATTGCAATCACGGCGGGGATGATCAACTGCTTCATCGAGTCTGACCGTCGTTACGGGGAGAGGCGCTCTGCTGCGCGCCAGCACTGCTGTTCGACGACGCACGTTCGTCGTCACGGGATTCCTGCTTGCGGCCGAAACGAGCGAGTGCGATTTCGTCCATCTGCAATCGGTCCTTCTGCGCTTCTTCCGCGCGCCACACTGTCAGGTGGCGCTCCTTCAACCGATCGAGCACCCGACGGTCGCGCGCTGCGAGTTCGAGCTTCGACTGCGCGTCAGCGACCACACCGTCGGCGACCTGCACCTGCTCGACCGCGCTCTCGAGTCGCGTCTCCAGCGACTGAAGCACGACGCCCAACTGCTGCAGATGTCCGATGCGCGGTTCCCGCTGCTGCGTCGCGCCGATTTCCCTGCGCGATGTTTCGTGCAAGTCGGCGAGTGCATCCTGCGCCCGACGCGCTTCATCAGCGGCATCGCGCGCCAAACCCAACGTGCGCGACGCCACCTGTTCGGCTTCCTGACGCAGTTCGAGCACACGCTGCAGACGAAAGCGAAACATCAGGCACGCCTCGATGCGACGGCGCCATCGATCAGCTGACCGATCGCGGCGAGTGCGTTGTAGCTGTCGCCGTATTCGGTGACTTCGTCGGGACGCTGCTGCAGGAATTCGAGTGCGCGATCACGATAGGTGATCGCGGCGTCGTCGTACGCATCACTGCCGCGTTGGTACGCGCCGACCATGATCAAGTCTTCTTTTTCGCGATACGCGGCTTCAAGGCGAAGCAACGAGCTGCCGGCGCGTTTCTGCACGTCGTTGACAATCGCATCGCGCACACGACTCTTGGACTCGAGTACGTCGATCGCCGGAAAGTGATTCTGCGCCGCGAGTCGGCGCGTAAGCACGATGTGACCGTCGAGAATCGAACGGGCCGCGTCGGCAACGGGCTCGTTGAAATCGTCGCCGTCAACAAGCACGGTGTAAATGCCGGTAATGCCACCGACGGCTGCATTGCCGGCGCGCTCGAGCAAACGTGGCAGCGCGGCAAACACAGAAGGCGGATAGCCCTTGGTGGTTGGCGGCTCACCAGTCGCCAATCCGATCTCGCGCCACGCCATCGCCACACGGGTGACCGAGTCGACCATCAACAGCACTTGCTTCCCCTGATCGCGGAAGTATTCCGCAAT
>JBKJTE010000260.1:0-2766 GCA_046590495.1 Gemmatimonas sp. | reverse complement strand
CGCAGCGCGGCACCACGCTTCGGGTGCGCGCCGGCAATGCCGTGCACGCGATTCCGCTCGTGGGCGCTGACGAAGTTGATCTGAGTGCGGCGGAACTCGTGTTCGCCGCGCTGCCGCATGGCGCGTCGGCGGAATGGGTGGCCAAGGTGATCGCAGCCGGTGCACGCGTGGTCGATTTGTCGAGCGACTTGCGCCCGGGCTTTGGTGGCAGCGGACATGGTGCGCCAGGCGGTGTCCCGGCCGACGCGCCGTACGGATTGACCGAGCTCTATCGCGAACAGATCAAGGGCGCGCGCGTCGTCGCCAACCCCGGCTGTTACGCGACCAGCATTCTGCTTGCACTGTTGCCGCTCGCGAAGGCCGGGCTGATCGCACCGGGTACGACGATCTCGATCGCATCGGCCAGCGGCGTCAGTGGAGCGGGTGCGTCACCCAAGCTCGAGCTGCTCTTTGCCGAAGTGACGGAGAACTATCGCGCCTACAGCGTTGGCAACGCGCATCGGCATCTGCACGAGATGCGGGCGACCATGACCGACCTGGGCATCGACTGCGATCTGCTGTTCACCCCGCACCTGCTGCCGATCGATCGCGGTATCCTGTCGACGATCACGGTGCCGCTCACGCGCGCCGTCGACGACGCGATGGCGCCGTTTCGCGACACGTACGCGAACGAGCCGTTCATCGAACTGACCAACGATCTCCCGGCACTGACCGATGTCGCGCACCGCAACGTGCTGCGTCTCAACGCGCGCATTCCGCAAGGCGTGCGCACGCCGACGATGCTCGTCTTCAGTGCGCTCGACAATCTCGTGAAAGGCGCCGCGGGCCAGGCGTTGCAGAACGCGAACCTCATGCTCGGCCTCGACGAAACGGCCGGACTCCCGCGCTGACGCGTCACCGCGTCTCTACCGATCCACCGCTCAATTCGACCACACACTCCGATGAATATCGGCGCACTTGCCGCCTCCATCGCTTCCATGACGGCCATCAACGCGGCCGCGCTGTCGTCGTCCGAAGAGTCGGATGCCAAGACGCGCGGCCCGATCGTGGTCAAACTTGGTGGGCGTACGCAATCCGATCCTGCGCTGCCGACCGCGCTCGCGGCGCTCTGGACGGCGTGCGACGGTCGGCTGGTGATCGTGCACGGCGGGGGCGATCAGATCAGCGCGTTGCAGCGGATGCGTGGCGAAGAGCCGGTGTTTGTCGGTGGACGTCGTGTCACGACCGAAGGCGCGCTCGAACTGGTGCGCATGGTGCTGTCCGGGCTGGCCAACAAGCAACTCGTGTCGGCACTCACCGCAATCGGCGCGCCGGCAGTCGGCATTTCTGGTGAAGACGCGACTCTGCTGCGCGCAGAACCGATCGATGTCGGGACCTTCGGATTTTCCGGCACTCCAACAACGGTCGACACACGCATCATCAAAGTGCTTCTCTCCAGCGGCTTTCTACCGGTCATCTCGCCGGTCGCGGCCAACTCGGATGTCACCGTCGGCGGCGCGCTCAACGTGAATGGTGACGATGCCGCGGCCGCGATCGCTGCTGCACTAGGCGCTTCCGAACTGTTTCTGATGATCGACGTCGCTGGCGTGCTCGATGCCGACAAGCAGTGCGTCAGCGCGCTGACACTCGACGGCGCGCGTGCGCTCGTCGCGTCTGGAGTCGCTGGCGGCGGTATGGCCGCCAAGCTCGATGCGAGTGCGCAAGCGCTGACCGGCGGTGTCGCACACGTGCGCATCGGCAATCTCGCCGCGCTGTCCGTTCCGGATGCCGGCACGACCATCTCCCGATCGTAGCAATCATTCGCAGCACCGTTCGTAGTAGTAGTCCTGCAGTGCCCGTTCCTTTGTCGCCGTCGCGTTTGTCTTCTGCCGAGTAGCTACCATGACCCCATCGACCATGACCTCGCCTTCTTCTGCCGCTCCGCACGGTGCATTCGTGCCACCGGCCTCGTCGACGCCCGCCGCTGCGCCGTCCACGTCGCCGATTCTGGGCACGTACAAGAGACAGGCGCCGATGTTCGTTCGTGGCGAAGGCGTCTACATGTACGACGCAGACGGCAAGCGCTATCTCGACCTTGTCGCCGGGATCGCTGTTACATCACTCGGCCACGCCGACGCCGGTGTGATGAACGCGATGCAGGAAATCATGGCGACGGGGCTCATCCACACGTCCAATCTCTATCGCACCGCGCCGGGCGAAGAGTTGGCGCAGTGGCTGGTGCAACACTCGTTTGCGTCGAGCGTCTTCTTCTGCAACTCGGGGGCTGAAGCGAACGAAGGTGCGTTCAAGTTCGCGCGTCGCTGGGCGGGCACGACGGGCAATCCGTCCAAGCACGAGATCATCGCGCTGCGCGGTTCGTTTCATGGACGTATGCCCGGCACGTTGGCCGCGACCGATCGCCCGGCGTATCGCCTGCCCTTCCGTCCGTTGATGGGCGGCGTGCGAATTGTCGAGCGCGATCTGCAGGAGCTGCGCGCAGTACTCGATCCGGAAACGGCGGCAGCGGTGATCGTCGAACCGATTCAGGGCGAAGGCGGCGTGCGTGTCGTCGATCCTGAATTCTTGCGCGGACTGCGGACGCTCACGAAGGAACGGAACGTGATGCTGATTCTCGACGAGATTCAGTGTGGTCTTGGACGCACCGGTTCCTTCTTCGCGTACGAGCAGTTGGGTTTTGAACCGGACATGCTTACGATCGCCAAGCCGCTGGCGGGTGGACTCCCGATGGGCGCGATTTTGGTCAACGACACGATTGCGCGCGCGATG
>JBKJTE010000253.1:0-26780 GCA_046590495.1 Gemmatimonas sp. | reverse complement strand
GGCCGCCCTTGCAGGTGCGTCTGCGCGTCACGATCCGGGGACAGTCGGACGAGCTCGTGCTGATCGTACTGCACATGAAGGCGACCGCCGACGCCGGTAGTTGGACGCGGCGCGCTCGTGCAGCGTCGGCATTGAAGCGGTATGTTGACGACAACTGGTCGACGGCGCGCGTGCTGGTGGTGGGTGACTGGAACGATGACGTGGACCGGTCACTGACTCGCGGAAAGCCATCGCCGTATGCACTGTTTGCCGGTGACGCAGCGCACTACCGGTTTCTCACCGCACCGTTGTCAGTCCGAGGTATTTCAAGCACGGCGAGTCATCAGGAAATGATTGATCATCACTTGGCTTCTCGCGCGCTCGCGCAGATGGAAGTCGCCAACTCGGCGGAGGTCTATCGTGTGGATCAGTTCGTGCAGAACTTCCGACGAACGACGAGCGATCATTTTCCCGTGATCAGTCATTTCATGCTCACACGCTGACCCGATCGGCATCGCCGGATCGGGACGGCTGGTTCGAGTGGTATTACCCGCCTTTATGGAGACGAAGATGCAGTTCGTTGAGCCGATCACCGGGACGGACGCGAGTGCTGCGGTTGCGAGTGCGGCGGTTGCGGATACGGCGGATGCCCAAGCGCCGAGCGAGAGCACGGTGTGTAACGATCCCGATGTGCACACGCCGCGGCCCAAGGACAACGAGCTCGACATGTTCGGGCTCACACATATCGGCCATGTGCGAGAGGAGAATCAGGATCACTTTCTGCTCGCGACGGTGCATCCGCAGTTGATGATGCACGGCACGAGTCTGCCGGATACGCAGTCATTGCTCACGCCAGGACAGCGTCTGGCGTCGATTCTACTCGTGGCGGACGGCGTTGGTGGCAGTGCGGCGGGAAGTGAAGCGAGTCGACTCGCGTCGGAAGCAATCCTGCGCTACGTGACATCGACGTTGCGCTGCTACCACACGGTTGGTTCGTCCGACGATCGCGAGTTCATGGAAGCGTTGCGCGCAGCCGCGATCGACGCGCATGAAACCGTGCGCCATGAAGCAAGCGAGCGCCTGGATGGACGAGAGATGGCGACTACGCTTTCGCTTGGCATTGTAGTCTGGCCTTGGCTGTACGTGCTGCAAGTCGGCGACAGTCGTTGCTACTTCTACCAGAACGGCACGTTGCGTCAGGTGACACGCGATCAGACCGTTGCGCAGGAGTTGGTCGACCGGGGACTGTTGACCCCCGAACGCGCGCATACATCGCCGCTGAATCATGTGCTGTCGAGTGCCATCGGTGCATCAGAGGCGTTGCCGGTCGTGACGCGCGTTGATGTAGAGCAGCGGGGGAGTGTAATTCTCGTCTGCAGCGATGGACTGACGAAGCACGTGACTGACGACGAGATTGCCCAGCATCTGGCCGCAATGACGTCGGCCGAGCAGGTGTGCCAGACGCTGTTGGCGCTCGCGCTTGAACGCGGCGGTTCCGACAACGTGACGATGGTGGTTGGACGCGCACTGCCGCAGCATGCTGAGTAGCGGGGCATGAACTCCGGGGCGTTTGCCTTTGAGACGGTGCCTCGCATCATCTGCGAAGACGGCGCATCGAGTCGGTTGGGTGAGCTCGCACGCGAGATGGGGTTGACGCACGTGTTGATCGTCACCGATCGTGGCTTGCTCGATGTCGGCGTTGTCGGTGAGGCGATCGCAAGTCTTGCGCGCGCCGGTGTACACGCGACGCTGTACGCCGATGTGATCGGTGATCCACCGGAATCCTGCATCCACGATGCAGTCGCGCTTGCCCGTGAGATGCGCGCGAATGGCGTGATCGGGCTCGGCGGCGGCAGTTCGATGGACGTGGCCAAACTGGTGGCGCTTCTCGCGACAGGATCTTGCACGCTCGATCGCGCGTACGGCGTCGACAACGCTGTGGGTCCACGGTTGCCACTCATTCAGGTGCCGACGACAGCCGGCACTGGCTCAGAGGTGACGCCGATTGCGATCGTCACGACGCCGAGTGGCGCCAAGCAGGGCGTTGTATCGCGTGTGTTGTATGCGGATGTGGCACTGCTCGATGCGACCCTCACGGTTGGTCTGCCAGCACGCGTAACGGCGACGACCGGCATCGATGCGATGGTGCATGCGATCGAGGCGTACACTACGCGTCACCGGAAGAACATCGTTTCAGATATGCTGGCGGTACGTGCACTGCAGCTGCTGTCGTCGAACATGCGTCGAGTGCTGGCGAATGGCGGTGATCTCGCGGCCCGTCGCGCGATGCTGCAAGGGTCGATGCTGGCGGGGATGGCATTTGCGAATGCGCCGGTCGCCGCCGTGCATGCCTTGGCATATCCGTTGGGCGGGCACTTTCATGTGCCGCACGGCTTGAGCAACGCGCTCGTGTTGTTGCCCGTACTCGAATTCAACCTGCCGGTCGCGGACGCGTTGTACGCGGAGCTGTTGCCCGCCGTTGGCGGGAGTGGAAACGCGACAGGCCGCGCATTCGTTGATACGATCGGCGTGCTGCTCAACGAGCTTGGGCTGGAGCGCACGCTGCGCGACGTTGGTGTGACGTCAGATCATTTGCCGATGCTCGCGACCGATGCGATGGCGGTACAGCGATTGCTCGTCAACAATCCGCGCGACATCACGTATGACGATGCGCTCGCCATCTATACCCAGGTGCTCTGACGGTGACCGCATCAGTGTCCATGCGCGACGCAACGCGCGAACAGTTTCCGCATCTCACGACACTTGATACGCGGTGGATGGACAACGACGCGTATGGGCACGTCAACAATGTGATCTACTACAGCTTCTTTGATACTGTCGTGAATCGTTGGCTCATCGAGCGCGGGGTGTTGTCGGTGGAGTCGAGCAGTGCGATCGGTCTCGTGGTTGAAACCAAGTGCGAGTATTTCAGCCCGCTCACATTTCCGGAACGTGTGACTGCCGGATTGCGTGTGGCGCACCTCGGGACGAGCAGTGTGCGCTACGAAATCGGTCTCTTCCGCAATGACGACTCAAAAATCGCGGCCGCCGGACATTTCGTGCATGTCTATGTCGACCGGGCAAGTCGACGGCCGATCAAGGTGCCGGACGACGTGCGCGCTGCGCTCGCGACGTTGATCTCGCCCTAGATCACATTGCGCATCGGCTGATTCCCGGTAGTGTTGCTCGGGCGCCAATGTCAGGCCGTTCTGCCCGCTGGTTTCACGACCCACGACCGTTACGTCATGCCATACAAAGCCCGTGTCCCGCTCCCGGCACTCGCCGTCGCGATGCTTGTCGCGTTCTCGCTTGTCGCGTTCTCGCTTGTCGCGATTCCGTTTGCCGCGGCACACGCGCAGAAGGCGCCACCAAACGTTCAAGGCGAGCCCACGGTACTCACTCCCGATCTTGCGGCACTGATCGCAGAGAAGCCAAGTGAGTTGCGCGGCGTGGTTGAACGCTACACGAACGATCGGCAGGGGCTGTTGCGTCGCTATCGGGTCGGATACTCCGTCGCGCAGCGCAAAGTGATGGACAAGTTCTACTCGGCGTGGCTCGACAAACTGACAGCGCTGCCCTTTGACGGTATGAGCGCCGACGCAAAGGTGGACTATGTACTGCTGCGCAACAAGATCGAGAGCGAGCAGGCGCAGATGGTGCTTGATGCCAAGGTGTGGAAAGATGTCGCGCCGCTGATGCCATTTGCCGACACCGTGTTCGCGCTTGAAGAGTTGCGGCGCGAAATGCGGAATGTCGATCCGCAGGCGTCGGCGCGCGCGTTGGAACACGTCGCATCAATGGCCAACAAGGTCCGCCTGCGTTTCGACAGCCTGAGTCCTCGTGACACCGGCAGTGCGCGCCCGTCAAAGGTCGCTACGTACCGCGCCGCAGAGGTACTGGTGCAGCTGCGCGCGACGCTGCAGGGCTGGTACAAGTACTACGACGGCTACGATCCGATGTTCACGTGGTGGACGCGCATGCCGTATCGCGCCGCGGACACATCGATCGTTGCACTCACGCGCACACTGCGCACGCGCATCGTCGGTATCCGCGCGGGTGAAGACGATCCGATCGTCGGCCTGCCCATCGGTCGTGCAGCGATTCTCGCCGACCTGCGGCACGAGATGATTGCGTACGCGCCTGAAGAGTTGATGGCGATTGCGCAGAAGGAGCTCGAGTGGGGCGAGTCCGAGATGAAGAAAGCGTCGAAGGAGCTGGGTTTCGGCGACGACTGGAAGGCGGCGATGGAGAAGGTGAAGCAGTCGGCCGTGCCACCCGGTGAACAATCGAACATGGTGCGCGACCTCGAGTTCGATGGGCTCGCATTCCTGAACGAGCACGACCTGATCACCGTGCCGCCCTTGGCGCAGGACATCTGGCGTATTGAGATGATTTCACCCGAGCGGCAGAAGACGAATCCGTTTTTTCTTGGTGGCGAGATTCTGCAGGTCTCGTATCCGACCGACTCGATGACCGATGACGACAAGTTGATGTCGATGCGCGGCAACAATCCGCACTTCTCGCACGCGACGGTCTTTCACGAAATGATCCCCGGTCATCACCTGCAGGGTTTCATGAATGCGCGCTACGCCGACTATCGCGGTGAATTCCGCACGCCGTTCTGGACGGAAGGTGGCGCGTTCTACTGGGAAACGATCTTCTGGGACCTCGGCTATCACGCAAAGGCGGAAGACCGCATCGGCGCACTCTTCTGGCGCATGCATCGTGCGGCGCGAATCATCTTTTCGCCCAACTTTCACCTCGGCAACTGGACGCCGCAGCAGTGTATCGAGTTCCTGATCGACAAGGTCGGCCATGAACGCGCGAATGCTTCTGCCGAAGTGCGTCGTTCATTCAACGGCAGCTACGGTCCGCTCTATCAGGTGGCGTATATGATGGGTGGACTGCAGTTCCGGGCACTGCACCACGAAGTCGTCGATGGCGGCAAAATGAAGAACAAGCCGTTCCACGATTTCATCTACACGCATGGTACGATGCCGGTGGAGATGGTGCGCAACCTCATGTTGAAGCAGCCGGTCACGCGGGACTATCAGGCGAAGTGGAAATACGCGGCGACGCTACCTCCGCCGGGTGGCAAGTAGAGGCGCGACGAGCGCAGGGCGATGATGGATCGCGGAATCGTGCGTCGCGCCGCATTGTATCCCGATGTCAATCCTGATCTCGCTCGTGCTGCTGATGTGGCTCGCGTATCGCGGCTACTCGGTGCTGGTGCTTGCACCGGTGCTGGCCCTCCTCGCCGTACTGCTCGGCGGCGACACGAGGCTGATGGCGATGTATACGCAGGTGTTCATGACGGGGCTTGGCGGATTTCTCGTCAAGTATTTCCCGCTTTTTCTGCTCGGCGCGATTTTTGGCCGGCTGATGAACGACTCGGGGTCGGCGGACAGCATCGCGCGGGCAATCGTCGCGCGAATCGGGGCCAAGCGCGCGATCATGGCGTTGGTGCTCTCCTGCGCGATTCTCACCTACGGTGGCGTCTCTGTTTTTGTCGTGGCGTTTGCGGCGTACCCCATCGGCGCCGCACTCTACCGCGAAGCCGGAATTCCCAAGCGACTGATTCCGGGTGCGCTGGTTCTGGGCTCGGCGACATTCACGATGACCGCACTCCCCGGGACGCCCGCAATCCAGAATGCGATCCCGATGCCGTACTTTGGCACCGATGCATTTGCGGCGCCGCTGCTCGGTACCGTCGCGGGGCTCGTCATGTTTGCCGGCGGCATGGCGTGGCTCTCGCGTCGCGCAACACTCGCGCATCGCGCGGGCGAGGGGTACGGCAACCATCCGACGGACATTCGTTTTGACGATGATCGGCGCGATCGTCCAGCGCTGCTGATAGCACTTCTCCCAATTCTGCTCGTGATAGGTTTGAATCTTGTCTTCACGCGCTGGCTCATTCCGCAGATGGATACGAGCTATCTCGCCGATGCAAAGTTTGGTAAAGTGACGATCAATGATGTACGCGGCGTGTGGTCACTGATCGCCGCAATATTCCTCGCATGTGTGGTTGCCATCGTACTTCACTGGAAACGGTGGGCCGATCTCAAAAAGTCGGTCAATGATGGGACGATGGGCTCGCTGTTGCCGATCTTCAATACGGCGTCGGAAGTTGGCTACGGCTCAGTCATCGCCGCACTGGCGGCGTTTGCCGTCATTCGCGATGCAGTCGTTGGATTCTCGCCCAACAATCCGCTCATCTCCGAAGCCATCGCCGTCAACATCATGGCCGGAATCACCGGTTCTGCGTCTGGTGGGCTCAGCATCGCGCTCAACATGCTCGGCAAGACCTACTTGGATCTTGGCAATTCTGCGGGTCTTAGTCCGCAGCTCTTGCATCGTGTCGCAGCCGTTGCGTCGGGCGGCCTCGATTCATTGCCGCACAATGGCGCGGTGATCACACTGCTCGCGATCTGCAATCTCACCCATCGCGAGTCGTATCTCGACATCTTTGTCGTCTCTGTTGTCGTGCCACTTGTTGCGCTGGTGGTGCTGCTTGGACTTGGCACAACGTTTGGCGCGTTCTGACGAACGAGACGTCAGTCGCTCTCAGGCATGCGCAGATGCGGCTCATCAGGCGGCGCACCTTGCGGCGGGGGCTCGTACGCAAAGGTCATCACCATTGCCACAATCCATCCGACAACCGTCCAGCCAAGCAGCAGGTTGATGAGCGTGATACGCCAACGGCGACTGCTCTGCCGTTTCCAGGCGAGCATCGTGGGCAGTATGTAAATGGCGACGGTGATGATCACCATCACACTGACTCGCGAAAAGCCTTGGGCGATGTCCGGCATCCGTATTCGTCTGGCGCGTTGAAGGGATACGCTGCAAACTGGCCGACGGCGCAGGTTGTGTCATCCCCGGCATCGCGCTGCATGTTGCACACACTCACCGAGCCACCACCGGAGCGCACTGTGCGCAAGACAGTTGTTGCAACTCTGCTGCTCATTGTCGCTGCCTGCACCACCCAGCGGGGCACCGACAGCACGCCGCTCACCGATCGCCCGTACGACGTGGTGATCACGAATGGCCGAGTGGTGGACGGGACGGGCAGCGCCTGGTTCTGGGGTGATATCGCCATCGCCGAGGGTCGGATCGCCCGAGTCACGCCAAAGGGTGTGCTGAACTCGGCCCCTGCCACTCAGCGCATCGACGCGAAAGGCATGGTCGTTGCGCCCGGATTCATCGACATTCAAGCGCAATCGTACGAAAACTTCATGACGGGCGACGGCAAGGCGCTGTCCATGGTGACGCAAGGAATCACCACCGCAATCCTCGGCGAAGGCGACACGCCCGCACCGTCCAACGATAACACGATCGCCTTGGTCACTGACACGGCGATGAAGCGTCTCGCACCTCAATTCACTGGCGCTCATGGCTTCGTGCAGTGGATCGATTTCATGGTTGGACGCGGTCTGTCGCAGAACGTCGGATCGTTTGTTGGCAGCGGGACTGTACGCGCATACGCGAAGGGCGCAGCTTCGACTCCGTACACAAAAGCCGAGCGTGACACATCGGACGCGATGATCAAACGCGCGATGGAAGACGGTGCGTTCGGTGTGGCGAGCGCGCTGATGTATCCGCCTGACAACTACAACACGACTGACGATCTCATCGCGTCGGCGAAGGCGATGTCACCTTTGGGTGGCGTGTACATCACGCACATGCGTAACGAAGGCGACCACTTCACCGAAGCTGTGGACGAAGCGATTCGCATTGGCAAAGAAGGCGGCGTGCCAACGGAGATCTATCATCTCAAAGCTGCCGGGATGCGCAACTGGGCGAAGATTCCGGCCGTCGTTGCGAAGATTGATTCCGCGCGCGCGGCAGGGCAGGACGTGCAGGCCGACATGTATCTCTACATCGCCGGTGGAAACAGCTTTTCCGCGTGCATCGCGCCGCAATATTCGGCCGATGGAAAGCTGCTCGAAAACATCAAGAATCCCGCGTTGCGTGAACAGATCAAGGCTGATCTCAAGCGCGAAATTCCCGGCTTCGAAAACAGCTGTCAGGAAGCGCCGCACAATGTGATGGTTGTCGGCTTCACCAAGCCGGAACTCATGCAGTACGAAGGGAAGCGGCTCGATGAAATCGCGACCGCATTGAAGAAGGATTGGACCGATGTCATCATCGATCTCAATGTCGCGGAGGAAGGAAAGCTTGGCGAAATTCTCTTTCGCATGAGCGAGGACAATGTGAAGCGTCAGATCGCATTGCCGTGGATGAAGTTCGGTACCGACGCCGGTGGAACCGATCCGTCGTTCGCTTCGAAGGGGATGGTGCATCCACGCACCTACGGCAACTTCGCGCGTCTCTTCGGCAAGTATGTGCAGGTGGACAAAGTCATCTCACTCGAAGAAGCTGTCCGTAAATCGTCGGCCGCCGTTGCAACGCGACTCTCAATCAACGATCGCGGCGTGCTCAAGTCGGGGATGCGCGCCGATGTCATCATCTTCGATCCCGAGAAATTCGTCGACAAGGCGACGTTCGAAAAACCGCATCAGCTGTCAGTCGGGATGCAGTACGTGCTCGTGAATGGTGTGGAGGTGCTCAAGGACGGCGCGCACACCGGGGCGAAACCGGGCATGGCGGTGCGGGGGCCGGGGTGGGTGGGGCATTGAACGTGTGGACCCGCATTGGAGTCTGAAAAGCAAAGTGTCGAGTTCGCAGTTCGAGTTACGAGTTCGCAGTGCAACCGCGAGCGTGCAACCCAACGGCCAACTCGACACTTTGTAGTTCAAACCGGAGACTGGTCACTCGAACTGCGAACTCGAAACTCTGATTCTAAAGCCACCGCGGTGAGGCCCCACTCCTTACGCGGGGCTCAGCTCCCCCGCCGCCTTTTCCTGCATCGCGCTCTTCAACAATCCGTACGCCGTATACAGCACAACAATCACAACTAGCCATCGCACCGCCGTCAGCGGCAGCGACTTTACGAGATACGCGGCAATCAGCACCGCCGGCACCGCGCCGATGAGCAGTCCGATCGTGGCGCGCACATTGAATCCGTTCTCGCGAATGAAGCGCACACTGGCGACGGGCATGAGGAACGCGCACGAACCCATCATGATCGGGAACGCGGTCGTCGGATTCATGCCGAGCATGCTGATGAGAATCAGGCACGGTCCGTAGAGCCCGATGCCGAGTGTCATCAGTGCGCCGAGCAGGAAGTTCACCCCGGCGCCGATGATCAACTTGCTGCCGGTGAGTCCGAGCGCGGTGCCGCCCATCGGCGCGATGCTGAACAGGCCGAGCAGCATCAGCGTCGCGGCGCCGAGCAGGCAAAAGCCCATGCCAAGCTGGATGCGGCGCTTGGGCCACGAGACCACCACGCCTGCGCCGAGCCATGCGCCGAGCGCCGCGGAGGCGATCAGCACGATCAGCGTTGTGGCGTCCACAGGCACAGCCTGCGTGAAGATCAGCGCCTGGGCGATCGTCGGCAGTACGTACCCGACGTTCAGCGTCCCTGGAATCTCTTTGTCAGGGACCATTTTCCACGCGCGCAGGATCGAGGTCGTCGGCGCGAACGATCCGATGCCCAACGTGTCGAAGAAGTTCGTCACGAAACCGGTCGCCACCCCGCCGCCGGTCGGCGCGACGGGCAGTGACGGCTCCTCGCGTTTCCGGCGCCGAACGCCCAGCACGAGAATGATCGAATAGACGATGGCCACGAGGCACAGCGCCGCAAGCAGGATGGTCTTCGCGTTTCCGAGTTCCGCCAAGCACAGCTCCAGGGAGAGGATTCCGACAAGGTAGTGCGCCAACCAAGAGGCGGCCACTCGCTGGCGCGCGTCCTCCTGTGGTGCCACACTTTGCACGCCTCGTCACTGAAAATCACGTCAATCCTACAGCTCATGCATGACATTGCCCGCCGTGTGACGCTCGCCCTGGTATGCGGGAGCGCGCTCACCGCTCACTCGTTCCAGCTACGCGCGCAGAGCACGACCGACACTCGACTGCTCAGTCAACCCGCCGTCAGTACAACGCACGTGGCATTCGCGTACGCCGGCGATCTATGGTCGGCGAAGCTTGATGGCAGCGACGTGCGACGATTGACGACCGCCGATGGCGATGAGAGTTCGCCCGTGTTCTCACCAGACGGGTCCACGATTGCGTTCACTGGCAACTACGACGGCAACCAGGATGTGTACGTGATTCCCGTTGGTGGTGGCAGCCCGCGTCGACTCACGTATCATCCGGGTGCCGATGTCGCGCAGGCGTTCACGCCTGATGGAAAGCGCGTGCTGTTCACATCAGGACGTAACGCGTTTACCGGCGCGCATTCGCAGTTGTACACTGTGTCGATTGACGGCGGCGCAGAGGACCGGCTGCCGATTCCGAATGCGTATCAGGCGACGTTCTCACCGGACGGAAAGCGTCTTGCATACAATCCGCTGCCGCCTGCGTTCACACAGTGGAAGCACTATCGCGGCGGTCGCAACTCGGTGATCTCGCTGTACACGAGTGGAACGCACGCGGTGGAGAAGATTCCGCAACCTGCATCCCGATCGAATGATGTCGACGCGATGTGGGTTGGTGACGTCGTGTATTTCCGCTCTGATCGCGATGGTGAATTCAATCTCTACGCGTACGATACCAAGACCAAACAAGTGCGCGCGCTCACCAAGTACGCCGACTTTCCAGTGCTCGGCGCTGCCGCTGGTGGCGGCAAGATCGTCTTTGAGCAAGCCGGCTGGTTGCATGTGATGGACGTCGGCTCGACGCAGGCGAAGAAATTGGCGATCGGTGTCGCTGCGGATCTGCGCGAGGTGCGTCCGCGCTGGGCACGAGGAAACAACTACATCCGCAACGCGGACATTTCGCCGACCGGTGCGCGCGCGGTGCTCGAATTTCGCGGCGAAATCGTCACCGTGCCCGCAGAAAAAGGTGATGTTCGCAATCTCACCAACTCGGCGGGTGCGAACGATCGCTCGCCGGCGTGGTCCCCTGATGGTGCGCGCATCGCGTGGTTCTCCGACGAAGGCGGCGAGTATCAGTTGCACGTCGCGTCGCAGGACGGGAAGGGTGAGCACAAGTTGTACAAAGGTGGCGGCGCGGGTTTCTATGATCGTCCGCGCTGGTCGCCCGATGGTTCACACATCGCGTATGTCGACAACTCGCAGTCGATCCTCGTGCTCGATCTCAAGACCGGTGCGGTGAAGCGCGTCGGGGGCAATCGCATCTACACACCGGCGTCACTGGTGAGCTACGCCTGGTCGCCCGATTCCAAGTGGCTCGCGTACTCCGTGGGTACGCAGGCGCTGGCTACGTCGGTACTGGTGTACAACGTTGAAGACGACAAGTCACAGCGCGTCACTGATGGTTTGGGCGCGGCGACGGAGCCCATGTTCGATCGCAGTGGCAAGTATCTGTATCTGCTTGCCTCGACAGACGCCGGGCCAACGCTTGATTGGTTTGCGCAATCGAACACCAGCATCCCGGTAACGCGCGCGATATACGCGGTCGTGTTGCGCAAGGATATCCCCAATCCGTTCGGCCGCGAGAGCGATGAAGAAAAGGCGGCGGCAGCGATGGCACCGGCAACACCGGCGGCCGCAGCGGTGCCTGCCGCTGCACCACCCGCTGCGCCAATGGCTCCGCCACGCACACCGCCTGCGGCAACACGCATCGATTTCGACGGACTCGAGCAGCGGATCGTCGCGTTTCCTGTGCCTGCCGCGGACATCTCGAACATCGAGTCCGGCGAAGGGGGAGTGCTCTTCTTCGTGCGTACCGCCGACAACGTGCCGGTGCTGCATCGCTACGATGTGACCAAACGCAAAGACGATGTGTTTTTAAGCGGCGTCAGCGGATACAAACTGTCCGCCGACGGAAAAAAGATTCTCTACGGCTCGCAGGGCGGTTGGTCGATCGCTGCAAGTGCCGCACCGCCTCCGCCGACAACACCGCGTCTCGCAACGGCTGACATCGAAGTACGCATCGATCCGCGCGCCGAGTGGACGCAGATCTACGACGAAGCGTGGCGCATCAATCGCGACTACTTCTACGCACCGAACATGCACGGTGTGGACTGGGACGCGGCGAAGAAAAAGTACGCGCAGTTTCTCCCAGATGCCGTCACGAAAGAAGACGTGAATCGCATCACGCAGTGGTTGATGAGCGAACTGGGCGTCGGCCACCATCGGGGTGGTGGCGGTGATCGATTGACGGCAGCGCGCAACGTTCCTGGTGGACTGCTTGGCGCCGATTACACCATCGCCAACGGACGCTATCGCTTTGCGAAAGTGTACGGCGGGCTCAATTGGAATCCTGCGTTGCGTGCACCGCTGACCGAGCCGGGCGTGAACGTGAGTGCGGGCGACTATCTGCTTGCCGTGCGCGGCATCAACGTGCCCGCGGCAGCAAACCTCTACAGCTTCTTCGAGAACACATCGGGCAAGCAGATTGAGATCACCGTCGGCCCGAATGCCGATGGCACGGGTTCACGCACGGTGCAGGTCGTGCCGATTGCGAACGAGGGCGCACTCAGAAATCGCGCATGGGTGGAAGGAAATCTGCGCAAGGTCGATTCGATCTCCGGCGGACGTGTCGCATATGTGTACGTGCCAAACACGGCGCAACCCGGCTACGACTACTTCAAGCGCTACTTCTATCCGCAAGCGCAGAAGGAGGGCATCGTCGTTGACGAACGCTTCAACGGTGGTGGTCAGGTTGCCGACTATTACATCGACATTCTGCGTCGTCCGCTCGTGAGCTACTGGGCGATGCGTTACGGTGAGGATCTGCGCACACCGACGGCATCGATCCAAGGGCCCAAAGCACTGGTTGTTGACGAGATGGCGGGTTCCGGTGGCGATCTCTTTCCTTGGATGTGGAGCAAGTTCAAGCTCGGTCCGATCGTTGGAAAGCGCACATGGGGCGGCCTTGTTGGTGTGCTTGGATTCCCGACGCTGATGGACGGTGGATCGATCACGGCACCCAATCTCGCCATCTGGACGCAAGACGGTGGTTGGGTTGTCGAGAACGAAGGCGTGCCCCCGGATGTCGAAGTTGAGCAGACGCCTGCCGATGTCATCGCCGGCCGTGATCCACAACTCGAGAAGGCGGTCGAGTTGGTGATGGCGGAGTTGAAAAAGAACCCGCCAGTGAAGCTGGTGCATCCAGCGTATCCCAACAAGACGATCAAGAAGTGAAATGCTCGGCGTGGAGTGTGGTGGCGCTCGCATGCGCCGGCGTGTTTTCGGGCACGCCGGCATCAAGAAACGCGGAACGATTGAGAAGGGGGCGCTCGCCGATCTCGTGCTCTTTGATCCGGCGACGGTGATCGACAACTCAACACCCAAAGATCCCCATCTCGTATCGACGGGGATCGTTGGAGTGTGGGTGAACGGGAAGCGGGTCTGGGAGAACGGCAAACCGACGGGCGCGCATCCGCGGCGGGTGTTGCGGCGCTAGATCGGAAACTGCAGCTCTCGCGCCTCCGCGAGATAGTTTGTTGCTGTTACGGCACCGGCCCTGCGACTCTTGGTTCGAGAACCTGCGCCGCACTCTTCACCAAATCCGCTTCCTTGTTGAGCGCCACCGCGATTCGCGCGATCTCAGCCTCGGCTTCCTTCCAGGCTTTGAGTTCGATCGCTTCACGCGCACCCGGCATCGTCTTCACGCCGTAGCCGGTGTAGAGGCCAGGCGCGTACAACAGATGCTTGTACCATGGACGCTTCAGTAGCCCCGTCTCCGCGAGCAGCGCCTGATCGGCGTTGCGCAGAATCGCGTTTGCCCGAGCCATCGTTGCCACGCTCGCGCCGCCCGCAATCGCTGACACGTACGCCTTCTCGTAGCGCGTCGCAGCCCGCGTGAGTTCGTCGCTGGCGTTGTCCATCGCGGCGAAGTTGAGTGCCGGCGCGAGCGGTTGTGCGACGGGAGGTTTGATTGGATCGTGCGGATCTGTTGTCGCCGCGAATACGCCGTCAGTGATCTGCTGATTCGTTTCCGCGATCGCACCCGCGACAGCATCGCGCAGCTCCTTCAATTCAGTGATGTAACCTTTCACCGTTTCCGCGAGCCCGCCGAACTCGAAGGGCAATACATCTGCATTCGCCAAACGCATCGCCATCGTTCCGATGGTTTGAGCGAGCGCACGGCCGTACACGAACGACGTGTCACTGTACTTCGTATACCAATCAAAACTGTCGTACACGGAGTGATAGATGCCGCCACCGTCCTCACCGCCGTAGCCGGCGTTGAGCGTTGGAATGCCCAAGTGCTGCAGAAACGGCGTGAAGTCAGAACCTGAGCCAAGTGCCTCGATGCGCAGATCGCCGCGCGTGCGCGCGTCGGTGCGCTCCTTCGTACTGCCGTTGCGGATGGTCGAGGCCTGCAGGCGACTCCACACGGACTGCTTGGTCTCAGGGTCTTCAATCTCTTTGGCGACTTCGTTGGTGAACCGTTCGAGCGAATGCGATCCGCCGACGCCGAGGTATCCGCGCCCGTTGCCGTCGGTATTGATATAGGCGACCGCTTTCTTCTGCAGTTCATCGGCGTGCGTTTCTGCCCATTCGGTGGAGCCGAGCAGTGCGGGCTCTTCGCCATCCCAGAACATGTAGACGAGCGTGCGTTTCGGACGCCATCCCTGCTTCATCAGCTCGCCCATCGCGCGAGCTTCCTCGAGCTCTGCGACAGCGCCTGAAATCGGATCTTCAGCACCGTTGACCCATGCATCGTGATGATTGCCGCGCATTACCCATTCATCGGGATAGACACTGCCCGGAATCTTCGCGATTACATCGTACAGCGGTTTGAGCGACCAATCGAAATTGACTTTGAGATGCACGCGTGCAGCGCCCGCGCCGAGCCGGTAGGTGATCGGAAGGGCACCGCGCCACGATTCAGGTGCGACAGGACCGGTCATCGCTGCAAGGAGGGGTTGCGCATCAGCGTACGATATCGGCAGCACCGGGATCTTCATCACTGTTGCTGCGTCTTTTCGATCGATGCGCTTGGCGTTTTTCGTTGCACCGATACCTACAGTGAGCGGATCGCCGGGTGCGGTCGGCATGTCCATGATGCTGCCACGTTGCGCGCCATCCTTCGGGCGCCAGGGCCCGTTCGGATACGCCGCGCCCTGCGCATAGCCATCGTCGCGCGGATCGGAATAAATGAGACATCCGATCGCACCATGCTCTGCCGCAACTTTGGGTTTGATCCCGCGCCACGAGCCACCATAGCGGGCGATCACGATCGCGCCTTTCACCGAGATGCCGCGCTTGTCGAGCTCTTCGTAGTCGGCTGGCACGCCGTAATTCACATAGACGAGTGGACCGGTCACATCACCGTCCGCCGAATACGCAACGTATGTCGGCAATTGCTCGCTCTTTTGTCCGGATGTCGCGTCTTCCTTGAGTACGGGTTCATCGAGTCGCGCAATGAACTTTGTCGGCGACACCATCTCGAGTACACGCTCTTTGGGTGTTGGAAAGAGCACCGAGAATTCTTCGATGCTCGCGTCCCATCCGTACGACTTGAGCTGATCGCGCAACCATTCTGCGTTGATCTTGCCATACGCCGACCCGACGTGATGCGGGCGTGCCGCGAGCCGACGCATCGATTCACGTAGGCGCGCCGGCTCGGGGATCGCGCGAAACTTGGTTTCCCATTCGCGTTGTACTTTCGCCGATTCGGCGGTGAATCCACGGATGCCCGCCGGCTCTCGGGTAGCGCGGGGTAACAGCGTCGTGGCGACCGCAACTGGGAGGACTAGAGCGCGCATACGGCTAAGCATGTCGGCCTCGTGAAGGGATGATCAGCTTCAGAGCTGGTGCATCGCCGTTACCCAGGCAACGACCAGCAAATAACAAACAGGAGACACGCTGAATAATCTTCCCCGGCCGTGCCCGCGTCGATACTCTTGGGAGACTGAAGTTTCCCGCCCCCTTTGCATATCGCCCCATGGCAATCGAATCGAAGCCCAGTCGCAACGAAGAAGAATATTTCGCCCGAGTCGACGCGGAACTCCGCAAGGAGCTTCGTGCGCGAGCGGATGCGGAGCGTGCGGCACAGGTCGCTGCCGATCGCAATAAGTGCCCCCGTGATGGCACCACGCTCGTGTCGAAGGAGAGTAATCACGTCACGATCGACCAGTGCCCAGAGTGCGAAGGGATCTGGCTCGACAAGGGGGAACTTGCAATTCTCGCGGCAGGGAAGGCCGAGCACAGCGGATTTGTTGGGTCGCTGCTCAACATCTTCAAGTAGCGCTGGGTGCTGCGACGACGCGTGGTGACGACTGCTGGCGGGGCGATTGACACACGCGTCTGATCGCCGGTAGCGAATGGACAACGTCACCCACGCGCTCGCGGGCGGGCTGATTGCGGCCGCCGCGGTGGCGCTCACGGACCAACGCGTGGCGCAGTTCGGCCGTACCGCGGCAATACTCGGCGTCGTCGCGGCAGAGTTCCCTGACGTTGATCTCGTCTATGCAACTCGCACGCTCGACGGCGGCAACCTGGCCTATCTGCTGCATCATCGCGGACACACGCATACGCTGCTCTTTGCGCTGATCTCCGCGATTGTCCTCTGGGCTATCGCACTTGCCGTCGTGCGGGAATGCCGGGCCGCGCCCTACCGGAGGTCGTTGCTCGGCGTCGCCCTCGTCGGCACCTGTTCACATCTGCTGCTCGACTACACGAATAATTACGGCGTACATCCGTTCTGGCCGATCGAATCGTCGTGGTACTATGGCGACGCGGTGTTCATCATCGAACCATGGCTCTGGATCATTGCGCTCCCGGTAATCTGGTTCTTCACTCGGCTGAGCGCCGTGCGTGTAGCGTCGGCACTGGCACTGGCGGCGATCCTGATCGCAGCGTGGACGATCCGGCTTGTTGGTCGAGACGTTGCACTCGTGCTCACCGCCGGTGCGCTGCTCTGGGTGTTTGCCGTGCGCGCAGCGCGTGCAGATCGCCGCTGGCGTTATGGCGTGATCGGTTGGTTCGCAGTCGAAGGAATGTTTTTTGCAGCCTCCATGCGCGCGCGCGTCGACGTGCGAAGCGTGATGGACCGAACGACGTTGCGCGATGTCTCACTCACGCCATCGCCCGGCAACCCGTTGTGTTTTCGCGCACTCGCGATGCAGGTTGTTGGCGCAGACTATCAAGTGACTGCGGCTTCGGTCGCGCCATTCCCCTCGCTGCGCAGCGCGCGAACGTGTGCCGGCCTCACTGATGGGGAGGACGATGACTCCGTGATCGACAGCACATCGACCCGACGGACACGCCGATCGTCCCCTGCCGTCCACTGGGAAGCGCAATGGGTCGCACCGCGCGCAGATCTCGTTCAACTGGTGAAACAGAACTGCGAGATTGCTGCGGCGCTGCACTTCATGCGAACGCCGTTCTGGCGCGTGATTACAGGCGGGCGCGTCGTGCTCACCGACCTCCGCTTTGGAGACGTGAACGGAGGGTTCGCGGAAATCACTACTCCGCAACGGCGTGCAGATTGCATGGGAACCGTCCCCGGGTGGCGACAGCCTCGCGCAGATATCCTGACCGACGCCAATTGACCGCACGCAATTCTCTTCCTCGAGGTAGCCGGTGACCACCGAGACAGGCAGTGGTGTATTGCTCCGGCTCGCGCACGCTCGGGCCGGTACACGCACCATCTACGCATTCATTGCGAGCGTGCTCACGGCCTGGCTGCTTCCGCCCAGCCTGTCACGCGAGGTTCGTGCGGTCGCGTCGTGGGATGGGTTCGCGATCGTCGCGCTCGTGCTCACGTGGTATACAATTCTGACGGTGCGACCGGCGCAGATCAGCATGCTGGCCCGTCAAGAAGACCCCAGTCGCATTGCGTCGATGGTTCTCGTCGTGCTGGGCGCGGCTGCGGCGATACTCGCCGTGGTGGTGCTCCTGCAGACAAGCACCAAAATGCTTGGCGCGGAGAAGATTCAGGTCATCGTGCTGGCGCTGTCCGCCGTTGCGTTGGCGTGGTCTCTCATTCACACGATCTTCACGCTGCGCTACGCGCACCTGTACTACGACGCACCAGAAGGCGAACATGCCCTTGAGTTTCCGGGCAAGATTGAGATGCCCGACTATCTCGATTTCGCCTACTTCGCATTTGTGGTTGGTATGACGGCGCAAACGGCAGACGTGTGCATCAGCGGTCGCCGCATTCGACGCACTGCGTTGCTGCATGGCATCGTGGCATATGTGTTCAATACCGCAGTCGTTGCGCTGAGTATCGGCGTGCTGTCGACACTGTTGTCATCGTGAAGCCGACGATGCGTCGCCAGTTCGCGCTGCGTGTCGTCTCAGTCGTGACGATCTTGACCGCATGTCGCGGCGCGTTGTCAGCGACGGCGACTGCACCAAATACGGGAGCGAACACAGGCGCAGCCGCACTGCTCCTCGATCCGTCCAACGCCGAATGGACGCGACCTGCGCCAGCAGTCTCGCAGCTTCGCTTCGAAACGACCAAGGGTGTCTTCGTGCTTGAACTCGTCCGCGCCTGGGGGCCGATCGGCGTTGATCGCCTCTACAATCTCGCGCGACTTGGCTACTACAATGACACCCGCTTTCATCGCGTGCGCAGCGGCTACATCGCGCAATGGGGGCTGCACGGCGACTCTGCGGTGAATGCTGCATGGAAAGGACGCTACATTCGCGACGACGCGCCGCGCTCACAGAACACGCGTGGTACGTTCGCCTTCTCGTACGCGGGACCGGGACACGAGAACACGCGCAACACACAGCTCTACGTCAACCTCGCCGACAACCCTCGCAACGACGTCGAACCGTTTACCGTACTCGGCACCGTCGTTGAAGGACTGCCGGTGCTCGACAGCCTCTACGCAGGTTATGGCGAAGATTCAGGAAGCGGTGTGCGTCAGGGAAAGCAGGGGCCGCTCGAACGCGGGGGTAACACGTTCATGGATCGCGCCTACCCCAAGCTGGATCGGATCAGACGGGTGACGGTCAAAGTCAGTCGCTGATCGTTGTCGCCTAACGCGCCCGCGCAAAAAGCGCGTTTGCTTCAGGCGACGTGAACTGATCGCTGAGCTCGTCATACGTGCCGGCGGTCAGCAGTTCGGTTGTCGCACGACGGATGTGCGCCATGACCGCGCGTGCGAGGCCAGGGCCTACACTCACGCGGCGCACGCCGAGTGCGCGCAATTCGCCGATCGTCGGCGTTCCTGGCCCAGCGATGACATTCACTGGCGCATCGATCGCAGCCGTCAGCCTGCCGATCGTTTCTGCATTCGGCGCCAGCGGCACAAACGCGCCATCCGCACCGGCCGCGATGTACGCCTCCGCCCGACGCACCGTCTCCTCAAAGCGCTCGGCTTCATCGCCGACTTTCTTGAGATACGTGTCGATGCGCGCGTTGATGAACAGCTCTACGCCGGCAGCAAGCGCTGCTTCACGCGCTGCAGCAAACCGCGCGGACTGTTCGGTGATATCGCGCAACGGCGCGCCATTTGGTCCGGGCGAGTCTTCAAAGTTCACACCGACCGCGCCCGCGGCGATCACCGCACGCACGGTGGCTGCGACGTCTGCCGGTGAGCCGTCGCCGTATCCGCTTTCAACGTCTGCCGTGACTGGCACCTGCACCGCATTCACGATGCGGCGCACGGCGTCAGACATCGCTTCGCGCGTGAGCCCTTGGCCGTCCGGGTAGCCAAGCGCCCACGAGACGCCGGCGCTGGTGGTGGCGATCGCGCTGGCGCCCGCGGCTTCCACGACGCGCGCGCTCATCGCATCCCAGGCGTTTGGCAGAACAAGGAGGTGCTCGGCGTCTGCGGCGTGCAGACGTCGAAAGTGCGCGGCCAGTTCGTGCGGAGACATGGAGCGAGGGGGAGCAGAGGGGGAGAATCCGGGACGCAGCCTAGACCAATGTTACTCAGATCGGGTTCCGGTCGCTGGCAATGAGTCCGACCGCCTGCGTTCGCCCTCTATCCCCGATCCTTCGGTCAATGCCTGAAACCACTGTTCTCGCTCAAGGTCTTGGCGCGGCCTGCGCCCCCCCCACCTGTACGCAAAATCTCCGCAAACTCCTCAGGCAATCCTGCCGCGATCACGCCTTTCGCCGCGCTCTCGACATCGTATGCGACGCGCACGAACTCCACCGTCGCATCATCACGCCCGAACTCAAGGCGCACATATCCCGCTCGCCAGTCGCCGTCTTTGGGTCGACCGACACTGCCGGTGTTCACAAAGTGAATGCCTTTAACCGCGCGATGCCACGGCTTGTGCGTGTGCCCAAACGCGATCACATCACCGGCTTTGAGCGCGACAACTGCGGCCATCTTGAGACAGAAACCGTCGGCGCGATCTTCAGTCCAATACACGGTATTGAGCGTCGGCGTACCGTGCACCAGTACCAACCGCGGCCCACCTGCATGTCCGCCAAGTGGCCGTATGTCGAGTGAGAATGGCAGGCTGCCGAGGTAGTGTTTGGTGGTTGGCGTGACCGCGCGGCGCGTGTACTCGTAGCTCAGGTGCGCGAGCTCTTCCTGGCGTGCGCTCTCCGACTTGCAACCACAATGCTTGTAGTCGGTCGCGACCGTTGAATCGTAGTTTCCCGCGATCCCCGCAATGCCACGCTCACGCAATCGGGCCACTACTTCGTTCGGGTTGTTCGAGTAGCCGACCAGATCCCCGAGGTGATAGATCGCGTCGACATCGGCACGCGCATCGATGTCGGCAAGCACCGCATCGAGTGCGTGCAGATTGGCGTGAATGTCAGAGATCAGTGCGATGCGCATTGGCTACCGGAGAGCGAATGAGATGGAGCTAGTTCGCGTGCAATTCGCGCGCTCCAGCCCCGAGCGCGGCACGCAGTATTTCGGCGTCGCGACGATCTTGCATTGACGCGGCGACGACAAAAAAGGCGGTCACAGCCCGGTGGAGCTGCGTGCGTGTCGCGCGAAACCCGGCAAGCCGCTGGTCCAACGTACCTGTGGTCATCGCCGGATCCTCTACGCCCCAATGTGCCGTGAGTCCAACCGTCGGCATGTATGGGCACGCATCGCGCGCCGCATCGCATACCGTGATCACGGCATCCCATTCGGCGTCAATCACTTCGTCGATTCCCTGTGACGTGTGTCCTCGCCAATCAATGCCGATCTCGGCGAGCGTCGCGACCGCAAGTGGATGCACGCCCGGTCCCGGATCCGATCCCGCGCTCGCGGGCGACACGCGCGCGCCACCGCTGGACTTGAACAGTGCCTCGGCGATTTGGCTACGCGCAGAGTTTCGCGTACACAGCACGAGTATGCGGAGTGGCTCCAACATGTCGGCCGATTCACTCATAGGACCCTCCGCGCCGCGCTCGGCGCCGGAGTTGGGAAGTACTTACGGCGCGCCCAGAGCGAGGCGTACACAAGCCCCACCAGCGCGGGCACCTCGATCAGCGGGCCGATAACGGCCGCGAGCGCTTCGCCCGACGTGATGCCGAATGTCGCAACGGCAACCGCAATTGCCAGCTCGAAGTTGTTTCCGGCCGCAGTGAACGAAAGCGAAGCGGTGGTTTCGTAGTCGAAGCCGAGTCGCCGTGACAGCCAGAATGCGATGCCGAACATGACAGCGAAGTACAGCAGCATTGGGATCGCAATGCGCACGACATCCAGCGGCAGCGAGAGAATTCGATTGCCCTGCATCGCAAACATCAGCACGATCGTGTAGAGTAGCCCGAGCAACGCCGTTGGACCGAACTTCGGCATGAACACGCCGTCGTACCACGTCGAACCCTTGGTCGATACAAGCAACTTGCGCGTGAGATAGCCTGCGACCAAAGGCACGCCGAGGAAGATGGCGACGCTTCGCGCGATCTGACCCATGGAGACATGCAACGTCGCTGTGTCCGCACCGAACCATGCTGGCACGACGGTCAGAAAGAGCCAGCCAAGTACCGAGTACGTCAGAATCTGAAAGACAGAGTTCAGTGCGACCAACACCGCTGCCAATTCCCCGGATCCACATGCCAGTGAATTCCAGATCAGCACCATCGCAATGCAGCGTGCGAGGCCGATCAGCACGAGGCCATTGCGGTAGGCCGGCTGGTCGGGCAAAAAGAGCCATGCCAGCGCAAGCATCAGCAGCGGGCCGATCACCCAGTTGAGCACGAGCGATGTACCAATCAGCCTCCTGTCGCGCACATGTTGTCCAATCGTTTCGTATCGCACCTTGGCCAGGACGGGATACATCATCCACAGCAGTCCTGCCGCAATCGGCACGGACACGCCGTTCACCTGCACACGATCGAGCGCGACTCCCAGGTCGGGATACATCCGCCCGAGCAACAGGCCGAGCGCCATGGCAGCAAAGATCCAGAACGGCAGAAACCGGTCGAGCGCAGAGAGGCGTAGGAGGACCGGCACTTCTGACGGCGTCGAAACGCTGGTGCCACGCGCCGCTGCTGAAGTCAACGGATCACCATCGTGAGATCAGTTTGGCACACATGGTTTACGCGAGCCTGGCAGGATTGAGAATCCTTGATTGACGATCGAGCGCCTTGGTCATCGCGATCGCAGACGATGGACATGCACTTGTGAATTCCAACGTCGCCGAAATCTCCGCGGGTACCGACTCACGCCCGATCACTTCAAACCCGAACCGCGGAAAGTAGTGCTCGGCCGTCATGGTCAGCAGATACAATGCGTGTATTCCGCGCGCTTCCGCTTCGCACACCACCCGGCGCACCAGTTCGACGCCCAGTCCTTCGCGCTGCCACTCGCGGTGCACAGCCACCGATCGGAGCAATGCGTTGTCGCAGCACACCTCGAGTCCTGCGACAGCAACAACGCGCTGTTCTCCATCTCGCTCGACGGCGACAACAAACTGCCGCGGATCTGCCTGCAAGAGTGTGGCGACGCCGTCTGTGGGAAGTCCAGAACTGGACAGGAGTCGTTCGATCGCCGCGCTGTCGTCGCGCGTCGCGGCGCGAAACGCAGGCAGTGTATCCGTGTGAGTCATCGTAGTCGGCCTCTGAAGGCTGTCAGACTTCGTGTAGGGTGCGTGCTCAGCTGCAGCAGTCCGGGCCACAGCATGTCTTCGCTGCGGTATCAACAACGGGCATCGTAGCGGGCAACGCGACCGGCTTCGTCGCGCGGACAAACGCTGCCATGATCTTCCCGTCCATGGCAGCAACGTTGGAAGTATCCAGACCGGACTCGGTTAGAAACTGCAGCGCATCTTCGGTCTTGTAGACCCGCGTCGGCTCGATGTTGCTATCGATGAATCCAGCACCACTGAGCAATGCATGAAATTCTGTCTCCTCGAGCGCACCGGCAACGCATCCAACCCACAACTCCATGTTACGACGTATGTCCTCGGGCATCGCGCCGCGCACAACGACATCACTCACCGCAAACCGTCCGCCTGGCTTCAGCACACGAAACGCTTCAGCAAGCACACGCTTCTTGTCGCCCGAAAGGTTGATTACGCAATTCGAAATGATCACGTCGACAGAATTGTCAGGGAGCGGAATCGACTCGATCTGCCCCTTCAGAAACTCGACGTTCTCGATCTTGGCTTCGGCCGCATTCTGTCGCGCGAGAGCGAGCATATCGTCCGTCATGTCGAGGCCATACGCCATACCCGTGGGCCCCACGCGACGCGCCGAAAGAATCACGTCGATGCCACCACCGGAGCCGAGATCGAGTACGGTTTGCCCGGGCTTCAGATCGGCAAGCGCGGTCGGGTTGCCGCAGCCGAGCGAGGCGAGAACGGCCGCGTTCGGCAGTTCATTCGTTTCGCCATTCACGTAGAGGTTGGACGTGATCGGGTCGACGCTGCCATTGAAGGCCGCTCCACCGCAGCAAGAACTCGTCGGGCCACAGGTTGCCGCATCGCCGGTTTCCAACACCCGTCGCGCAGCACTGCCGTACTTCTCACGCACCAGGGCGGTGAGTGCCGAATCAGTTGTAGTTGCAGTCATCCTGTTCTCCCAGCAAGAAATGTTGATGTATCGGGCGCGATTGAAACGAGCACGTACAAATGCGTGACGGTCAGCTCAGCCGCAGCAGCGGGCGTTGACAGGAAGACGCCGACGTCCGCCCACGCTCAACGGGCGCATGTCGACGACGATGTCATGCACGGCCGCCAACGCAGCCGGAATGATCGTGTAGTACGACCAGCGCCCTTCTTTGCGGTCAGTCACGAGCCCCGCGTCGCGCAGCACCTTGAGGTGGAATGAGAGCCGCGACTGCGCGGCGTCGAGTTCACTCTGGAGGTCGCAGACGCACTGCTCGCCCTCCTGCAGCATCTGCAGAATCGCGAGACGCGTTTCGTCGGAGAGCGCGTGGAAAAGGCGCGCGGCAGCGCCGAAGTCGGACGCAGTCGTTGTGGACATAACGGAACTATACAACAACAAATGTTGATACGTCAAGTGGACGACTGCCCCGCGCGCAATCGGCTGCGCGCGGGGCAGAGCCACCAACTACCAGATCTTCACGCGATCTGCCGGTGCACGATACATGCGGTCGCCTGACTGCACGCCAAAGGTCTTGAGAAACGCATCGTTGTTCACCAGCGGCACGAATGCGCGATACGGACCGGGTGAATGCGGGTTGGTGAGTAGCTGATTGCGCAGTGACTCGTCACGCGATTTGGAACGCCAGATCTGCGCAAACCCCATGAAAAAACGCTGATCGCCCGTCAGTCCGTCGATCACCGGCGCGTCCTTTCCGCCGAGTGAGATCTTGTACGCGCGATATGCCTGCGCGAGACCGCTCAAGTCGCCGATATTTTCGCCCATCGTGAGCTTGCCGTTGATGTGCAGATCGTCGATGGGATTGATCGCATCGTACTGCGCGCCAAGCTTCGTCGTACGTACATCAAACGACGACGCATCGTCGGCACTCCACCAGTCGCGCAGATTGCCACTGCCATCCGATTTGCGCCCCTGATCGTCAAAGCCGTGTCCGATCTCATGACCAATCACGGCACCGATCCCGCCATAGTTCACCGCATCGTCGGCGTTCACATCGAAGAACGGCGGCTGCAGAATAGCCGCGGGGAAAACGATCTCGTTGTTCGACGCGTTGTAGTACGCGTTCACCGTCTGCGCAGTCATCCCCCAACGCGTGCGATCGACCGGCTGGCCGAGTCGCCCAATGGCGTCGTCGTACTGTGCGATGCGAGCACGCATCGAGTTGCCGATGACATCGTCACGCCGAATCACCAATTGCGCGTAGTCGCGGGGCTTGTCCGGATAGCCGATCTTCACCGTGAAGTGCGCGAGCTTCTCTTTCGCCGCTGCTTTGGTCGCAGGGCTCATCCATTCCAGACTGTCGATGCCCACCGAGTAGGCGTTGATGAGATTCTTCACCAACGCATCCATGCGCACCTTTGCCTCAGGCTTGAAGAACTTCTCCACGTACAGCTTCCCGGTCGCGTCTCCGAGAATTCCTTCGGTGTTGCTGACCGCGCGCTTCCACCTCGGCGCCATTTCCTGCAAACCAGACAGTGTGCGGCCGCGGAACTCGAACTTTGACTGCACAAACGCCGCAGGCAATTCGTCTGCGTTCGCATCAAGCAGCTTCGCGGTCAGATACTCCCTCCACGTTCCCGCAGGTGTTGACTGCATGAGCGTGTCCATCGCCGCCGCATAGTCGGGTTGACGCACGATCACATCGGTCGCCTTCGACAACTTGGCTGCATCGAGATACGACTTCCAATCGTAAGTGGGCATCAACTTGCTCAACTCGGCGACGGTCATCTTGTTGTACGACGCGTTGCGGTCGCGACTACGCACACGGTCCCACTGCTTCGTCGCAATCGCCGTCTCCAGTGCGAGAATCCGCTGTGCAGCACCCGCGCCATCGGGCTGCCCGGCGAGCGTGAACAGTCTGGTGAGATACGCGACATATGCAGTACGGGCGGCCGCCGTTTTCGCGTCGTTCCGCAAGTAGTAGTCGCGATCGGGCATGCCGAGCCCAGACTGATTCATCGACACGATATTCACTGACGACGCCTTCGGGTCCTGTCCAACGCCAACGCCAATTGGGCCCTGAATGCCCACCCGTGCGAAGTGCGCCAGCGTCGTCGGCAACTGCGCGGACGACGTGAGCGCTGCGATCGTCTTGAGTTCACCAGCGAGCGGGCTGATCCCCAGTCGCTCGACACGCGCTGAGTCCATATAGCTCGCGTACAAGTCACCGACCTTTTGACGCTCGGCCTGGTTTGGCGCGTTGGCCGGAACCTTGACCGCGTTTGCCCGATCGCCCTTGGGCGGTGTTGTCGTCTTCGCGGCGGCTTCGAAGAGTTCGTGCATGCCGTTGCGACTGCGTTCAGACAACTCCTGAAATGCGCCGGCACCGGTGGCGTCACTCGCAATCTGCGTCTTCTTCAGCCACCCGCCGTTTACGTAGCGGAAGAAGTCGTCCTGCGGACGAACGGAGCGGTCGAAGTTGGTAGTGTCGATACCACTCGTGCGACGTTGCGCTTTGGCCGGCGCTGCGAGTGCGATGCTCGCGACGCACGAGAGCGCAGCAACGCGAATCGTGATCGACGAAAGTGCGGTGATCATAATGCGACGAACCTCAGTGAGTGATGTGTTGCGCGGCACCCGCGTGCTCACGGAAACTGCGGCGGCGGAATGCGCTTCTTCGTCGCCTGCTCGAATGCGTACGCGAGCTTGATGAGCGTAGGCTCGCTGCACGCGGACCCGGTAAACGTCACGTTGAACGGGGCGGGTTTCGGTGTGAATCCGGCGGGAAACGCTTGCGCACCGGTACCCTGTGGAACGGGGAGAAGTGCATACGGTACGGTCACCGACGGATAGCCGGTACGCGCCGCGATGTTGGCGCTGCTGACGCCGGGAAAGAGCAG
>JBKJTE010000365.1:0-30360 GCA_046590495.1 Gemmatimonas sp. | reverse complement strand
CGTGGGCTGGTTCGCGAGGATGTGTCCGCCGTGTTGTTCGACGAGCCGCTGACTGTCATCGATCCACAGCTCAAGTGGCAGTTGCGGCGCAAGCTCAAACAGATTCAGGCGGAGCTCAAGCCGACGTTGATCTATGTCACGCACGATCAGGTGGAAGCACTCACCTTTGCCGATCAGATCGTGGTGATGATGCAGGGGCGCGCCGTGCAGACTGGGAGCGCGTCTGATTTGTACGAACGGCCGGCGCATCCGTTCGTCGGGTATTTCATTGGTTCGCCGGGGATGAACTTTCTACCGACGCGCGTTGATGCGGGTTCGGAGAGTTGGATTGTTGCTGAGCAGAGCGTGAACGTTGATGCCGCGATGCGCGCTAGCGTGGGTGGCGCTCAGGAGTTCACGCTTGGTGTGCGGCCGGAATATGTGACGCTTGCGGAAGCGCATGCCAACGGCGCGATCTGCGCACAGGTCACGCAGCTGCAGGATATCGGCACCTACCTGTTGCTGTCGGCGCGCATTGGTGGGAGCGTTGGCGACGGCGAGCTTTCGACAATCGTGCGCGCACGACTGCACGCGGAAAGTGCCGCGCCCAACGTTGGCGACCAAGTGTGGCTTACGATCGTGAGCGCCCAGAGTTGCGTGTACGTGAACGACAGACGCGTCGACGGTGTCGCCGGGCGTGTTGGTGAAGGCGCGGAGGTTACCGCATCATGAAACCCGTCAATCAGAAGGCGTGGTGGTTGATATTGCCGGTGGTACTGTGCGTCGCCTTCTCGGCAGTGCTGCCCCTCATGACCGTCGTCAACTACTCGGTGCAGGATATCATTTCGCCCGAGCGGCGCGTGTTTGTCGGCACGGAGTGGTTTGCAGCGGTGCTGCGCGACGCTGATCTGCATGCCGCGCTGCTGCGACAGGTCATCTATTCGATCTGCGTGTTGCTGGTCGAAGTGCCGTTGGGAATTGCTCTCGCGCTGTCGATGCCGGCCAAAGGGTGGCGCTCGTCGCTGGTGCTCGTGATTGTCGCGATGTCGCTGCTCATTCCGTGGAATGTCGTCGGCACGATCTGGCAGATTTTCGGCCGCACCGATATCGGCTTGCTCGGCACGACACTCGTAAAACTTGGTATCGACTACAACTATGCGGGCCATGCCGGCGATGCGTGGGCGACGGTTCTGCTGATGGATGTGTGGCATTGGACGCCGCTCGTTGCCCTGCTTTGCTTCGCGGGATTGCGTGCCATTCCTGACGCGTACTATCAGGCTGCGCGTATTGATGGTGCGAGCAGGATTGCCGTCTTCCGATTCATTCAACTTCCAAAGTTGCGCGATGTCCTGATGATCGCGGTGCTGCTCCGTTTCATGGACAGCTTCATGATCTACACCGAGCCGTTTGTGCTCACCGGCGGTGGCCCCGGCAACGCGACGACATTTCTCAGTCAGTATCTGACGCAGAAAGCAGTTGGCCAATTCGATCTTGGTCCTGCCGCCGCGTTTTCACTCATCTACTTCCTGCTGATCCTGCTGCTCTGCTTCGTGCTGTATCAGTGGATGCAGCGCGTCGGCCACGATCAGCTTTCAGATCAGTCACCGGGCCCATTCGTGGAAGGCGCCAATGGCTGAACTACGCTTTCGCGCACGCACAATCTTTCTCGTCGCGTATCTGCTCTTTGCGATCGTCCCGGTCTACTGGATGATCAACATGTCGTTGCGCACCAATCAGGAAATCGTATCCGCGTTCAGCTTCTTTCCGCGCACCCTGACGCTCGAACACTATCGCACGATCTTCACCGACGAGTCATGGTACTCCGGATACATCAACTCGCTCATCTACGTCGCACTGAATACAACGATCTCGCTGCTCGTCGCACTCCCCGCAGCGTACGCCTTCTCGCGCTACCGCTTTCTCGGTGACAAGCACGTCTTCTTCTGGCTGCTCACCAACCGCATGACGCCGCCTGCGGTCTTCCTGCTTCCCTTCTTTCAGCTCTACTCCACGCTCGGCTTGATGGACACGCATATCGCCGTGGCGATGGCGCATCTCGTCTTCAACGTACCACTCGCCGTCTGGATTCTCGAAGGCTTCATGAGTGGGATTCCGCGGGAGATCGACGAAACCGCGTATATCGACGGGTATACCTTTCCTCGATTTTTTGTCACGGTCTTTCTGCCGCTCATCAAGTCCGGGGTCGGCGTCGCCGCATTCTTCTGTTTCATGTTCAGTTGGGTGGAGCTGCTCATGGCGCGCACCCTCACCAGCGTGAACGCCAAACCGATCGTCGCGGTGATGACGCGCACCGTATCCGCTTCCGGGATGGATTGGGGAGTGCTCGCTGCGGCGGGCGTACTCACGCTCGTACCGGGTGCGATCGTGATCTGGTTCGTCCGTCACTACATCGCCAAAGGCTTTGCCATGGGCCGCGTCTGATGGCCACCAACTCTGATCATCCCGGAGACGAAAGCTGATGCTCGGCTGGATGGCGTGGACGACACCCGTCGCCGTGTTCTTCGGGTGCATCGGGCTGATGCTGGCCGGGATGACCGTCTGGGAGATTCGTTCGCCCAGCGTCATGCGACGCGGCTTTCTCCCGATTGCCACGACGCGCGGCGATCGACTGTTCATTGGGCTACTGTGCGTCGCCTTTACGAACCTGGCATTCATCGCGATTCGCACGCGACTTGCTTCGGCGCTTGGTCTTGCGGCTGAACCGTCGATGTGGTTCGGGTTCGGTGGGTCCCTGCTGCTGTTGGCGCTGGTGATGCGAAAAGGGTGAGGTGAGGATAGATCAGTTCACGAGCCAGATCGCATTAACTGCAGTACACGGAGAACTGCACGAGAAGAGCAACCGCGAGAACTGCAGGAGCAAGGCAACCGCAGAACGGAGCGATCGCCCCGATAGTCAAGCCGGATTTCCATTTCTCTTCTTGCTGTTCGTTGTTCTCCTGCTGTTCTCGCGGTTGCTCTTCTCGTGCCTTTCTCCGTGTACTGCACTTCGCAGTTGCAGTTGCAGTTCTCCTGCTGTTCTCGCGGTTGCTGTTCTCGTGCCGTTCTCCGTGTACTGCACTTCGCAGTTGCCGTACCAATCCCCACCGCTTTCGAGGAACCGTGCGTCTCACTTTCCGACACTTCACCGCATTCGCGCCGCTCGCTCTGCTGGCGTGCAGTGGCGACACGAAACCAGTCGACGGCAGCGCCGCGGCGACCAAGTGGATCAATGCTGAATTTCAGCCGTCGACGCTGAGCCGAGAACAGCAGACCGCCGAGATGCAGTGGTTCATCGATGCGGCCGCGAAACTCAAGGCGAAAGGTGTGAAGAAGATCGCCGTTGTCTCGGAGACGATCACGACACACGAATACGAAAGCAAGACACTCGCGAAAGCATTCGAAGAGATCACCGGCATCAAAGTCGCGCACGATCTGCTGCAGGAAGGCGACGTCGTCGAAAAGTTGCAGACGTCAATGCAGTCCGGACAATCCATCTATGACGGATGGATTTCCGATTCGGATCTCATCGGCACGCACTATCGCTACGGCAAGATTCTCGCACTCTCCGACTACATGAGCGGCGCGGGAAAAGAGTTCACCAGTCCTTCACTCGATCTCAAGGATTTCATCGGCACGAGCTTCACCACAGCGCCCGATGGCAAGATGTATCAGTTGCCCGATCAGCAGTTTGCGAATCTGTACTGGTTCCGCGCGGATCTCTTCGCACGTCCCGAATTGCGCAGCGCCTTCAAGGCGAAATACGGGTACGAACTTGGCGTGCCGCTCAACTGGAGTGCGTACGAAGACATCGCCGCCTTCTTCACCAACGATGTGAAGACGATCGACGGCAAGCCGATCTACGGCCACATGGACTACGGCAAGAAGGACCCGTCACTTGGCTGGCGTTTCACCGACGCGTGGCTGTCGATGGCCGGTGCGGCAGACATTGGCACACCAAACGGTGTACCCGTCGATGAGTGGGGTATTCGGGTGGCGGCTGACAAGTGCACGCCGGTTGGTGCATCGGTCTCGCGTGGTGGCGCAACGAACTCGCCTGCGGCAGTCTACGCACTCACCAAGTACGTCGACTGGCTGAAAGCCTACGCGCCCAAAGAAGCATCGGGGATGACGTTCGGCGAAGCCGGCCCGGTGCCGGCGCAAGGACAAATCGCACAACAGATTTTCTGGTATACGGCATTCACGGCGGACATGACCAAGCCTGGCCTTCCGGTCATGAACGCTGACGGTTCACCCAAGTGGCGCATGGCCCCTGGTCCCAACGGTCCCTATTGGAAGCAAGGGATGCAGAACGGCTATCAGGATGTCGGATCGTGGACATTTTTTGCTGACCACGATGCGAATCAGACGGCAGCCGCGTGGCTGTATGCACAGTTCGTGACGAGCAAGACGGTGTCACTCAGGAAATCCATCAAAGGACTGACATTCATTCGCGACAGCGATATTCGCAGTGACTACTTCACCACCAACGCCAACAAGTACGGCGGATTGATCGAGTTCTACCGCAGCCCGGCGCGCGTTGCATGGACGCCCACGGGAACCAACGTCCCCGATTATCCGAAGCTCGCGCAGCTGTGGTGGAAGAACGTTGCCGTTGCGGTCACTGGCGAAAAAACGCCGCAGCAGGCGATGGACAATCTCGCCGACGAAATGGATCAGGTGATGAGCCGACTTGAACGTGCGGGAATGGCGCACTGCGCCCCCAAACTCAATCCTGCCGGTGATGCCAACAGTCAGCTCAGCGACACCGGGGCGCCGTGGAAGAAACTGGCCAACGAAAAACCCACAGGCGTGACGATAAGCTACGACACGTTGCTCAACGCATGGAAGCAGGGGCGCGCTCGCTGACGCGTCCCGCGTCGTAGACGCTCGGCCATCACCGCTTTGCCACTTGTACACCGGCGAGCAGGTTCACCAACGCTTTCAGCTCTACCGGCTTTACCAAGTGGTGATCGAACCCGGCTTCGTGGGAGCGGCGGCGGTCCGCGTCCTGACCCCAGCCGGTGAGCGCGACCAGCATGACGCTCTTTCCCCACGACTGTGCCCGAATGCGGCGACACACATCGAGGCCGTTCAGCTTTGGCAGGCCAATATCGCACAAGATAACGTCCGGCCGGAACGTCCTGGCCTCGTCCAGGCCCTGTTCCCCATCGTAAGCGGTGCGAGTGTCGTTGCCCATGGTCTGCAGGATCACCGCCAAACTGTCCGCACCGTCATGGCCGTCATCGACAATAAGGATCCGGAGCGACGACGGGGCCGCTTGGTCCTCTTCCTCAGGTGATGTGTGCGGTGTGGGCCCTTCGACGACGACCGGCAACCGCACCACGAACTCGCTGCCCATCCCCAGCCCTTCGCTGTGGGCTTCGACGCTGCCGCCATGCATCTCCGCGAGCCTCCTCGCCAGTGTCAACCCGATGCCCAACCCACCCTGCGACTTCTCCAACGACCGATCCCCTTGCCCGAACATCTCGAAGATGCGGTGCAGCTGGTCAGCAGCCATTCCGATGCCCGTATCCGTAACCCTCACCACCACATCGCTGCCGTCAGGTTCGACGCTTAGCTGGATGTGACCGCCCCGCTCGCCGTATTTGGCAGCGTTGTTCAACAGGTTGAGGAACACCTGTGGGAGCCGTGTCATGTCGGCATCGACCATCAGCGGTTCCGTCGGCAGCGTGACGGTGAGACGGTGGCCCATCTGCTCGATCAGCGGGCGGCTGGATTCCAAGGCGCTTTGCAGAACCGTCGCCAGTGGGACGCGCTCTTTGCGCAACTCGAGCTGCCCCCGGCTGATGCGGCTGACATCCATCAGATCGTCGACCAGCCGGACCATCTGCGTCACTTGCCGATCGATCATACTCCGCGTCGGTTCGAGGGCCGCCTCTGGCCCCGCCATGAGCTTCAGGACTTCCAGACCGGTGCGAATGGGTGCCAGCGGGTTACGGAGTTCGTGGGCCAACGTCGCCAGGAATTCGTCTTTACGGCGGTCCGCCTCGGACAACTGCGCGGTCAGGTTCTGCAACGCTTCATCGTCGCGCTTCCGCTCCGTAATGTCCGCATGCACGCCGACCCATTCGCGAATCAGCCCGTCGGCCGTAATGATCGGGACCGCGCGAATGGTACAGTCCCGCCATTCCCCGTCGTGGCGACGCACGCGGTGCTCAAAGACGAACATGCGTTTCTCGGCGACGGCCCGCGCCCACGCATCCAGCGTCGGCTGAGCGTCGTCGGGATGGACCGCGGCTGACCATCCGTACCCCTTGTACTCCTCTGAGGATTGACCAGTGAACGCCCGCCACCCCGGTTGCTCCCCGTCCATTAATCCTTCGGCACTGTTCGTCCACATCACGTCACTCACGGCCGCAGTTGCCGAGCGATAGCGCTCCTCGCTCCCGCGCAGCGCTTCCTCGGCCCGCTTTTGTTCGCTGATGTCGGTGTTCGCGCAGATCCATTCTCGCACGCCACCTGAATCGTCCATGATCGGCACGCCACTCACGATCATCCAGCGGTATTCGCCGTCATGCCGCCGAAGGCGGAATTCAGCGGTGGCCAAGGTGGTCGTCGCGACTGCCCGCTGCCACGCAGCTTTGGTGACCGCACGGTCATCTGGGTGGATAGCGTCCGCCCAACCCCACCCCCGCCACTCCTCGAACGACTGCCCGGTGAATGCCCGCCACGTGGGACTGTCTTCGACCGCTGCTCCTGTGGCATCGGTAGTCCAAACGATCTGCGTCGTCGCGGTCACCAGCGACCGGAACCGCTCCTCGCTGTTCCGGAGCCGCTGATCGTTCAGCTTGCGCTCGGTCACATCTCTCGAGTACACGGCCAACCCGCCGTCGCCTGTCGGGAACGCCTTGCTCGAGAACCACTGCTTCCACGGCTCGTAGTACATCTCGTACTCGACCATCGAACGATCGGCCATCGACTGATGCAAGTGTGGATAGGCCGCCGTCCCCACGGACGCGGGAAACAACTCCCAGATGCGCCGTCCCAAGATGTCATCCCGTTCCAGCCCGGACCGCTCCATCACTTCGTCGTTCACGTACGTGAACCGCCAATCCTTGTCCAACGCGTAGAAACCATCGCTGATGCTGCCGAGGATGTCGCGGGTGAATGAGTCGCGGCGTTGGAGGTCGTCTTTCGCACGCCGCAGCTCGTCCTCGACCTCCTGTTGGGCGCTGACGTCTGTGCTCGTGCCGAACCAACGCACCACGTGGCCGTGTTCATCCCTGACCGGCTCGACCCGTGTGAGAAAAGGACGGAATTGGCCGTCCCGTCCCTTCAGCAGGAGCGTCTTGTCAAACCGTGTTCCCGTGCGGACACACTCCTTCCACTGCTCCAGCAGCTTCGGAAGCGCATTCGGCTCGTGGACCGCCCACCCGCCGCGTCCCTGCATGTACTGCAGGGTCGTGCCAGTGTATTCGTACCAGCGTCGGTTGTACCAGAGCACGTGACCGCTCGCGTTCGCCATCCATGCCAGCTGGGGGATCGACTCGGCCAGCGTGCCGAACTGGCGCTCTTGCTCCCGCAGAGCAGCCGCCTGCCGATGACTCTCGCTGACGTCCCGGAATACCAAAACGCAGCCCGCGATCTCTCCATCGGTGCGCCGGATGGGTGCGGCACTATCTGCAATCGGACGCTCCGTCCCGTCTTTTGCGATGAGGACGGTATGGTTGGCCAGGCCGACGATTATGCCCTCCTGCAGTGCCCGCAGGGCAGGATTCTCGACGGGCTCCCGCGTCTGCTCATTGACGATGCGGAAGACCCCCGCCAATGGTTGGCCTTCCGCTTCTTCGAGCGTCCACCCGGTCAGACCCGCCGCGACCGGATTTAGAAGCTCAACCCGCCCTTCGGCGTCAGTGACGATGACGCCGTCCCCGATGCTATGGAGCGTCACCCGTAGCTTATCCGCCTGTTGGCGCGCCTCGGCTTCCGCCTGCCTGCGGCGGCGGATTTCCTTACCGAGGTCTTCGATCCGCTGGTTGAGCAGGACGAATTGCCCAACTGCCGACTCCTTCGGCGTCAGCCGGAGCAACAGGATGGCTTCTGTGCCTTCCGCGCGCGGCTGCAAAAGCGTCCCCTCGGTGCGGCACACGAGCGTCTCGCCACGCGCTCCGAGCACGCGGAGCGAGCCAACGACCAGCGAACGACTTCGCGCGCAGGACCGGAGATACTGGGCGGTCTCATCGGCTGAGTCGGCAACCAGATCCGTCAGACTTTTCCCCGGGACGGCGTGCAACGGAAGGCCCAGCCGCAGCTCGACGGCCCGGTTCACTGCGAGGACGCGGCCGCTGCTCGTCAGGAGCAGCATTGGCTCCGGCAGCGGGTCGGCGAAGGTGAGGAACTGCTCTGGTGTCACGGCAGCGCCCCTAACCCCTGAAGTATTCCCGGCCCGCTGCGGCGTCCCCGTCCGGCGTCGGCTTGAGGTAGACGACGACCCGGCAGCCGGGGTCGCCGAGGGCAATGGCCTGCTCGATGACGACTTTGGCGTAGCCCAGGTTGTCGGCGGTGATGCTCCCGAACACGTTGGACGTCATCATGCACAGGGCGGGGCGACCGACGACCTTGTCGCCGAACGGGCACGCTCGATTCCCCAGCACCATCTTCTCGTCGTCCTGTTCGATCATGTAAAAGTCGCCTTGGATGCGGCGCTTGAGGTCGACGAGAACTTCCGCCACCTGCCCCCGGTTGAGAGTCTCCACATCCAGCGCACTCTTATAGCTCTGGTTGATCTCGTCGCCGATCTCCTGGCCGACCACGCTCACAAAGCCGGAGGCTTCCTCCAGGCCGACGACCTTCTGTAGCGTGCCGGCCAGATGCCTGAGTAGCGTCCGAAGAAAAACGTCACGCTCCAGCGGAATCGCGAGTTCGCTCACCGGTCGCGGCGGCGTTGCGGTTTCAGTCATGTATTCTCCATTGCGGTCCCGTTGATCGTCGAAAGAAGGGCCGGCGTTGTGGCGTCTCCGCGGCTGGAAAAGCTACAGTTCGCAGAGAATCGTGAACATGGGGCTAACGCACGCGCAGATGACTTCCGTGATCGGAGGCACACGTGCAGGTATCGCGCCATCGTACGCGCGACTTTGTGCGGGTCGCCGTCACCGGCATAAGGATTGCGCGGTCAGGTAGAGAACGGCTTTTCGTGCGAAGCTACGCGGTGCAGACAACCGCATGTGGTGCGCTTCTTTCGCCTACTCTCCGGAGCATCGTGCAACTCGCCGACTTTATCGCACAGCATAGTGAGCCGATCCTCTTGGAATGGGAGGCTTTCGCCAAGTCATGCGGCATCGTCGGTGACGCCATGGATCGCGGGGCACTGCGCGACCATGCGGCACGGATGTTGACCGACATCGTGGCCGATCTGCGCACATCGCAGTCGCCAGCCGAGCAGGAGGCCAAGTCGAAGGGTGCATCAAATCCCGATGGCGCGGCGCCGGATACGGCCGCCGAAGAGCACGGCGCAGGCCGGGCAGAAAGCGGGTTCACCATGAGCCAGATGGTCGCGGAGTATCGTGCGCTTCGGGCCAGTGTGGTACGCCTCTGGACGGTCGACACGGGCACGCTCACCGGTACCGACCTAAGGGATCTGATGCGCTTCAACGAGGCCATCGACCAAGCGCTCGCGGAGTCGGTCTCGCGCTTCTCCTCCGATTTGGACCGCTCGCGTGAAATGTTCGTCGCGGTTCTCGGGCACGACCTCCGGAATCCACTCAACACGATTCTGATGGGGGCGCAATTCCTGCTTCAGGCCGGCGCTCTCGCTGAACCGCACGCCTCGATGACGCAACGGATCGTCCGGGCAGCGAAGCGCATGCAAGCCATGACTGAGGACTTGTTGGGTCTCGCGATGGTCCGCCTTGGCGGCGGCCTGCCAATTCTCCGGCAACCGTCAGACTTCGCGGAGGAGGCCGTGCACGCCATCGCAGAGATCGAGGTCGCGCACCCTGGACACGCGGTGCAACTGATCACGAATGGTGAACTCCATGGCCAGTGGGACGGCGCGCGCTTGCGCCAACTGCTCTCCAACCTGCTGGGCAATGCCGTCCAGCATGGGGATAAATACGGCATCATCCGCGTGATGCTGTCCGGCACCGAGGATCATGTCACGCTCGCCGTGCACAACACCGGCCCGCCGATCCCCACCGCCGATCTACCCCACCTCTTTCATCCCTTCAAGCGGGTCGTGTCCGATGGAGCCCCAGTGCCGCAGGCGACGAGCGCGGGCCTTGGGCTCTTTATCGCGGAGCAGATTGTGCACGCCCACGGCGGCACCATCGTCGTCACTTCCAGCGAGAGAGACGGCACGGTCTTTACCGTCTCGCTCCCGCGTGATGCCGCGGTGGCCGTAGAACCCGATGTGGCTAAGCCAGACCCTGCGCCCAGCTCGCAACCGAGGCCGATCGGCGCACGATAGAACACTCGGCGCGGCCGGCTGTCTTAAGGGCCACTGGTGGCGACCTGTCATGCACCGCGCACGTCAGCGTCCGGCCGCCGCGATCGCGTCTTCCACAGCGCGTACAAGTCGCATTGGACTCACTGGCTTGGTGAGATAACCGTCGCTGCCCGCTTTCGCGGCTATCTCCCGATCCCCGACGAAGGAATGCGCCGTCAGGATCAAGACCATGATCTTCGCGGTATCGGGGTCGGCTTTGAGCTGCTCAGTTGCCGACCAGCCGTCCATACCAGGCATACCGATATCCATCAGAATCACGGCAGGACGATGTTCTTTTGCAAGGCGCATCACCTCGTCCCCTCGCGAGACTTCCATGACGCGAAAGCCTGCGGCCCGCAGCACGCTCGTCGCAATCACACGATTGTCATCGTGATCTTCGGCGATCAGTACCAGCGGCGCTTCTGACCTCGCCGCTTCCGCATCGGAACTCGCGTCTGTTTCGCTTTTGTCCATGGGGCATGATAATGAGCGGTCCAGGCGGGGTCATAGCCCGCGATACTGAGATCGGGCAGTCACACGCCGACCTCCTGCGCGGTCCACTCCCCATCACTTCGAGTGGCGCATCGGACACCGACGCAGTGCCCTGCCGTCTTTGCAGCAGCGACGTTCGTGCTCGGCCGTCGCGATTAACGTGCCAGAGGTCCGGAGCCAACGGCGGCGGTGATCCTGCCGGAGGGCAACTGCACGCGGCATAGTACGTGCTCCACTGCCTTCTGAAACGCGACAACGCGGAGTGGCGGCGTCGTCCGCACTATTGAGGTGCAGCGGACCAACGCGGGCACAGAAGCCAGCCAACGCAGGCCAGCAGGCAGCGGGAGGTCATACGGAAACGAATCATCGAGAGACTGACCCTGACGAAGTCGCGGCGTCGGTTGTGGCGTCACTGCGCGCGATCGAGATCGCACTCGCACCGATCATCGGTCAACTCGGTGTCGCCGCACTCTACCGTCGCAGCATCCACCTGTGCGAAGAGCACTATCCGTGGATGGTCGACGTCAGCGATGGCAATCAGTCGCCGATGGACTTCGACGGGCTGAAGGCAATGCTTGGGCAGCGCAGCGCCGCGGATGCTGCGGCCGGGGGGCGCGCGTTACAGCAACACTTTCGCGACTTGCTGACCAGCCTGGTCGGAACGTCGATGGCCGAACGTCTGCTGCAACCCGCACTGGTCGGCGCGATGAACGGCACTTCCACACCCTGACCGCGCACATGACAGATAAAGTAGTGATCAAACGGCTCGCGACCGGCGTGCCCGGTTTCGATTGTGTGCTTGGTGGTGGGATTCCCGAGTTCTCATTCAATCTCATTGCCGGCCCCCCAGGGTGCGGGAAGACGACGCTGGCGCATCAGATGATGTTCGCCATGGCCACGGCTGAGCATCCCGCGCTGTATATGACCGTGCTTGGCGAACCGCCGCTCAAGATGCTCCGCTACCAGCAGCAGTTCGAGTTTTTCAAGACCGACGTCATCGATAGCGCCGTCCGGTTCGTGAACCTTGCCGACGATACGATGGCCGGGGATCTCGAGGGGGTGTTGCGACGCATCACGTCTGAAGTGGAGAAGCACAAGCCAGCATTCGTCTTCGTTGATTCATTCCGGTCCGTGCTCCTCGCCACCGCCAGCGAAACGGAATCGCACAACACCCTGCAGCGCTTCGTGCAGCAGCTCGGCCTGTTGATGACCAGTTGGCAGGCGACGACGTTTCTGATCGGCGAATACTCCTCAGACTCGGAAGCCAATCCGGTATTCACCGTCGCTGACGGCTTGATCTGGCTGCGGCAGAGCGTGCAACGCAACTCGATGGTGCGCAAACTTGAAGTCATGAAGATGCGTGGCCAGCCGACGATTGCAGGTTTGCATTCCTTCCGCATCAGCCCGTCGGGCGTCGAGGTGTTTGCCACAGCTGGTGCACCCACGGCACAGCGTACCGAGCAAAACCGACACGACCAGCCGCGACTCTTCATGGGAGTGCAGCACCTCGACGATATGATGGGCGGGGGCATTCCGCGCGGCTATTCGCTGCTGGTCGCCGGACCGTCCGGCTCAGGTAAGAGCATCATGGCCGCAGCATTTCTCGCAGAAGGCGCACGGTGTGGTGAGACCGGCGTGCTCGCCGCGTTCGAGCAGCATCCGAACCGGTCGCGCAATCGCGTCCTCGCCGATCTGATCGAGAATGGCAGCGTGGGTTTGGTGAACACCGACGCACTCGACGTCAGCATCGACGAAATTCTGGTGCGCATCATCCGCGAGATCCAGCGATTGAAGGCTACGCGCGTGGTGATCGATTCACTCTCGGGCTTTGAGCTCGCGATTGCACCAACGTTTCGTGAAGACTTCCGTGAATCGTTGGCGCGTCTCGTGCTCGCACTGGTCGCGACGGGGGTGACGGTGTTCATGACATCCGAACTCGAAGACCGCTATACTGACCTGCGTTTCAGTCCGTACGGTACTGCATTTCTGACCGACGTCATCATCGTGCAACGCTATTTCGAATTGGAGAGCCGCTTGCGCCGGGTGCTGGCCGTGGTGAAGGTGCGCGCGAGTGCGCATTCGGACGAGCTACGCGAATTCCACATCGACGATTTCGGGATTCAGATCGGCGCGATCATCAGTGACCATGAAGGGATCTTGGCTGGACGACCAAGGCGAACGCTGCCGAGCGAAGGTGCGGAGCTTGCAGCCATCGTAGGCGGCGGGTGATTTGTGGTTGCAGAACCCGAGTCGCTGAGCGGCGATCATCACGCGCGTGCCGAGATTGTCGATATGACGAGCGAAATCGGCGCGCTGAAAGCGCAAACGCTTGATGCGCGAGCAGCGCTGACGTCGCTGCAGCAGGAATTGTTACAAGCGGCCCGTCAATTGAGCGACAGTAGCGCGAGGCGTCTGCGGGATACCAATGAACGGTTGGTACTTTCGATGCTGCGGACTCAGGCGGAGAGCGAAGCGGCGACGCGCACGTTGCGCGTCCTGTCGCGTTCGGCGGGACTCGATCCACTCACGCAGTTGCCCAATCGCACGCTGTTGCACGACCGCTTCACGCAGGCCATTGCCAATGCCCGTCGCCACGGGACGCGACTCGCACTGCTCTTTCTCGATCTCAACGGCTTCAAGCAGATCAATGACAAGTTGGGTCACGCAGTCGGAGATCGGGTGCTTCAACTGGCGGCGGAGGGACTCACAGCGTCGGTTCGCGCCTCTGATACCGTCAGCCGTCACGGCGGCGATGAGTTTCTGGTTCTGCTTTCGGACGTAGCCCACACGTCCGACGCCGCGATCATCGCAGAAAAAATCATCGCCGCGCTCGCGGTCCCGCACCGCATCGGCGATCACGTTGTACGACTCGCGACGAGCATCGGTATCAGCTTCTTCCCGGACGATGGCGACGACTGCGACACGCTTATCGCGCGCGCGGACGCGGCGATGTACCGAGCGAAACGGCTTGCGGGAGGCGGTTTCGTCTTTCACGATGATTCGCCGGGCTACGACGAGTCTCCGGCCACCGATTTCGACATGGCGCGCCGGGTGACGTCGCATCAGGCGCTCGCCATTGCCGAACACGAACGCTGGCATGCGGATCTGCGTGAAGCGAATGAGCAGCTGGTGCTCGCTGCACTTCGCGCCACGGAGCTGCAGCTCGCCGCTGAGTTGGCGCAGGAGCGATTGAAGTCGGAGCTGCTGGTCGCGCGCGCGGCGCCACGCGCGGATTGAAGGCCGGTACTGCTCGCCAATAACTCTCGATAGCCCCGAGCCGCAGTCGCTATGGCCGGGAGGGATTGGACACGCGCCAGATGGTATTCCCGACATCGTCAGCCACGAGTAGTGCACCGCGCTTGTCGATCGCTACGCCAACCGGTCGACCCTGCGCCTTGTTGTCGTCCGTCAGGAATCCGGTCAGCACATCCATCGGCTGGCCCGATGGCTTGCCACCGACAAACGGCACGAAGATGACCTTGTAGCCGCTGCGTGGATTGCGATTCCACGAACCGTGTTGGCCAACGAACATGCCATTGCTGAATGCGGCAGGCAGCGTTGTGCCTCGCGACGAAGCGAGTCCAACAGACGCGGTGTGCGCGCCAAGTGCGTAGTCCGGTACGACCGCCTTCGCAACGAGATCGGGGCGCTGTGGTTTGACGCGTGTATCGATATGCTGCCCGAAGTAGCTGTACGGCCATCCGTAGAATGCACCGTCATGTACGGCCGTCATGTAGTCGGGCACGAGATCGCCGCCGAGTTCATCGCGCTCATTCACCGCGGCCCAGAGAGCGCCCGTGCCCGGTTCGATCGCCAAGCCAGCCGCGTTGCGCAAGCCCGAGGCAAAGATGCGATGCGCGCGCGTCTTTACATCGATCTCCCAGACGCTCGCACGATCGGTCTCATTGTTCATGCCATTCTCGGCCGCATTGCTGTTCGAGCCAACGCTGACGTACAACCTGGTTCCGTCGGGTGACGCGACGATGGTCTTTGTCCAATGGTGATTCAGCGTTCCGGCAGGGAGCGTGACCACCGTGTCCCCTCGTCCACTGATCGCCGTGGAGCCTTCCAGGTAGTCATATCGCAGCACAGCGTCGGTATTCGCGACGTACAGATCTTTGCCGACGAGCACGACGCCGAATGGTGCGTTCAACCCTGCCACAAACACCGATCGCGTTTCAGCCACACCATCGCCATCGCTATCGCGCAACAATGAAATGCGATTGGCACTCGGCGCTGCGCCGCCAGCTTTGCGCTGAAAGCGTTTGAAAAACCAGCCGCGAATGCCCTTCGCGTCGTCCGGACGCACCGGCGCGTTCGCTTCCGTCACCAGCACGTCGCCATTCGGCAGCGTGTACACGAACCGCGGATGCTCGAGTCCGGATGCAAACGCATTGACGCGAGTGCCGGGCGCGCCGACAGGCGTTGAGCCGGCAGGCCAACCGATTGCCGTCGCGATCTTTGTCGTTGGAATGAGCGACGTGTTCGGTGGCGGCAGCTCAGGGGTTGGCCCGATGCTGGCCGAGATCGGCAGCCGCGCGTTCTGACCGCACGCGAGCGCGGCGAGTGCGACGACAGAGATCGTCGTCGCACTCACACGCGTCCGCAAAAGTGCGCGTACTCGTGCTTTCACTATCTATGCAGATGGGCCGTCATGCGGCATATCGTGCAAGGCATGCTGTTGATCGCGGAGATCGCGAACGCGATCATGCGCCATGCGGACATCGTCTGCCTGGCGCGCGACCAACGAATGCAGATCGGCCGGAAGTGTCTTGCCGAGTGCATCGGTGTAGGCCTTCTTGGCAAAATCCTCACCGCGTTCGCACTCGTCCAGAATCGACTTATCGTCGTCACTTGTGACGGTGGACTTCACTGCCATCCATCCGCGATGCATGGCAGCGGCAACATGGCCCATGTCGGCCGGTTTTCCGCCGAAGCGCTCCACTTGAACTTCAAGCTCATGCGTGAACGTCGCGCGTTGCGATGACAGCGTTGAAAACAGCTGTTTGAGATCGGGTCGATCGGCGCGCTCAGACGCAGCGGCGAATCCCTTTTCGCCATCGCGGCAAGTCTCGATCAAATCATTCATGATGGAGACGGCTTCCTCGTTGATGTCTGTCGACATTCGATACGCTCTTTCTGTTGCAGGATGGTCGGCGATGATCGGCTTCCGTTACACGCCGTGCCCACATGCTGTGCAAAGGACAGGCCGTGCCCGCATGTGTGTGATGCGCGCCCGCGATCCGGCTCTGTGCGGTTGCGGCGCAACTCGCCCTCAGGCGCGGTTAGGCGCACGGGCGCGCCGAGCGAACTCGGTGGCGCCAACGCAGCTGGCCAACCACGCCGCGCCGAGTGTGAGGCCCGCGATCACATCGCTCATGTAGTGCACGCCGAGGTAGAGGCGTCCGTATGCTATAAGTCCAACCCAACAAGCTGAGATCAAAACGAGAAGCGCGCGGGATCGGTCGCCTTTGACCCAATAGGCCGCCAGCAGATACGTCAACATTCCGAACCCGACTACAGATCCTAACGCGTGCCCACTCGGGAAGCTGAGTGAGGCTCCATGCAGAAACAGCTCGGCGCCGGCGGGGCGCGGGCGATGGACCGTACGCTTGAGTACGACAACCAGGACGCTCGCGCCGGCAAACGCACCGACCCACGAAACCAGCAGTAAAGTGCGGCGTTGCCATGCAAGGAAGAGCCCGCCCAACGCTGCGAGTATCGTCATCGATGCTGGCGAGCCAGTAAGCGAGACGAATACGTAGAACCGGGCGCCCTCGGCTGTAACGCCACGCTGACGACTTGCAAAGTCACGCAAATCGAATTGGGTCACTGCACCGGGATGCGTGACACCGTACGCAATCACGACGAACGCGATCAACGCGGCGACACCGAACATAGTCACCGCGTACAGTGTAGTCAGCGCAATCGGATCGCGTGGTTCAACGTCAGACATCAAAGCTCGTGAAAGCAACAATCATAGTATTGATCAACAGTGGTGCCGGTTCCGTGAAGGATGAGGGGGATCGGGCGAAGCTGCTCCAGTTGCTTGCGATGACCGTGCCGGACGCGGAGACGCGGTGCACTGACGCACAGGTAACGATGGACGAATTGATCCGCCAAGGTGTGAAGGATGCACCAAGGGTACTCGTTGCCGGCGGAGGCGATGGGACGATCAACGCCGTCGCGTCTGCGCTCGTCGGCACACCTATTGCACTTGGCGTGCTTCCACTCGGCACCTTGAATCACTTTGCCGCCGATCTGGGCATCCCAGAGACCATTGAGAATGCCGTCGAGTTGCTGCGCGACGGCGTTGTGCGACAGGTGGATGTAGGCGAGGTGAACGATCGGATCTTTCTCAACAACGCCGGACTGGGCTTATACCCCGAGATTGTCGAACGTCGCGAGAAGCAGGAACGTGCCGGCATCCATAAATGGCCCGCCGCGATCGTGGCAACGATACAGGCACTGATCCGCTATCGACAGTTCAGCATCCGCATTCGCGCCAAGAACATGGCATCGCTGCGGCGCACGGCGGCACTTTTTGTCGGCAACAACGAGTACACAAATCCCGACTCACTCGAGCCGCGCCGGACATCCCTTGTGACTGGATTGCTCGCCGTCTATATCCCGCGCGCCCGTGGTCGCTGGCGACTGATCTGGGATGCGATCTGTGCACTGGTGGGGAGCGTGCGCGAAACCGACGGCTTTGAACTCTTGGTGAGCAACGAATTCACGGTCGAAGCAAAGAATCCGTTGGTTCGCGTATCAATCGATGGTGAAGTGGTGCGGCTTGAGACGCCGCTCCTGTTTCGTTCGCGAGCAGGCGCCCTGCGTGTCCTTGCACCGAAGCAGTGATCGATGCGTACCGTCGTACAGCTCTCCGATCTGCACTTTGGCACAACGATCGCCGCCACGCTCGATCCGCTCATCGAGCTGCTCTGGACGCTCGCGCCTGACCTCGTGATCGTCTCCGGCGATTTGACGCAACGGGCAAAGACCCCGCAATTCCTCGAGGCTCGCGCGTATCTCGACCGCATGCCGACACCGCGACTCGTGATCCCGGGCAATCACGATGTGCCGCTATACGATATCGCGCGTCGGTTTCTATCGCCGTTGGGGCGCTATCGCACGCACATCACGAACAACCTGGCACCCGTATTTCTTGACGAGGAGATTGCCGTCGTTGGCATCAATACCGCGCGTTCGCTGACGTTCAAGGGCGGTGGGGTGAGTGCGCAGCAGCTGACTGCGTCGACCAAGTACTTCGACCTGCTCCCTCCGCATGTGGCGCGCATCGTCGTGACGCATCATCCCTTCGACATACCTGTCGGATTGTCGGGCGTCGAGATCGTTCACGGCGCCAAACATGCCATCGCTGCGTTTGCCCAGTGCGACGTGGATCTGTTTCTCTCGGGACACTTGCATCTCATTCACATCGCCAGCACCACCAAGTACGTCACAGGCTACGATGCGCCGATGCTTGTGGCAGGAACAGCGGTGTCGACCCGTGCCCGTGGCGAGCCAAACTCCTTCTTTGTCTTTCGTGTGGATCGACACGTGATTGAATGCGATACGTACACATGGGACACGCAGGCGAAGGCGTTCCAGAATGCGGAGACTCGCATTTTTGCCCGAGTGAGTGCTAGCGTAGTGTCGACCCAGTGAATTGCGTTCAGCGTGTCCGCATTCCGGTGACGCGCTGACGCCACAACCTCCCTTCGCGCAGCGAGCCCCGCGTGGCCAACGAAACACTCCCGCTCCCTCCAGGCTCTGCCGGTTGGCCACTGCTGGGCGAGGCACTTTCGCTCAAAGCAAATCCGTTCGGCTTTGTTGGCGAGCGCGTTACGCGACATGGCGCTGTGACACGCAGTCGCTTGCTGAGTACCGACCTCGCGATCCTCGCGGGCGAAGAGGGGGCAGTGGCGTTTCTCGACGAGGCGAATGTCAAACGTGCGGGTGGACTTCCGCCGCATGTCGCCAATCTGTTCGGCGCCGGTGTCGTCAACTCACTCGATGGCGATGCGCATCGACGACGCAAGCGTCACCTCATGCGCGCGCTCGATCATGAGGCGCTCGTACACTATCTGCCCGAAATCCGCGCTCGTGTGCGAAAGCGCATCGCCGAATGGGTGTCAGCGGGCGATGTGAAGTTGCAGAACGCGTGCATTCCGTTGGTGTTGGAACTGACGCTCGCGAACTTTGCCGGCCTCTCGCCGACCGACGCGGAATTGCAGATGTTTGCGAAAGGGTATGAGGACTTTGGTCGCGCGGTGATTGGGCTGCCCTTGGCGATTCCCGGAACACCGCTGGCGCGCGCACAGCAGTTCACGGCGGAGATGCATAGTCGGTTTTTGTCGGTCGCCGAGCAGCGGCGCAGTACGCCGACCGGTGATGGGATCTCACGTCTCGTCGCGTCTGAGGTGGATGGCGAACGTTTGGCAACCATCGACATCGCGCGCGAGTTGCAACATCTCGTCTTCGCTGCGAGCGGTATGTGGGGATGGCTCTGCTATGGCGCGACCGCTCTCGCAAACGATTCCGCGTTGACCACTCGACTGCGCGCACTCGCCGCATCACTCTCGCCCGACGCCAGCGCACGCGAACTGGTAGAAGCGAAAGAGCTGGAAGCCTTCGTGCGTGAGGTGAAGCGACTTGGTCTCGTCATTCCCTTCACTGCACTCGGCATCGCCCGCCGTGACTTTGAGGTCGCGGGCCATCGAGTGCCCAAAGGCTGGCTCGTGCTTTGGTCAACGTACGGAAGTCATCGATCACGTGGTGTTGCGCCGTACGCGTCGCCGGAAACTTTTGACCCTACGCGTTACGCGCGCGGCGAAGGCTCCGCACCAAATCAGTTCGCGCCGCAGGGCCCCGGCGACGCGCTCACGAGTCACCGTTGCGGCGGCGTGGAATATTCGACATTGGTGTTGCTACAGTTCTTCGTCGAGCTGCTGCGCGCACCGACGTTGCGCGTACCGGCGCAGGACCTGACGATGGATATGAGTCAGCTGCCGGCGAGTTGGCGCAACGGGTTGCGGGTGACGTTTGGGTGATCGCCGGCTTCGCTACGGCTGCGTTCCGACATTGCGAGCAAAAAGTTGATCGCCACGTTGTGGGCACTCTTGCTCAGCGACGTCGTCATGCCCGAAATGACTGGCCTCGATATGACGCACGCGATTGCCGGGCTGCCTCCGAACGCGGCGTTCGTTTTCATATCGGGTTTTGCCGGCACCGATGGAGCGCTGTGGCGTGAGCGACACGGCCGGAGGCATCGGCACCGACCCGGCCTATACGAAAAGTCATCATGATGAGTAGGGGAGACTCGCGCGCAACAAGGTGGAGCAGGAACAAAGCGGATGCCAGTTCCAATTCGACGAGCCGAATCCCCTTGGGTTACCCAGTCGCCCTTCGTCTCCCGCGGCCACCGCGCTTTCTGGCGCGGGCCGAGTGCCGCTACGGAGTCGACTTGACCAGTCCCGCGTCCGTCCGCAACGTCACGCTGAAGCAGCTGCGAAGCAGCCGCGCGCTCGACCACGATGTCCGTCATCCCCATCGGAGTCCAGTACCATGTCACTTGACCCCTTCCACGATCGCACTCCCGCTTATCGAACGCCAGAACGAATTCACCGGCGATGGCGGCGTGATGCACTGACGCAATCGATGCCGGGCGCCCTTCGACATCTCACGATTCTCCAGTCAGCGCGCGGGGTTGTACGCGTCACACTTCGCGTCACACTTCGCGTCACACGCCGCATCACACTGCGCTCCACGCTTCGTCTCGCATCGGCCGCAGCGGTTGCGCTGATCACGGCGCCGCCCCTGCTCCACGCGCAGTCGTCCCCGAGCGCGGCGACCGATCCACGATTTGCCGCACTCGTGACGCTCGCCGAGGCGAAGATGAAGGCCTACGGCGTGCCGGGTGTCGCCATTGGCCTCGTGCACGATGGCATCGTCGAAATTCGTGGCGTCGGCGTAACGAATCTTGAAGATCCGTTGCCGATCACCGCGCACACTGTCTTTCCGATCGCGTCCATTTCGAAAACGTTTGCCGCGACGGCGATGATGCGACTCGTCGAACAGGGCAAGGTCGATCTGCGCGCGCCAGTGCGCACCTACATCCCGGATTTCGCCCTGCGTGATACTACCGTCGCACGCGACGTGACGGTGTGGCACCTGCTCACACATCTCGGTGGGTGGGAAGGGCAGATCTCTGGCCCCGATCGCGGCAGCGAAACGCTCAAGAGCTTTGTCGCGTCCATGTCGGACGTCATGCAGGTGGCGCCGCCGAACGCGGCATGGAGTTATAACAATGCAGGTTTCAGTGTTGCGGGCCGTGTGATTGAACAGGTCACAGGAAAATCCATCAATAACGCCATTCGCGATCTGGTCTTTCAACCACTTGGACTCGAACACGCCGGCACCACGCCGGGCGAATTCATCGTGCAACGATTCGCTGCGGGACACAGCACCCGCGATGGCGTCGCGACGCTGCAACGTCCATTTGTGCCGTCAACGAGTGTCACGGCTGGTGGCGTCGGGCTTTGCATAGCCGACCTCATGACGTACGCGCGCTTTCACATGGGCGATGGGACGTCGCCCAAGGGCGAGCGGGTCCTTTTGCGCGAGACGCTTGAGCAGATGCGCACCGCACAGCTTCACAAACAAAGCACCGACGACGATATCGGCATCGCGTGGCACTTGCGCACGGTCGGTAACGTGAAGACCGCATCGCATGGCGGTACACTGGGCGGGCACAATCTACTTCTTGAGATTGCGCCCGATCGTAACTTCGCGATCGCGATACTCACCAACTCGAACGTCGGTTGGCGTGTCATTCAGGACGTTGAGCGCGAAGCACTCAAGACGTACCTTGGCGCGACGTTCACGAACAATCAGGCGATTGCACACCGCGGTGTCCTCGAAACACTTCCTGCCGTGACGCCGCTCGCGCGGCAGCCCGATCTCGCTCAATATGTCGGCAGCTACGCTCGGCCCACCAACACGGTCGTCGTGCGCTCCGCGGGGAGCAGTCTTTGGGTGCAGGTTCGGAACAATGCGGGGCAACCGTCGCCGGAAATGCCGGTCTCGTTCTTTGGCGTCGATCGAACGGTGGTGCTCGACGGGACTGACAAAGGTCAAGCGATCGAGTTCGTGCGCGATGGGTCGGGGCGCGTGCAATGGGTGCGCGTTACTGGTCGCGTCGCGACAAGAGTGCCCTAGCGCCGCCGCACCAGCGGAATCATCACGTACGAGTAGACGAGACACCCGACACAGATGTTGCCCACGCCCTCGAGCAGCGCGAAGAGGGTGAGAATTCCGGCCAGCCCAATGGCCACGCTGGGCACGGTCCACTGTGCAATCAGAATTCCAACCGAGAAGAGCAGCCCAACGCGCGCCGCAAACTGTTTCGGCGCAAGATCGATCATCTCCGGCGGCCGCTTTGTCGCTGCCACGCACGCTTGCGCAATGCGTCCGAGCAGGGTCGCCGATCGATACCCGAAGCCGCGCGCAATGAAATCGGCAACCAGCACAATTGGAATCCATGCTGCGCGCGTAATGAGAAATGCAATCGCCAGTGAGGCCACCAGCAGCGCGGTCACACGCACCACATCCTGGCGAACGCGCACGCTGGAAATGGGGCACACGAGATTCGTGAGCCAGCTTGCGTTTGATGGAAGGTCCTGGGGCTCAACGTCGGGCACGCGCCTCGCTCGGTGCTATGGGTGACCCGTTGAAGCTAGTCACCTATCTGCACAACGGCTTGTCGAGCGAGTCCCGATGATAGGCCGCGGCGACGCGATTCCCGATTGGATACCCAAGCGTGTCACGAGGCTGTCATGAGGTGACACATAAGTTCCCTCCGTTCTGCGTGCTCTCGCTGAGAAGGCCAGCCAACGGGCGCGCACATCGGTCATTCTTCAAGACAATTCCGTGCCAACATCCGACAGCGGCAAGTCTCGCCGAATGTTTGTGTGTTCCGTCCATTCACTGAGTGTTTTATCACTGCTCGCAATCGGAGTCGCATCGCTCAGCGCGCAAACCCCGCGCGCACCGAGCGGTCAGTCTGGTGAAGTGCGCGGCCGAGTGGTCAACGTTGCCGGCAGTAGCCCCATCGCATCGGCCACAGTTCAGCTCATCGGCGTGAACGACACAATCACGGTGATGCGCGGCGCCGTTCGTCCGGACGGCACCTTCAGACTCACAAGCGTGACGTTGGGTCGCTATCGCCTCATGGCCCGTGCGCTGGGCTTTGCCCCGCGCGCACTCCCGGTAAACGTGACCAGTGCAACGCCGGTTGCTGATGTTGGTGCCATCAGCCTCACCGTCGCGGCCACCGAGCTGCAAGGACTCCGCATCATCGAGCAGGCGCAGCGACAGGTGGAACTCGCTCCCGATCGCAACACGTACACCGTGCGTGATATGCCGACAACACGCGGAGGCAATGTCATCGATGTTTTACGGACGGTGCCATCGGTCGATGTGGATATCGACAACATCGTGAGCTTGCGTGGCAACGCCGGTGTGATCGTGCAGATCAACGGCCGACCCAGTCCGATGAAACCGGCGCAACTGGGAAACTTTCTTGCGCAACTGCCGGCTGCCATGGTCGACAAGGTCGAGATCATTCCGAATCCGTCGGCGCGCGATAATCCCGAGGGTTCAGCAGGAATCATCAACATCGTGCTCAAGAAGAAGTCCGATGTCGGGTCGAGTGGCGCGATCACGCTCGCAGAAGGCACGACCAAGCGCACCGATGTGGGCGGCAACCTCGGATACCAGCGCGGACCGTTGACGTTCTTCGGGAGCTACGGCTTCTCTGATGACCGACGCCCGCGCACCGAATCGCTTTCACGCATCAATCGGTACGCCACGCCGCTCACATACCTTGATCAGGCAGGTTCGCGACTTCAGTTGCCGCGTTCGCACACGGCCTCGGCGACACTGCGCTACAAGCTGGGCAACAAGGACGAACTCTCGAGCGAGACGCTCTTCAGCACGCGGCAGGAACCGGGTACATACAACCTGTTGTATCGAGAGTTGGATGCGTCGCGCAATCTCACCGGACTGCGCAGCCGCGCGAGCGACGGTGTTGGCAACGAAGACGAGTTTGAAACGAACCTCGGCTATACGCACACATTCGCCGGGGAGGATCATGAACTCGCCGCCGAATTGCGGTTTGTGCGGGCGTCCGAGGGTGGACCGAATGCGTATCGCACGCAGCTGCTGAATCTGAACGGCAGTGCGAATGGCGATCCTGCGCGTGAAACTACCCGCACCGGAGAGCGTCCGACGGACCGCTCGCTGCAGGTCGACTATGTGCGTCCGCTCGGCGACAACGTGCAGCTCCGTAGCGGGTATCGCGGATCGTTGAAGCAGATTCACACCTCTCTCGACACCCGCACGTTCGATGCTGCGGCCAGCAGCTACATCCCCGACGCGACACGCACCAACGATTTCACCTACGACCAGTCCGTGAGCGCCGTGTACGGCATGATCACGGGTTCACTCGGAACGCTGCGGCTGCAGGGCGGCCTCCGCGTGGAGCAGGCCGACACGCGATTTGAATTGACGCGTACGGCGACACGATTCGACAATCACTACACAAGCGTGTATCCGAGTGGCCTTGTGTCGTATCGACTGAGTGAAGAACAGCAGGTGAAGCTCAGCTACTCGACGCGCATTCGTCGACCCGACGACCCGGACCAGCTCGATCCGACCCCGCACTACCAAGACCCGCTCAACCTCTCGCGCGGTGATCCGTATCTGCGCCCCGAGTACATTCGCGCCATCGAACTCGGCCTCCAGCAGACAACCACACGCACCACGCTGCAGTTGACGCCATTCTTCCGCCACACCATCGACGCGGTACGTCGCGTACGCACGATCGACGGCGCCGGCGTCACCACCGCCACATTCGTGAACCTCGCCAGTCTCGATCAGTACGGCGCAGATGCGACGCTCGCGTTGCGCGGCGGAAAGCTGAGTGGTTTCATCGGCTCCAGCGCATTCCGGCAGAGCAGCAACGCATCGAACATCGGGAGCGGGATCTCCGCCCGCGGGCTCGGTTGGTCCGCGCGCACCAATGCCGCGTATCGTGTCAGTCGCCGCTTCGATATGCAGGCGCTGGTCACCTATCGCGCGCGTCAGGTCATCGAACAAGGAACCAATCTCGCACAGACGCGATTGAACTTTGCCGTGCGCCAGAAGCTGAACAGGGATCGGGTGAGTCTCACGCTGCGCGTCACGGATCCGTTCAGCACCGAGAAGGAGCGTTCGATTACCGACGATCCACGTTTCTATCAGACGTCGGAGCGATTCCGCCGCGCGCGCGGGCTACTGCTCAATCTCACGTGGATGTTTGGCAAACCGATCAAGGGACAGAAGGGCGACGAGATCGATCTCACCACTGGTGCGAGCTAACCGTCACAGCGGGCGCGTGGCTCGGGCTTGAGGCAGCGGGGTCAATGCGCCTGACGCCAGACCAGCAGTCTTCCGCTTTGTACTTGGGCGTCATCGGTTCGCGCGGAATTGTAGACGACGACGGACGTGTTGTTCACGGCGACGCAAAAGAAGCTGTGTGCGTCGGGTCCGCGCGAGCACTGCGCACCGATGATCGCCAGATGCGGAGGCGTGCCGCCGTCGCGATCAGGGCGTATCGCGATGTAGTAGAGTTCGTGCGCCGGCGCGATCTGCCACCGTCGAGTCTCGCCGCTTGCGAGGCGAACCGGGATCGCGAGATGCTGTCCCGACGTCATTCGTTCGGGCGAGCGGGCGGGCGCGAACACATGCACCGACATGTCCTCGCGTTTATCGCCGATGAGAATCTTGAGCGAAGTGGACCCGCCTCGGCGCGCGACGAGCCGCTGGTCCGTCAACGTGGCGACACTGCTGTCGCTGACGGAAAGGCGCCCCGTGAGCATCGTTTCGCGTTCACCGTCCATATCCACGGCTTCGAATGGGATATCGGCGGGCGCATCGCCAACCACCAGCTCCAGCATCCACGGCGCGCGGACTCCTCGCACCGGCCGGCAATGAACGCGCACGTTGGTCGTGAGCCCCTTGAGCGATGCGCGCACCATCGCGTCGCCGCGTTCGCTGCAGGTCACGACTCCGTTCTCCGAGACAGACGCCGTCGCGCCCGACAGCCACTTGTAGACAACGCGACTCGAATCGAGCGAACGGCCTGCCGCGTCGAGCACGCGCAACGGAAGTTGCATCGGTCGCTGGTTGTTGACGACCACTGCGTTCGCGTTACCCGCGACCAGGCGCGCGGGTGGCCCATTGCGCAGTGCTATGGCCATCATCGTCAGTGCGGCAAGCGTTGTAACGCCGGCGAACAGCGAAGCAATGCGCAGACGCTGCTGTCGAGTGCCGTATCGCATTCCGCTCCACAACAGATGCGGCACCGAACGCATTGCTTCGCGAACATACCACACCCTGGCGACCATTCGGCCACTATCGCTTGCACGCGACGCAAACTCCTCGGTCAGATCACCGAACACCGACTCGACAAAGTCTGGATGTGCACCCAACGCAATCCACAAACGTTCGGCCGCCGACAAAACCCGTCGAGGGGACCGACGGTCCAGCCGCCGTGACTCAACCTCTCGTGAAATGAACGCCATCAGGCGAACCTCGGCGCGTGCGGTGCGCCGATTCCCATCCACAGTGCGACCGAGCTTCGCTCCGCCTCACGCAGCGCCGTTGCCCCGGCGCGAGTGATCGTGAAGTGACGACGTGAGCGGCCACCGCGAACCGGAATCGGTTCGCTCGCATTCGACGACAGGAACCCCTTCGCCTCGAGTCGCTGCAGCGTCGTGTACACCGCGCCGACAGAGTGTGCGCGTTCCGTGCGTTCGTCGAGGTCCGCGCGCACGGCGAGGCCGTACGCTTCGTCGCCAAGTCGGGCGACCGCGAGCATGGTAGCGAGTTCGAGCGAGCCGATCTTGAGGGATGCCATTAGTACTATTTTGTAGAACAAATATAGACCACGCAAGATCCGCACGGAAGTCGGCCGGCCTTCGCACGGAAGTCGGCCGGCGGTCGACGAGAAAATCGGCTGCGCCGTTTGCACCAATAACGACTGCCGTGACATCGACCCGACCGCAGGCGGCGCCGGACTTCACGTGTGACCGCGTCGCTCCGCTGGCCGCACCACCAATACGTACACCGACGCGGCACCACACGCGCACAGTGCCATCACGCCGGTCATCGATCGCGCTGTGTGTCCGTCAAATAGCGTCGACACCAGCGCGCTCGCGGTCGCTCCTGTGACCATCTGCACAGCGCTCATGAGCGCGCTCGCCACGCCGGCCACCTCGGGCACAGGCTCGAGCGCGCCTTGCACCACGTTGGGGCGCACCATTCCGTGACCGATGAATCCAAGCACGGCAAGCGGCACAATGGTCGCCACATGCAGCGCGCCAATCACCGAGAGTACGAGCAACGCCAGTGCCGTGCTCACGATGGCTGCCAGTCCGATCTCGATCAGCCGATGATGCGAGACGCCGCGCCGACTGAAACGCGCGTTCGACAATGCACCGGTCATCAGCCCTAACGAGGAGCAGGCTAAGAGCATGCCGTACGTTCGCTTCGACACGCCGAGTACACCGATCAACACCAGCGATGACCCAGTGACATACGCGAAGAGCGAACCAAAGTTGAGCGCAACCACGCCAATGAAGCCGGTACTTACGGGCTCACGCAACACGCGGGCGTATCCCGCCGCGACGCGGTCGTAATGCTCGCGATAGCTCGTCGTGACCTTGGCGCTCGCGGTTAGCGACTCATCAAGCGCGAAGTACGCTGCAACGACGACCACGCCCGCACCGATGGCCAGCGCAGCGTAGATCGCTCGCCATCCGCCAAGCGAAGCGATGAACACGCCGAGGGTCGGAGCGATCACCGGCGCGACCCCTGCCGCCATGTTCACGTATGACTGCCGCACCCGCGCCTCCTGCCCGCTGAACAGATCGCGCACCATCGCGACTACGATGACGAATCCGGTTCCGGCTCCAGCGCCCATCATCACGCGCCAGAACAACAGCGCACCGATCGATCCGGAATACGCGGCAAACGCACCACACGTCGCATAGATCGTAGTGCCGACAATCAGCACTGGACGTCTGCCGAGATGATCTGAAATCGGACCGGACAGCAAGGGTGCGACTGCAAAGCCGATCATGAACGTGCTCAGAGAGAGCGCTGCTCGGCCGACCGTGACGCTGAACGACGCGGCCGTGTCAGCGAGCACAGGGAGACTCATGTCCGTTGCAAACGCGGCCAGCGTGGCGACGGCCGCCAACAGCAATGTGAAGAACGGTGAATGCGTGGCGAGCCTGCGCCGATGACCCGCACCTGTGTCGGATGACATGGGGATCGTCAACTACGGCGCAACGCGTCGGGCGACAAACTCGAGTGGCAACTGCGCCACACCGTCAGCCTCTGTTTGCAAGCGAATGCGCAGCTCGCCGCCGACCAGTCTGATGCTATAACGATGCATCTGCTCGGCGCCGCTCATTTCACGCGTGCGTGTCAGAAACGATGCCCCGTTACTCTCCATCCGCCCGTCCAACAGCGCACGCGGCACGCCCAGAAACGATGCGCTGCCCCGCAGCTCATCAGCGTCGCCTTCCAGACTGAAACGTTCCACGTAGTCATCGTTGGACCACGCGTAGCGTACAGTACCCTGCCACTCGCCGTTGATGCTGACACGAATCGACGGCGTCGTGGAGGGTACGGAAACGACCGGCGCGCTGCGAGACGGCGCTCTGTGTGACGGCGCGCGAAACCACAGCGCAGCCGCCAGCATCGCCAAGCCTACGCCGATGCCGCCAAGCATCAGCGGTAGCCGCGGCCGCGCAGCTGCGTCGTGTGGCGCCGGCGTGCGGTGCCTTTGCGTCGTCGCGTCGAGTGCTTCGACCAGACGCGCCATGTCTGCAGCGAAACGCGTCGCATTCACTTCCAATGCGTTGCGTTCGGAGAGTGCGCGAAGATCAGGCGGCAACTGCGCAGGCGCGGGCATAACGGCGCCGTCGAACAGCAGAGGGATCACACGCATCCCTTTCCGCAGCGCGGTGGCGACCTCGAGATGCACGAAGTCGCCCTCGTCCATGATGCGCGGCGACTGACCATCGCGATCGCCGCGCCACCGTGGCCCGATCAACACCAACAACGCCTGCGAACCACCCATCGCCTGCTGAATGACTTCGCTGAAGGGTTGCCCCATCGCAATATCATCGACGTCCATGAACACACGCTCGGCGCCGAACTCGCGCGCCAATGCGTCGCACACCGACCGCGCGTACCCCGCGGTGTCCTCGCGCCGATAGCTGATGAAAAACGTGGCCTGTGGCATCCGCGGGTTCGGGGCGAGGTAGCTCGAAGTACTCGTTACGGCACGATCTTGGTGACCGGGCGCGCCTTGTACTTGAGATACAGTCGGTTGTGCCGGTCATCATCGGGTACCTGACGGCCCTTGATGAACACCTCGACCACCTGCGTGCGCAGGTCGAGCGGGTCGCCTGTGGTGATGAACAGGTTGGCGAGCTTTCCCGGCGCAATGCTGCCGATCTCCTTGTCCGCGCCAAGGATCTCGGCGGGCCAGATTGTGAGCGCTTTCAGTGCGCCTTCGGGCTTGAGCCCGTACGCTACGGCGAGCGCCGCATGGAAGGCCACGTGCCGCGCGTTGGAGCCGTTACCGGTCGAGAATGCGAACTTAACGCCCGCGTCATAAAGCAGTCCGGGCTGCGCGTAAATCACGTCGTACGGCACGTCGTCGCCCGGCGCTGATTCGATCGAGCCCAGAATCACCGGAATGTTCTTCTCGGCAAGCAACTTCCGCACCTTCCACGCGTCGTTGCCGCCTGAGATCACCACACGCACGCCCCACTTCTCACCGAACGCGATCGCGCCACGGATGGCGGTGTCGGAGTTGGCGGCAACGATGGCCGGAATCTCTTGCCTGAAGACCGGGCGCATCGCCTCGTAGATCAGGTCGAGCTTCGCCGTTCCCGCAGTTCGCGCGGCGTCATACTGCTTGGACGTCGACATGAACGAGTCGAAGTCCGCCGACGCTTTGGCGGCTGCAGCTGGATCGGCAGCACCACCGCCGCGCCCGAATCCGCCGCCACCGCCGCCACGACCGCCGCCACCGCCATTGAGTCCCGGCGGGTTGATCATCATCCCCGCCGACTTGGACACGGCCAGATCTTCCCACGTCCAGCCTGCAGTGTTGATCAATGCGGCCTGCCCGCTGATCGCACCGCCAGTCGGTGAGGTCACGACTGATGTCACACCGCTCATGCGCGTTACGCCCAGGATTTCACTCTCCACGTTGAGCGCGACGAGTGCCCGCATATGCGGATTGAACTGGCCCTTCTCGCTGCGCAGGTTCATCGTCTGAAAGCCGCCGATCTCCTGCAGACCGATACCGGTATTGGCGT
>JBKJTE010000285.1:0-4004 GCA_046590495.1 Gemmatimonas sp. | reverse complement strand
GAAGAAACTCGCGCTGTCGGGGCTCCAGACCAGGACAATCGGCGTGCCCGCGATATCGTCATGCACGATTTGCTCGCGACGCAACCGGTTCCAGTCGTACGCTTTGCTGTGGTTGTTCACCGTGAGCCCGACAACCCACGACTTGTCCTGCCATGACGCCGTGTCGGTGCCGGTGAGCGATGACCGACTGGTGCCCTTCTCATAGGCATAGTCCTTCGCATACTGCTTCGCGAACTTCGGGTCACCTTGCATGATGCGGCTGTTCGGATAGAGCGCGAGCCACTGCTTGAGCGTGACTTGGCGGGTGGGCAACTCGGTGAGCATCGTCCCCTTGAGCGCGCCGGTGATCGCTTCACCGTTCGCCTGACGCCACCAGCTACCCGTGCTCTGGTCTTCGAACATCGCGTTGAAGTGATCCATTCCAACGAGTCGGAACGTCTCCGGCTTGCTATTCACCGCTGGAATGAAAATGCGACCGGTGCGGCAGACCGTGCAGTAGCTCACGAGCACCGGTTGACCACCAACCGTGTCGCGCACCTGATGGTGATAGCCGATGAATTGCAGCGGGTATGCGCGCGCGTCGCCATTTAGTTCGATACCAACAACCAGTCGATCCTGCGCGACCTTGTTTTTGTCAGCCGTTGCCATCGTCACCACCGTCGGCTGCAGAAACATGTGATCGGCCGACATCCGGAAATTGAACGCGTACGTTACGCCCGCGACGAGAATCACGCCAAGCGGTGCGAACCACTTGGTCGAATTCTTCGTGCGCCACATCGGAAGAATGCCGGCGATGATCATCGTGCCGAACAGTGCGCGCAACGCCCAACGCCATCCGTAGATCGTGTACGCCATGTCGATGCTGCGCATGCGCTGACTGCCTGGCATCGGCATGATGAAGTACACGTTTGCGATCTCGAGCAGCAGCAGTCCGATCACGCCGACAACAAACAGCTTCTTCATCGCTTTACCCGAATGGCGTCGTTGCAGATCACTTGAGCGTTCCCTTGGCCTGGGCAGACAGTGCGAGCGCCACACCATTGCTCCAGCCGAAGCCATCTTGTGTAGGATACTCGCCGCCACCGGCTGCGCGATTGGGATCGGTCACATCGTACTTCTCGGTCATCTTTCCGCTCGTCGCATACACGCGCCGGTTGAGCGCGAGCCACCGATCACGCGCAACGTCGGCCATGTCAGCGCGACCGTAGCGTCGCACGCCTTCCATGCCCAGCCATTGGAGCGGCGGCCAACCGTTCGGCGCGTCCCACTGTTGGCCTGAGGCGACGAGGGTGGTGACGAACCCGCCTGAGCGGAGGAAATCCTTCTCCAGTCGCGTCGCGGTCGAACGTCCTTGTTCCGGCGTGGCAACGCGAAAGTAGAGCGGTGCTGCGGCCGCCATCGTTGGACGAGAACGTTCGACCGTGCCCGTGCGCCAACGAATGTCATAGAAAAATCCGTCCTTCGTGTCGAACGCAAATTTGCGAATCGCGGCCCGACGCGCTTCTGCCGCTGCCGCAAACGTCGCACCCGCTGTCGCATCACCCATCCCATTTCGACGAGCAAGCAGCGCCGCGATCGTTCGTTCGGCGTGATACAACAAGCTGTTCAGATCGACCGGCGCGAGTTCTGTCGTTTCGAGGGTGCGCAGATCTTTCGGGTCGCGCATCCATCGGCTCGAGAAATCCCAACCACTTTCCGCCGCAGCGCGGATGTTGGTGAACAGTGCGCGCTTGGCCGAATCTGAAAGCGAAGCTCCAAGTTTGTAGTCCTCGCGATACGACTCGGGGCGTGGTTCGGCGAGATCGTCGAAGTAGCGATTGAGTAGTGTACCGTCCGCAAGACGAACCACTCGACGTGATGCACTGCCCGGTTTCACGTTCGTGGCCCCCGCCATCCAGAAGGCGTACTCCTTCTGCATCGCGTCGAGATACGCAAGCGCTTTCGTGCTGTCTGTCGCTTCCGCGTACAGGCCAACCATTGCCGCAAAGAATGGCGGCTGGCTGCGACTCAGGTAATACGCTCGGTTGCCATTCGGAATGTGGCCGACGGTCGTGATGAGATGCGCAAAGTTGTCGAGCATGTTCTTCACAAGATCGGCGCGCTTGCTTTGCACGAGTCCCAACATCGTGAAGTACGAGTCCCAGTAGTACACCTCGCGAAAGCGCCCGCCCGGAACGACATACGGAAACGGCAGCGGAATCAGCGACGACCGTGCGTCGACCGAATCCCTCGCGCGAGTGAGCACCGGCCAGAGCGATGTGATGTGCTGCTCCATACTCTGCGCGCCATCGGTCTTTACATCACCGCCCACCGTCTTCGGGGCTTCGAAGTGTTTCGCAACGAAGGCCTTGAGCGAAAACCCCTTCTTGTTCTTCTCCGCGAGATACATCGCCACGATCGCTTTTGGTGCTTCGCGCGGTTTGCTGTCGACAAATGACTTCGAATCCGGAAACACCGACGCCATTTGCACATCGTGAAAGAGCGTGCCAAGGTCGTGGGCCGGATCGTACGGCGTTTTGTATGTCCGAGTTTGTGCGACCAACGTTGCCGGAGCCAGTATCGCCAGCACGATGACTCTTATCCGAAGGCTCTCGGAGATCCGGCTCAACGCCGGCGCAATTCGCGCCTTGTTCGCGAAAATTCGTGGCTGCAGTTCTGTCGGCATCAGTGCGCCCCGGCCGGCATCGGAACGCTCGCCGCGCCATCAGAGTTTGACGTCTTCACGAACGCGCACGCGACCGCCCCACACGCCAGCAGCGCACCCGCAAGTCGGATAACGTTGGCCGGATTGCCACCGAGGATCGGGTTGTAGAAAAACGGCAGCGACACGTTCTGGATGAGCATCGGGATGACGATGAACATATTGAACACGCCCATGTACACACCGACGCGATCCCTCGGAATCGAATTTGAGAGCATGACATATGGATTGCCCATCATACTGCCCCACGCGAGGCCGATCCCGACCATCGGAATGAAAAGCAGCGCGCGACTCTGAATGGACGGAATCGCCAGCATCGCGGCCGACGCGGCGACCAGTGCGATCACGTGCATCCATTTTGCGCCGATGCGTCGCGTCAGTGGCACCATGGCGAACGCGGCGATGAATGCGATGAAGTTGTAGAACGCGCCCACCTGTCCCGTCACGAGCCCGGCTTCGCGAAAGCCGGGCGAGAGCGGGTCTTTCGTGTTGAACAGGGTGAGGGCCAGCGCCGGCGCGATGTAGATCCAATAGCAGAACATCGCGTACCACTGGAAGAACATCATCACCGACATCTGTCGCATCGTCGACGGCATTTCGCGAACGGCGACCGCGATCTCGCTGAGTGTGTGGCTGATCCCCTTCGGCATCGCTTCAATTCTTTTGCGCTCGTCCGCCGATAGCGGCAACTCCGGCGTCGTCTTCACCGACCACAGGATCGACAGAATCGAGAACGCCGCGCCCATGATGAACGCGAGCATCGTGATCGTCGGAATACCGCGATCGTTCACCGCGTCGCGATTCATCCCCATAAACACCAGCAGCGATGGTGTGATGTACGACAGCGTCTGCCCAAGACCGGTAAACGCACTTTGCGTCAGAAACCCAAGCGACGTTTGCGCGCCGTTGAGCCGATCGGTCACAAACGCGCGGTATGGTTCCATCGTGATATTGTTCGCCGCGTCGAGAATCCAGAGAATTCCGGCGGCCATCCAGAGCGAGCGACTGAAGGGCATCGCAAACAACGAAAGCGAGCAGAGAATCGCACCGATCAAGAAGTACGGTGTGCGCCGTCCACGTGGACTCAACGTGCGATCGCTCATCGAGCCGATGATCGGCTGCACGATGAGCCCCGTAATCGGACCGGCGAGGTAGAGAAATGGAAGATTCGCCTCGTCGGCGCCCAGATATCGATAGATCGGGCTCATGTTCCCCTGCTGGAGCCCGAAGCTGTACTGGATTCCGAAGAATCCGATGTTCATGTTGACGATCTGCCAGAACGAGAGGAACGGTCTCGGCGGCG
>JBKJTE010000127.1:0-5986 GCA_046590495.1 Gemmatimonas sp. | reverse complement strand
TCCGCTCTCTAACTTCGCGCTGCTGTTGACAACGGCATCACGGACTGCCGCTATCGCTCGCTGTGCTCGCTCGCGGCATCCTGTGATATGCCGTTGCAACAGAACGCATTGTTAGAGCGCGGAAGGGCATTCGTGTTGGGCCGATCACATAGAATTGCTTTGGTGTCGTTCCGCGACGCATGCATCGGTGTTTTGTGGTGTCGGCGTCGCATGGGTGCTTCGGTGGGTCGGTGTTTCGGTAGGTCGCGTTGCCGCGCGTGGTGCGACGATCACGCTTGCGTCGTACGCGTCCGTTGCATGGCTGTCGCTCGTTCCGTAGGTCTCGCGTGGTCGCGTGGTCGCGTGGTCGCGTGGTCGCGTGGTCGCGTGGTCGCGTGGTCGCGTGGGTGAACGTGGGGTGCACGCCTGGGAGAGCATGCGAAGCGATCGGGCGGTGCGCACGCGCGTCCGACTCGCCACGTCGGTGCGCGAGGGGGCAGGCGTATCGGCGCGCGTCGTCGACCATCCGCCACGTGGGCGCGGGGCGCGTCTTCGACCGAGAGACGCTGAGGCGGCGAGTCGCTCTCCGCTCTCTAACTTCGCGCTGCTGTTGTCAGCGGCGCCAAGGATGCGGCCTTGCTCGTTGCACTCGCTGGCCGCAACCTATGACATGCCGCTGCAACAGAACGCATTGTTAGACGGCAACGGGCAGCATTGAATGCGAATCTGGTTTGCTACGAGGGTGCAGCCAAGTCTTCGCAGCGCGTTCACTGCTAGCTCGAAATTACGCTATTGCCGGCATGCCTTTCAGGAGCACCCGCAGACGCACATCGCCTACGGTTCTTCGCGAAGTTGACGTAGGATAGCCGTGTTCGGGGAGTCACCAACGACCAGTTGAAGCACTGGAAAGGAACTGGATTCCGGAGTCTCGTCTTCCGCGAGCTTTGAAACTTCAACTACGTCTGCCGCTACTCGCCTAACGGCCACATAGTCGCCAATTCGCACCTGATCGAGTGGTGTTTCGCGATCACTTTGCCCAGGAAGATTGACGTTCATCATGACTCCGTTGAGATATGCGAGTAAGCCGCGTGCTCGCCGAAGGTAGGTTAGCTACGCTAAACCCACAAAACATGCGAGTAAAAAAATGTCGACGATTCACTACTTCCAGCGATACTCATCAGTTGAAAACACCGTTACCAATAATACGCTGTTGCTGTTCACACGCATTTATGCGTACTCCACCAAGCTTGCTTCTCGCTTTCTGACTGAGTTGACCGGTGAATCAGTCGAGGTCGGGCTGCAAATTACTCAGCAGCAGCGGCGTGTAGACTCCATCCCAGACGGAACGATTCTGCAGAGAAGTTTCAAGATTCTCATTGAGGCTAAAGTTGACGCCGCGGTGGATGAGAGTCAGCTGATACGACACGCTAAGACATTCACCGACGAATCACAAAAGATCCTTATTCTCCTGACGAAAGCGCCTTTGGGGCGGCAGGAACTAGTCTTGCGGGAGGCAGTTCGCGCGGTCGCCGCAGACATTGTCTTTAAGGCCGTGACGTACGAAACGATTTGGGAAGTTGCGAAAGATCTGTTTCGCGAGCACGAGGTAGAGATGCGTAGTATCGTCGACGATTTTCACGACTACTGCAATGATACGGGGCTGTTTGACCGATCAATGAGTCTTCTGCGTGTTGTACCGTGTGGTCAGAGCTGGGAACTGAACAATCAGTACGGCATCTACTTTCATCCTTCAGATCGTGGCTACACGCGACACGCATACGTCGGTGTTTACCACGACAAGGCTGTACGCTCAATTATCAGTGTTGACAGCGTCTTTGATGTAGAACTCCGCGATGGCGACCTTAATAAGCAGTGTGTGGATGGCAACGCGACCGACGAATTCGATTCACGGTTGAAGGCGATTATCGCTGAAGCCAAAGAGCGACTTGGGTGGGACATTTCAGTTGGCCACCGCTTTTTCTGCGGACCCAACTTCGAAACCGATTTCAGAAAATCATCCGCTTTTGGGATTCAAGGCGCCAGATTCGTAAACATCGCTCCGTTGGTCGGTCCGGCGACAGACGCAGGTGGAGTCGCGCGTGCGCTGCGCGGACAGGAATGGTCCTAGCGCGGCCGAAACTGCGCGCGTGATGGACGACGCGAAAGTGCACGTCCCTCGCGGTCGCTCGAATCGCTGGCATCTCCGCAAGGTTGCCGTCTAACTGTGCGTTGCTGTTGCCAACGGCTTCAAGGTAGCGGCTTTGCTCGCTACGCTCGCTGGCCGCAACCTATTGAATGCCGTTGCAACAGAACGCGATTGTTAGAGAGCGGAAGAGCACTCCCGTGGTGTATGCGTCATAGAAATGCATTGGTGTAGCTCCACACAGAACCAGCATTCGCGCGTCGCGACTTACTGGCCCTCTTCGATGAATCATACGTCTCGGTGATCCCGGCGCGCGCTCGACGCGCGCACTCGTTTCGCGGTCGAGGATTTGTACTTCCGCGGGCAACGGTGGTTGGCGGACGGCCAGCTCGTGTTAATCCCCTGCGGTCGTGGGCGTCGCGTGTTTCTGAACCGGCGTGCGTAGCCGAGACAGTCGGTGATTCGTGGGAGTGGTGATGGGCGGGTGGCCCCTCTCTTGCGACCAGCCCGCGAGCAACGAGGTCTGCCTCGGTAATCTGACGAATGCGAAAAATGAGAACCTGCGAACCTCAAAAATGGACACAATGCATGTTGAGCGCGGCAGCGCGAGTTCCAGCGCGAGTTCCAGCGCGAGCCAAAAAGCGAGAGTGCGTTGTGTTGCGGTTCAGCCGAGGCCCCAACTCGATTCGCCCGATCTCGGCGGCGGATTAACGTGCTGGCGACAGAAGCGTCGATAGAGGAGTCATGGGCAAGAGAAGAGTCAATCACAGGAGGGAGTCACGGTGAGTACATCATTAGCGAGACTGGGAGTAGTCGGTACGATCGCCCTCATGTCATTCGCGACGGCCGGCGCAGACGCGCAGAAGGGCGTCATGCTTATGAATCGGATCGGACCGACAACGTCGACGTTGTTCGTCGCCAATGGCGACGGGACGGATGAGCATCCACTGTTGGCGACGGCAGGATTTGACTACCACGCATCTTACTCGGCGGACGGGCGATGGATCGTGTTCACCTCCGAGCGGAATGGACTCGGGCAGGCGGACATCTACCGCGTCCATCCTGACGGCACGGGAACGGAACGCCTGACTGACAGCCCGGCGCTTGACGACCAAGGCGTGCTGTCACCCGACGGAAGCAAGCTCGCGTTCGTCTCCACGCGCGACACGCACAAGGCGAACATCTGGATTCTCGACCTCGGCACGCGACGGCTGACCAACCTGACCATGCATCCGGGAATCCAAGGCGATTCGTCCAAACCGGACTCCTTTCTCCGACCGGCCTGGTCGCCCAACGGACAATGGATCGCGTTCTCGTCCGACCGGAACACCGAGTGGCTCGGACACGGGAACGGTTCGGGATGGGAGCACGTCCAGGAACTCGGCGTCTACATCGTTCGGTTGGACGGCACCGACTTTCGTCGTCTCACGCAGCCCGGCATCACCTCGGGCGCTCCAAAATGGTCGCTCGACGGGAAGCGCATCGCGTTCTACGAGATCCCGGTCGAACTAACGTGGGACGCGCGCATAAGTCGCGGGCTCGGGGGAACGTCGCAAATCGTCTCGATGGACATCGCAACCGGCGAGCGCACGGTACACACGGAGGGACCTGGCCTGAAGGTCCTGCCACAGTATGTCGGTTCCGCCGACGTCAGGTATCTGGCCAAGGCCGGGCAAGCTGTCGGTCTCGGAAACACGAGCGGCGGACCGACCGTCAGTCGCTCGCTCCGTTCGCCCTCGTGGGCTCCCGGCGGCCAGACGGTGGTCTACGAGAAAGTGGACTTCACGCCGCGTCTACAGAACCAGCTGCTCTTCAGCTGGATGCCGGACTATGAGTATCGGTATACGGACGTATTCCCGACGGTCGCGAAGGACGGGAAGCTCGTCGTGACGGAGAAAGCGGTTTCTGACGGCATCATCGCGATCATGAACGCTGACGGGTCGGAAAAGCATCGTGTGTTCACTGCACCACGCGGTCAGGCGTTCGCTCCAGTGTGGTCCCCTGATGGTCAGTGGATTGCCTTTGGTCTGGGTGGCTACCTGCAGAATCGAAAGACCCAAGCCGCAAAGCTGATGATCGTGCGTCGCGATGGCACCGGTGCGCGCGAGCTGACGAGCGATTCACTCAACGCGGGCTTTCCGAGCTGGTCTCCTGACGGTACGCGCATCGTGTATCGAGTATGGGGTGGGAACACCTGGGGGCTGCGGATCCTCGATGTCAAGACGCATGCGGTGAAGGTCCTGACGACCGGGTACGACAACCTTCCGTTTTGGTCCCCGAACGGGTCTCTGATCACGTTCACACGAAAGCACGAGGGAAACAACTTCGACATTTACACGATCCAGCCAGACGGCTCCGACCTGCGTAGGCTCACCACCACGGCGGCCAACGACGCGCACGGGGTCTGGACCGAGGACGGCAAGTACCTGCTGTGGAATAGCGGAATCAACGGATTCAAGGATGAAGCGGCCCTCTACGACAACACGTTTCAACCATACGGCGCAATCTTCATGATGAAAGCCGACGGCACCGAAAAAAGGCAGTTGACAGATAGCCCATGGGAGGATGGCATGCCGCGATTCATCTCGAAGAGCATGCGGCCCTGAGCCCTGCTGCAGCTGTCGCGTCTATTCAGCGGCTAGCACCGGCAGAACTTGCTCATCGGACCCAGCAAAGAACTCCAGCACTCAGAGCAAAAGGGCGTCTGCGTCGTACACGCTACGTAGAACTGCGTTGCTTTAGCTCCCCTGCACCCAGCATCCGCCCGTCACGGTGGGTGTCACGTGCGGTTCACCGTCCGTTGCGCCGACACGCACGTATGGGCGTATACGATCTTGCGATTTCCGGCCCGCAGTGCTCTTAGGAATCGGGATGAGTATCACGGCCTCGGTCGCGAGTGTCCGCACGGTCGGTAGGCCCTGGCCTAGCGCGAAACAGCCCTTGTGCGCATCGGCCGACGGCCGCTGACTTGCGAGCCGCGAATGTACGGGGGCGGATGGCAGGGGAGGGACGCGTCTTCGAACACGAGGGGGTAGGGGCCAGTCGCGCTCCGCTCTCTAACTGTGCGTTGCTGTTGACAACGGTATCAAGGAATGCCGCTATTGCTCGCTACGCTCGCTCGCGGCATCCTTTGATATGCCGTTGCAACAGAACGCGATTGTTAGACCGCCCTCCCTCCATTGCCACACCGAGGCACGCCTTGGACGCGTTCAGTTACCTCTCAGTCCTGCTTTCGATCATTCTGGGCCTCGGCTTCACGCAGCTCTTTGCGGCGATCGGCCGGCTCATTCGCGATCGGGATCGGGTGCGCGCGGATGCAATCCCGTTGCTGTGGGCGGCCGTGTTGGTGCTGCTCTACGTGCAAGTGTGGTGGTCCATGTATGGCTTGCGGCTCCATGGCAACTGGACCTTCGGCGAGTTTAGCGCCGTGCTCGCGGAAGCGGCCGTCCTCTATCTCATGGCCGCGCTGGTGCTCCCCGAGCAAGTGGCGGAGACCGGCCTCGATCTCGCGCAGTACTTTGATGCGCAACGGCGGTGGTTCTTCGGCCTCTTTCTCGCGCTCCTCGCAACGAGTCTGGCGAAGGATCTCGTGTTGGCGGGGCATTTGCCCGACGCAACGAATCTCGGATTTCACGCGGCCTTCGCGCTTACGGGCGTCGCGGGACTGCTCATCCGGTCGCGAGCGGGCCAGCTCGCGCTCGCGCTGAGCGGCGTGCTGGTGATCGTGGCGTACATCGGCGTATTGTTTGCGCGGTTGCAGTAGCTGCGGTCCGCGTCGGCCGACCCGGGCAGTCTAACTGTGCGTTGCTGTTGACAGGGCCTTCAAAGATTGCGGCCTTGTTCGCTGCGCTCACTGGCCGCAAC
>JBKJTE010000124.1:0-23755 GCA_046590495.1 Gemmatimonas sp. | reverse complement strand
GTCCCTTGTCCACAGTCCCCAGTCCCCAGTCCCCATCCCCCATTCCCCATTCCCCAGTCTCCATCCCCTAATTCGCCGTCGCCGAGAGCGAGATCGAACCGAGACTTCCAGCGGTCGCCGTCGCGGTCTGCGTCCCAACCTGCGGACCAAGCGTCCAACGGATCGTGACTTCACCAAGCGCGTTCGTGACCGCCGACTGCGGCGAGATCTGACCACCGCCGCTGTTGATTGACAGCGCAACGGTCACACCCGGGATCGGCACATTGTTGCCCCCGGTTACACGCAGCACGATCTGCACCGGCAACCCGGCGCTCGCTTTCGCGACCTGATTGTTCCCTTGCGCCACCACCAGATCACTCGGCAGCACACCCAACGCGCTCAACACCACCGGATCAACACCGGGCGCCGTTGCCTGCAAAGTCTGCACCTGTGAGTTCGGTCCGAGCGTCCACTTGGCTTTCACTTCGCCGTTCACGTCGCTCAGACTCGTTGCGGGGTCAACCGTCCCGCCGCCAGCCATCACGCTCAAGCTCACCGGGATCTTTTGGATCGGACCACCGTCCGTTCCCAACACGCGCAGCACGAGCGCGGTCGGAAGTTGCGCGCCCACCGCGCCGGTCTGCAGATGGCCTTGGACGATCGCGATCCTCGTGGCCGTCGGTGCAGCGACGGTCGCGGTGCACCCCGGAAACGCCATCAGCGTGGGGACGGCGGTAAACAGCACAGCAAGCAGAATGGTCGGACGGATACGGCGCATGGGAACCTCGGGGATGAAAATCAGTCGGCGACTCGGAGTGTCGGCCGTTACCCCGCGGTAGTTGAGTGTCACAGCCCGATTTGCCGCTCGCGTATCGTTCCGTCGACGCACCGATTCGGTGTCGCCTGCAAAGAATGGGGAGGCGCAGGCTCGGTGGCGGACCTAGATTCTCCTTCCCATGTCAGTCACTCCATTGCACGCCCATCGGCCCGCCCCGCGCGCCGAACCTGCGGGGCCGACCCCGGTCGGCGGGGCCCCAGCCCTCGCTCCCGACGAGACGCCGCTCCGCAACCTCGGCGCGGCGCTCGACCTCGCGCTCGTGCGGTCAACGAGAATTAACCGCAGCGCGGTCGAGCGACGCGTCGCCTCGCTTACCGCGCGCCGAACGGTCAAAAAGGAGTGGCAGGCCGCCTGGCTCCTGCGCGCGATCACCTGCATGGACCTCACGACGCTCTCGGGTGACGACACCGACAGCAACGTGCGCCGACTTTGCGCCAAGGCCATGCATCCGCTCAAACGCGACATCGTGGACGCCTTGGGAGTCGCCGACCTCCGGATCACTACCGGCGCCGTCTGCGTCTACCATCGCTACGTCGCGACCGCGGTCGACGCACTGCGCGGCTCGGGCGTTCCCGTTGCGGCCGTCTCGACCGGCTTCCCGGCCGGACTTTCTCCATTCGAGCAGCGACTCGCCGAAATCCACGCCTCGGTCGCCGACGGTGCGAGCGAAATCGACGTGGTCATCACCCGCGCTCACGTCCTTACCGGAAACTGGCAAGCGCTGTACGACGAAGTTCGCGCCTTCCGTGACGCCTGTGGCGACGCCCACCTGAAAACGATTCTGGGAGTCGGCGAACTCGCGACGCTGACCAACGTCGCGCGCGCCAGCCTCGTCGCCATGATGGCCGGCTCAGATTTCATCAAGACCAGCACCGGTAAGGAAACAACCAACGCCACCCTCGCGGTCGGATTGGTGATGACGCGCATGATCCGCGAGTACGGCGCACGCTACGGCCACGAGATCGGCTTCAAGCCGGCCGGCGGAATCCGCACCGCCAAACAAGCCCTCGATTGGCTGATCCTCATGAAAGAAGAACTCGGCGATCGCTGGCTCCGCCCGCACCTGTTCCGCTTCGGCGCCAGTGGCCTCCTCACCGACGTCGAACGTCAGCTCGAACATTTCGTGACGGGTCGCTACGCAGCGGCCCATCGCATGCCCATGGTCTGACCAAATGGCAACGACTACACCACCCACCGCCGCTGCCGGTTCCGTCCGCGCACTTTTCGACGCCATGAGCTACGGGCCGGCCCCGGAAACCGACGGTGTCGTGCGCAGCTGGCTCGCCGATCACGGCAGCGCGTTTGGCCACTACATAGGCGGCGCGTGGACCGATACCAAGTCGGGTGATTCGTTCGACGTGCAGGACCCCGCAACCGGGAAGCCGCTCGCACGCGTCGCACAGGGCAGCAGCGCAGACGTGGATGCCGCAGTCGCCGCCGCGCGCGCCGCGCTCCCCTCATGGCAGGCGCTCGACGGACACGTGCGCGCGCGCTGGCTCTACGCAATCGCGCGCGGCATCCAGAAACACGCCCGCCATTTTGCTGTCCTCGAAACACTCGACAACGGCAAGCCGATTCGCGAAACACGCGACATCGATATCCCGCTCGTCGCGCGCCACTTCTATCATCACGCCGGCTGGGCGCAGCTCCTCGAAAGCGAGTTCCCCGGACACCACGCCTACGGTGTCGTTGGCCAGGTGATCCCTTGGAATTTCCCGCTCCTCATGCTGGCGTGGAAAGTCGCGCCCGCACTGGCCGCCGGAAACACGGTGGTAATGAAGCCGGCGGAGTTCACGCCACTCACGGCCATCCGCTTCGCACAACTCCTCGACGAAATCGGACTGCCTCCAGGCGTCTTCAACCTTGTCACGGGTGACGGCGCAACCGGTGCCGCGATCGTCGACCACACGGATGTCGACAAGATCGCGTTCACTGGCAGCACTGACGTCGGTCGCGCCATCCGTATCGCCACCGCAGGAACCGGCAAAGGCCTTTCCCTCGAACTCGGCGGAAAGAGCCCGTTCATCGTCTTCGACGACGCCGATCTCGATAGTGTCGTCGAAGGCGTGGTCGACGCGATCTGGTTCAATCAGGGGCAAGTATGCTGCGCCGGGTCACGCCTCCTCGCGCAGGAAGGGATCGCCGACCGACTCACGCAAAAGCTCCGTACTCGCATGGAAAGCCTGCGCGTCGGTTCGCCACTCGATAAGTCTGTGGATATCGGCGCGATCGTTGCACCGATCCAGCTCGAACGCATCAAATCACTCGTCGCACAGGGGGTCGCCGAAGGCGCGACCTGCTGGCAGCCCACGTGGGCTGGCGTCATGAAAGTGAACGGTGACGGATCATTCCATCCGCCAACGCTCTTCACCGACGTCGCGCCATCGGCCACAATCGCACAGGTCGAAATCTTTGGACCCGTGCTCGTGTCGATGACATTTCGCACGCCCGAAGAAGCCGTCGCGCTCGCCAACAACACGCCCTACGGACTTGCCGCGAGCCTGTGGTCGGAGAACATCAATCTCGCGCTCGATATCGCGCCAAAACTCAAGGCCGGCGTGGTGTGGACCAACAGCACAAATCTCTTTGACGCATCGGCAGGCTTCGGCGGCTACAAAGAATCAGGCTTTGGTCGCGAAGGCGGACGCGAAGGCATGTGGGAGTATCTCAAGCCCACTCGCCCGCACACCGAGGCGCCGTCACCCGTGTTTGTCGACCGCCAGTCAGCCCACGACGACGACAACGACGACGCAGCGTCCAACCGACAGCTGCCGCCCATCGATCGCACGCCAAAGCTCTTCATCGGCGGCAAACAGGCGCGACCTGATTCCGGCTACACGCGCATCGTTCGCGATCTGAATGGCCGCACCGTCGGCGAGGTCGGCGACGGCAATCGCAAGGATATTCGCAACGCCGTGGAGGCCGCACACGCTGGTGGCGCGTGGGCCAAGCTGACCGGGCATCAGCGCGCGCAGATCCTCTACTACATCGCGGAAAATCTCTCCGCGCGTCAGAGCGAATTCGCCCAGCGCATCTCCGTGATGACGGGCGCGTCAAACGCTGACGCACTCCTCGAAGTCGACACCAGCGTCTCACGTCTGTTCACCTACGCCGCGTGGGCTGACAAGCACGATGGTGCGGTGCACGACGTCCCGCTGCGCGGTGTCGCACTCGCCATGCACGAACCGATCGGCATCGTCGGCGTGGCTTGTCCGGACCCATACCCACTACTCGGCTTGGTCTCGCTTGTTGCGCCGCTATTGGCCACGGGCAATCGCGTCGTGGCCATCCCGTCGGAGCGGTTTCCACTCGTGGCGACCGACTTCTACAGCGTGATCGAGACCTCGGACGTGCCCGCGGGCGCCGTCAATCTGGTGACCGGTCCACGCGACGCGCTGGCCCGTGTTCTGGCCGACCACGACGACGTCGATGCCGTCTGGTACGTAGGCTCGCACGCCGGCGCCAAAGCGATCGAAACCGCGTCAGCTGCGAACCTCAAGCGCACCTGGACTGAATGGACCGGGCGCGAGTGGCTCGATCCACGTGCCGGTGAGGGGCGTGAGTTCCTCCGCCGCTCGGTGCAGGTCAAAAACATCTGGATTCCGTACGGCGAGTAGCCGAGTTGGTGTAGGCGCAGCATTGCCCTCTCTTCCCGAACCATGATCGAATTACCTGCTTCTCCGGACGCGTTTCGCGACGCGACTTGGGAAATCGTGCAGCCGTATTACGAGCAACTGGCGACCGTCGTGGTCGACAACGACACGACCGCCGTTGAGTCGTGGTTGTCGACGTGGTCGCGCCTCGACACACTCGTCGGTGAGGCGGGCACGTTGGCAATGATTGCCTATACGGCCAACACGGCAGACGCGGCGGCGGAGACGACCTATCTCCGCTTCTCGATGGAAGTGTTTCCAAAGATGGAAGAACAGCAGGTCCGCCTCGCACGTCGACTCGTGGAGTTCGCGCCAACGCGCGCCGACCTCGCGACAACGGTGCGGCGCTTTCGCAGCGACATCGAAATCTTTCGACAAGCCAACGTCGACCGCTTTGCGCAGCTCGAAGAACTCTCCGCCGCGTACCAAAAAATCACCGGCGGATTGAGCGTCGACTGGGATGGCACCGCCAAGACCATTCCGCAGCTACAGCCATACCTCAAATCCGCCGATCGCGACGAACGCGAGCGCGCCTTCCGACTCGGCGCTGCGGCTTATCTCAAGCAGCGCGATGAATTCGCCGATCTCTTCGACCGCATGTACGCGCTACGTACGGCGGTCGCGACCGAAGCCGGGTTCAGCGACTATCAACGATTCTGCTTCGCCGCCAAGCATCGCTTCGACTACACGCCTGAGGATGTCGCCGGTTTTCATCATGCCGTAAAGACCGCAGTCACGCCGGCCGTCGCTCGACTGATGCAGCATCGTCAGCGCGAACTCGACGTCGACACACTGCGCCCCTGGGATGTCACCGTCGATCTCGGCACCACCGAACCTCTGCGTCCATTCGCTGACGTCGAGACATTCGTCGATCGTGCGCACAATATCTTCTCGCGCGTCGATGCAGAGCTGGGCGAAAAATTCGGTATCATGAAGAGTGAGGGACTGCTCGACCTCGAGAGTCGCCCGGGTAAGGCACCTGGTGGCTATTGTACCGATCTCTCGTTCCGCGGTCGTCCGTTCATTTTCATGAATGCGGTCGGCGTCCCCGATGATGTGCAGACGCTGGTGCACGAGGCAGGGCACTGCTTCCACGATTTCGCGACGCATCCGCTGCCCTTCACGTGGCAGCGGCACACTGGGCACGAGGCCGCCGAACTCGCGTCGATGAGCATGGAGCTGCTCGCGATGCCGTATTTCGTCGCGCCCGATGGCTACTACACGCCGGAGCAGGCGCGGGTTGCGTGGCTCGAGCATCTCGAAGATGTGCTTGCGAGTCTCGTGCACATCGCCAGCGTCGATGCGTTTCAGGCGTGGATCTACACCGATCCGCAGGGCGCCGATCGTGATGCGCGCGATGCCAAGTGGTTGTCGCTGCGCGCCGAATATGAATCGGGCGTTGAGTGGAGTGGACTGGAAGCCGAGCGCGTGTCGCGCTGGTATCGCCAACTGCACATTTTCGAGCTGCCGTTCTACTATATCGAGTACGGACTCGCGCAACTCGGTGCTTTGCAGGTCTTCCGCAACGCTGTGAGTGATCCGGTCCTGGCGGTCGCCAACTACAAGCGCTTCCTGGCACTCGGGGGGACGCGTCCACTCCCCGAGCTGTACGCGGCTGCGGGCGTGAAGCTCGTATTCGATGCCGAAACGATGGCCGAACTGGTGGCGTTCGTAGAAGAGCGCATTGAAGCGCTCCGCGCCGGCGCATCCGCCCCCTTTACCGGTGTGACGCGGGCCTGATCGCGGCTGTTCCCTGAGGTACCACGTTCGTCTCCAACCCGCGCCAGAGACGACCAGTGGCGCGTCCCGGTGATTAGCGGGACAGCATCGGGACGAAGCGATTATTGACCATTGACACGATTTGGTCACGACGTACGTTCGCCCCTGAGTCAAGAGGAACACTCAGTACTGAGTGTCCTGTGGTCTGGCTCTAGTGTGGAGTTTTTCCGCCCCCCGCTGTCTTCCGCCGAAGTAAGGAGTCGTTGATGATTGCTCGAACCCGTTCCCACAGACTGTTATCGGTGGCAGTTGCGCTGATGGCGCTCTGCCCTCTCGGCGCTGCGTATGCGCAGGGCGGCACGATCACTGGCAAGGTGGTCGATGCCGCAACCAAGCAGCCAATCGCAGACGTTCGACTAGTGCTCTCCGGTGGTGGCGGAGAGACGCAGACCACGCCCTCCGGCGACTTCCGCCTTGTCAACGTCCGCACGGGCACGGTGATCGTCGCCGCGTTCCGTCTGGGCTACAAGACAAAGTCGGACACCATTCGCGTCGATCCAGGGGCGACGGCTACGGCCAACTTCCAGTTGAATGCGAGCCTGGTGACGCTCTCTGAGCTCGTCGTCACGGGCACTGCCGGCAACCAGGAGCGGAAGGCACAGGCAGCACTCGTTGCCTCGGTCACGGCCGCCGACATCATTCGCGATGCACCGGTTACCAGCGTGAGCAACCTGCTGCAGTCGCGCGTCCCCGGCGTCGCACTGAGCACGACCTCAGGCACGGCGGGCACATCGACGCAGATCCGCATCCGCGGCGCATCGTCGATCAATCTGTCCAACCAGCCACTCCTCTTCGTCGATGGCATTCGTATCAACGAAGGCCAGCCCGCGGGCGGTGTGAACGGTCAGGCATACGATCGCATGAACGACATCAATCCCGAGGAAATCGAGAGCATTGAAGTCGTGAAAGGCCCCGCGGCCGCGACGCTCTACGGCGCCGATGCCAGCGCCGGAGTCATCCAGATCATTACCAAGAAGGGGCGCGCCGGATCGAACCGTTTCGCGCAGTCTGTGCGCCTCGAAGGCGGCACGACGGACGTGAACTACACGCCCCCCGACAACTACGGGCTTTGCACGGCGGCGCTCGTCGCGTCGACCAGCACCAACCCGGTCTGCCGCGGGCAGGCCGTGGGCGCACTCGTGCGCGACAATCCGCTCGGGCGCGTCGGCGCATTCAGCCAAGGCTCTGATCGTGTGATCAATTGGGGCGCGCGCGGCGGTGGCCAGAACTACGGCTATTCCCTCTCCGCCGGCTCCAACTCGAGCCAGGGCACGCTCCCGAACAACAAGTACGCGCGCTACAACGTCCGCACGAACTTCAACTACGTGCCGAACTCGAAGCTCACGATCGACGCGGGCGTCGGTTTGACGCAGAGCCGAGCGCAGTTGCCGGACAACGATAACAATACGAATGGTTGGTTCGGTGGTGGTCTGCTTGGCAGCCCGCTCACGCGCACCGACAACGGCTTGGGCAACGATGGCTGGTACGCGTCCAACCGTCACTACAACGCGATCGCGTCCATTCAGCACGTGCTGCTGACGCACCGCGTGACCACCAATCTCACGGCCAACTACGCGCCGCTCGCGTGGTTCACCAACCGCTTCACCGCGGGCATGGACTACGCCAGCGACGAAGGGCGCAACTTCAATCCCAAGAACGACAGCCTCTGGTACGGCGGTCTGACTGACGGTGGCCGAAACGCATCGGCGACAAATGGGGCTGAACGCTACACCTTCGACTACCTCGGCAACATGAAGCGCGAGTGGGGAGCGCGGTTCGAAACGAACCTTTCGTTCGGTTTGCAGGTGATTTCGACCCGCAATACGGCACTGAGCGCGACCGGCATCGGCTTCGTGACCAACGCCAACAACTCCGTTGGTTCGGGCGCGACGACGACGGGCGGTGGTGGCTTCACCGAACAGCGTCAGTTCGGTTATCTGTCGCAGTTGCAGATCGGTATGGAGAACAAGCGCTTCCTCCAGTTCGGCGTTCGCATCGACAAGAATTCGTCATTCGGCGCAACCGCTCCGTCGTTTGTGCTGCCCAAAGTCGGGGGCAGCTGGGCCGTGTCTGAAGAAGAGTTTTTCCAGCCCCTCACCAGCGTCTTCAATACGCTGCGTCTGCGTTCGGCATGGGGAACCACAGGTCGCTCGCCGAATCCGGGCGACGCACTCACCACGCTCGTTGCGTCGCCGTACAACATCGTCGGCACGACCGCGGCCGGTGCTATCCCCGGCAATCCTGGTAACGCCGACCTCAAGCCGGAACGCGGCAGCGAATTCGAAGCGGGCATCGACGCCGGCTTCCTCAGCAATCGCGTTTCGACCGAGCTGACGTACTTCAAGAAGACGACGAAGGATCTCATCATCGCGCGTCCGATTCCGCCATCGCTCGGCTTCAACGCCAACCCGCTCGCGAACATCGGCTCGGTTACGAACAGCGGTGTTGAACTGACGGTGAACATCAACGCCATCAACAAGCGCAACTTCCACTGGGACGTCCGCGCTGGCGCGAACACGTTGCATAACGAGCTCACGAGCCTCGGCGACGGCGCAAACAAAGTGTTGCCATTCGCACTCGGCGGCGCGGGCCGCACAATCGTTGGTCAGCAGCTTGGCGTGTTCGTCTCGAAGCGCATTCAGTCGATCGATGTCGCGACGAACAAGGTCATCGTCAGCGACACACTCACGCCGATGGGCAACCTGCTCCCGACGGTCGAGTGGAACCTCACGAACACCGTGACGCTGTTCAAGAATTTCCGCGTCGCCGCATTGATCGACTCGAAGCGCAACTTCCTGGTGCAGAACTTCACGGCGTACTTCCGTGAGACGCAGCTGGTCCGCTCCAACCTCCGCCTCGATCCGACTGCGCTTTCGCCCACCGAGCGACTGCGTCGCTACGGCGACCCGACGGCAGGCAACCCGGCATTCGTGACCACAACGGGGAAAGCCGAAACGGTCAGCAACGTCATCGACGCGTTTCTCGAGCAGGGCGACTTCACCCGTCTTCGCGAACTGTCGGCCACCTACACCTTCCCGAACATCTCGATCAAGGGATTCGGTGCAGTGACCGGTGCGTCCGTCACGTTCGCGATGCAAAACGTGAAGCTGTGGACCAACTACAGTGGCGCCGATCCGGAAATCAACGCGCAGTCGGGCGCTTTCTCGCGCCAGGATTTCCTGACGCTGCCGAATCCGAAGAAGACGGTCCTCCGTTTCAACTTCAACTTCTGACCGCGACATGATCCGCTCAAAGACGATCCGACGCGCGGCCACGCGCACCGCTGCAGGTGCAGCGCTGGTATTTGGCTCCGCTGCTTGCTCCGACAAATTCCTGGCCGTCACCAACCCCAACGTCATCGATGCGGCAACGGTCGATCCGACATCGGGTGCCGCTGCGCTCGCGGCTTCGGCCCAACAGAACTTCACCACCGCACTCGGACTGCTCGCCGTGTACAGCGGCTGGTTCACGGGTGAAGCCAACGTTTCCGACACCTTCCCGACGCGAAACGAATTCGGATTCCGCACGATCTCGGATCTGAATGGTTCGCTGAACGCGGATGTGTGGGCGCCGATCTCGTTGGCGACTGCGTCGGCAAAGGCGGTGCTCGATCTGACGCTGCCAACGCCAACGACCAACATCAACCTCGCACGCGCGGCAACCTTTCGCGGCTTCTCCATCCTCATGATGGCGACCGATTTCTGCACGGGAACACTCTCGTCAGGTCCCGAACTCACGACGGCGCAGCTGCTCGACTCGGCGGTGTTCTGGTTCACGAAAGGCGTCGACGTCGGCAAGGCCAATGCCTCGACCGACGGCGTCGCACTCGCTAACGCCGCATTGGTCGGTCGTGCACGCGCCAAGCTGCAAAAGGGTGATGCGGCCGGTGCACTAGCCGATGCGTCTGCAGTGCCGGCCGGATTCGTGTACAACCTGAATTACACGGATGACGCTGGTAATCGCGGCCGCCTTTCCAACCGCCAGTACCAGCTCACGTTCGATCGCAGTTCGATCAGCGTGGCGCCGGCGTTCCGTACGACCGATCCGCGCGTGCCGTTCCGTGCGCCTGCTGGCGTTACCGCAGCGGGTTCGGCGGGCACGAGCACGCTCAGTGGTCAGGATGCCGTCCCAGGTGGTTTCTACCAGCAGATCAAGTACAACGGGTACGCGGCGCCGGTTCGGTTGGCATCAAAGCTCGAAGCCGACTACATCGTGGCCGAAGCGTCAAAGGACGCCACGCAGCAGTTGACGCTCATCAACGCGCGTCGCACGGCAAACAATCAAGGCACATACGCCGGCGCGACCAATGCTGCGAGCGTAATGACGGAGCTCTACAACCAGCGCGCGTTCGAGTTCTTTCTGGAAGGCAAGCGGCTTGGCGACTACCGTCGCACGCCTGCTGCGACGGCGTTCATCACCCCGGCCGGCCAGCCGTACTTCAAGCCTGGGTATGCAAACACCGGAACGCAGAGCTGCTATCCGTTGCCCAAGGTCGAGAAGGACAACAACCCGAACTTCCCGCGATAAGACATCGCGGCAAGCGAATGTTGGTGAATGAACGGTGGTGAGTTAACAGCGCGGCACGATCACTTCGAAGTGGTCGTGTCGCGTTTGACTATCTGCCCGCCTTTCATCACGAAGCGCACGTTGCGGAGCTGCTTGATATCCTTCGTTGGATCGCCCTGCACCGCAACGAGATCAGCCAGCAACCCCGGCGCGACGCGACCGAATTCGTTTTCGCGATGCAGGATCTTCGCATTCACACTGGTGGCGGCGCGCAACGCAGCGACTGGAGTCATGCCGTATTCGACCATCAGTTCGGGCTCAATCGCGTTGGTACCATGGCTGAACACACCGACGTCGCTGCCGTTACAGATCGTCACGCCTGACGCGAGCGCGAGTTTGAACATCGCCTTCTTTTGCGTGATGCCGACCGGCTCAGCGTCGATCCCTTTCTTCCATCCGCGGTAACGCGTCGTCGATTCGGTCGCGGCAAGCGTTGGACAAAAGGCGACGCCGTGCGATTTCATCAGTGCGAATGTTTCTGCGTTGGCTGCGTCACCATGCTCGATGGTTTCGACACCTGCCATGATCGAGCGCCGCATTCCCTCGATGGTGCTGGAGTGCGCAACGACGGGACGCCCGCTCGAGGACGCAGCTTCGATGATCGCCTTCCACTCCGCTTCAGAAAACGTGGGACGCGCTTCGCCACGCGGCCCCCACCGGTAGTCGGCGTAGATTTTGATCCAGTCGGCGCCATGCGCGATCTGATCGCGAACGACACGCGTCACCCCTTCAACACCATCGGCTTCTTCTGCGCCCTGCAGCACGCCGATCTCAGCCCCAAAACCCTTCGGGCCATACGACCCGGTCGCGACAATCGCTTTGGTCGTGACGAACAGACGCGGGCCGGGGATGATTCCCTGATCGACCGCTTCCTTGAGACCAACGTCGGCATACTGCGCGCCTTCCGTGCCCAGATCGCGCAACACTGTGAACCCGGCCATCAGCGTGGCACGCAGATGATTCACCGCCCGCGCCGTTCGCAGCGCCAGCGACTCACGGAGCACCTGATCGTTCCACGGCGTCTCGTCGTACGGATGCAGCAACACGTGGCTGTGCAGATCACTCAAGCCGGGAATGAGCGTCGTCCCCGGCAATGCGATGCGCTCGGCGTCGGCGGGCACCGTGATACTCGCGAGTGGTCCTGCCGCCTCGATCCGTGTACCGCGCACCAGCACTGCCCATCCGCGCTGCACTCCGTCGCTTGTGCCATCAAACACTGCGTCAGGTACAAGGAGCACCGCCTTCGCAGCCGGCGTGTCGGGTGCAGCCACGCGCTGCGCATGGAGCGCGGTGCCCGATACCGCGATGCACACCACTGCTGATCCGACGCGCAACGCTGATCGCGACGAGAATCGAGACGTGCATGAAGACGTGAATGAAGACCGAGGCAGCGGGCGAAAAGCGAACATGGGTGTGTGGAGTTCGAGGAGTGTGCTGGTATCGGACGCCGTCGAGATTCATTACTTCCCGACGACGGCCGCGTATTCGCCGGTCGACTGTGCTGCGGGGACGAGCGCCGAAACGCCACCCGATACAATGAACGCCATCGCATCGGCGCTTGCGACATCGAGTGGTTGAATCTGCGATGCCGGGATGATGAACAGGTGCCCGGAGAACGCGTATGAATGCGGACAGTAAACCGAGATGTAGCCATCGAGGCCGAGGTGGTGCATGGACTCCTGCGTAACGAAGCCGACCATGCGCGTCGTTCCGCTCGCGTTCAACGAGACGAGCACCGGCTTGTCAAAGCGCCGCTTCTCACCGACGAACGCGTTCAGCAGATCCTTTGTCGATCCGTACAGCAACCGTACGAACGGAAGCCGTGCCATCGCGCTTTCCAGCAGTCCGACCGCCGACCGCGTAAGCAGGTTTGAGCCGAGGAATCCGATCAGCGTGATGAGCACGATGGTGGCGACAAACCCGGCGCCCTGGATGGGAAGCCCAAGCCATCCGTCGACACGGATGAAAATCAGCCAGCAGATCCAGATCGTCACTGCGATCGGCGTCACCAGCACGAGACCGCGCGCGAAGTAGCCCAGCAAACGTCCCATCGAATCCCTCACGCGGCATCAGCCGCGACGTTAGTCTAACCAGTCGGTTTCCCGCTCTCCCAAGTTGGGGCGGCGCGCTCTGCCCGACCAGTCCGACACACCTCTGCAAAGCCTCCGATGCGCATTCTCTTGAGCCACCGCACCCGGGCGTTTGTGCCCGCACTGCTTGGTGCAGTCGTCGCTACCTCGATCGCCGGCGCAACGCTTGCGGCGCAAGCGCCGGCGACGACAAATCCGTACACGAAGGTCTCGCCGTGGTCGCAGCCGTTGCCGGCCGGCAAGAAAGCGATCACGCAGGACACGTACGACGAGTGGCACACCATTCAGGGCGCGGCCCTGTCCGGCGACGGCAAGTGGGCGGTGTACACGCTCTCGCCCGTGGTTGGCGACGGTGAAGTCGTGGTGCGCAGCACATCGGCGACGACCGAATATCGCGCGCCGCGCGGCTTCACGGGCCGCCCACAGCTGATGCCGGCTGCAGACTCCGCAGCGCTCTTTACGCCCGCTCCCGCGCAGTTCAATGCCGACGGGCGATTCGTCGCATATCTGCAGTACGCGCCGCGCGCCGACTTCGAGCGCGTGCGCGGTCGGCGTGGTGTGCCGCAGCCAACGAACACGCTGGCGTTGCTGGATGTGAACGACGGCAAGGTCGTGCGCGTCGCACGCGTACGCTCCTTCAAGCTCGCCCGCAACGGCGGTCACTTCCTCGCCTATCTCCTGGAAGACACGACGGCGCAGCGCCCGGCCTCACCCGGCGCGGCAACGGCTGGAACGCCCCCGGCGCCACGACGTGAAAACGGTACGACGCTCGTGCTGCGTGATCTCGCGACAGGCACCGAAACACGTATCGAAGGCGTCACCAACTACACCTTCGATGAAAGCGAACACTGGCTCGGCTACACGGTCGCCTCGCGCGATGGTGCCGGCGAGGGTGTGTTTGTGCGCGCGCTGCCCAGCGGTGTTGTGACAGCGTTGCTCAGCGGGCGCGGGACCTATCGCAGCCTGGCATTCGATCGAAAGGGGGAACAGGCGGTGTTTGTTGCTGACGTGAGCGATACAGTCTCGCGTCCCCGCTTCTCGTTGTATCACGCATCGCTCGTTGCCGCAAAGGGAAAGACGATCGCTGCGCGCCGCATCGTTGCCGCAACCGAAGCGCCGGCCGGTTTGTTGATCGCCGATCGTGGTCGCGTCGACTTCACACGCGATGGCAACGCGGTGTTGTTCTCGTTTGGGCAGATCCCGATGGACTCGATTCCCGCCGACTCACTCGCCGACAAGGCGGTCTACGATCTGTGGCATTGGCAGGACACGAAGATCATGCCGCAGCAAAAGATCGAAGCGGCGCGTGATCGCAATCGCACGCAGATCGCGGTCTACCAGATCGCGACGAACAAGTGGACCAAACTTGGCGCCGACTCGTTGTTGCAGGTCACCGTGAGTGATGATGGACGTCGCGCACTTGCACTCAATTCGGTCGAATACGCAGTCGAACAGATGTGGGGGGAAGGCGGCAGCGATGCGTACGTCGTGGATGCGGTGACCGGCACGCGCACCCTCGTCGCGAAGAAGTTGCGCTTTGGCGCGCAGCTTTCACCCGGTGGTGGCTACGTCACCTTCTTTGACGACGGGCAGTGGTTCGCGTATTCCACCAGCACGGCCAAGAAGGTCTCGCTCACCGGCGCCATCAAAGGCGTGAAGTTTCAGGACGAAGAGTTTGATTCGCCCGATGTGCCGCCGCCCTATGGCGTCGCGGGCTGGACGACGGGCGAGAAGCGCGCACTCGTCTACGATCGCTACGATGTCTGGGAGATCGACCCGACCGGGCTGATTGCACCGCGCAACATGACCGACGGCGAAGGACGGAGGCTTGCGACGACATTCCGCGTGATCGATCTCGACGCTGAAGATCGTTTTGTCGATCCTGCGCAACCGGTGTTGCTGCGCGCCGTCGAAGATGCGAGAAAGAACAGCGGCTACTGGCGCGATCGGGTCGGTGCTGAGACAAAGCCCGAGCGCATTCTCATGGGCGCGCGCAACTACGGTGCATTGCAGAAGGCACGCCACGCCGATCAGTATCTGATGACGCAGCAGACGTATCGTGAATTCCCGAATCTCTGGACCGGTGGTGCGCTGACGCAGGTCGCGCAGATCTCGGATGCAAATCCGCAGGACGCGCAGTATCCGCGTGGCACGGTTGAGCTGGTGTCGTGGCTCAACACCGATGGCATTCGGCTGGAGGGATTGCTCTACAAGCCAGAAGGATTTGATGCATCGAAGCAGTATCCGATGGTGACGTACTACTACGAAAAGTTGTCCGACGGTTTGCACAACTACACCGCACCAACCGGTCGAAACGTCGTCAATCCGCTTGTATACAACGCACTCGGCTATCTCGTTTTCATGCCGGACATTGTGTACACGGATGGACAGCCGGGGCCGAGTGCGGCGAAGTCGATTATTCCCGGTGTGCAGTCGCTGATCGCGAAGGGGTTCGTTGATCCGAAGCGCCTGGGAATTACCGGTCAGTCGTGGGGCGGTTATCAGACGGCGTATCTCGTGACCGTGACGAACATGTTCGCGGCTGCCGTGCCGAATGCGACCGTGGTGAATATGACCAGCGCGTACGGCGGCATTCGCTGGCAGACCGGGATCGCGCGCTCGTTCCAGTACGAGCACACGCAGAGTCGCATCGGAGGCTCGCTCTGGCAGTACCCGGAGCGTTTCGTTGAAAACTCGCCGCTCTTCCGACTCGATCGGGTGACGACGCCGGTGCTGTTCATGGCCAACGACAACGACGGCTCGGTACCGTGGTACCAGGGGATCGAGTTCTACGTCGCGATGCGCCGTCTCCAGAAGGAAGCGTACATGCTCGTGTACAATGGCGACGAACACAATCCGACCAAGCGTGCGAACCAGAAGGACATCGATCGGAAGATGCAGGATTTCTTCGCGACGAAACTTCTCGGTGCCCAACCTGCGTCATGGATGGTGCGAGGGATTCCGTTCCTCGAGAAGGGGCGGGACCAAGTGAAGATGGGTGCACCAGCCGTGCCAACAACACCGGCCCCGCGTGGCTCGACCACGCCGAGCCGCCCAAATGGAGAGCGATGATGGCGGACGAAATCGATTACCAGATCATCGGTGATGATCTGCAGGCAGTGATTGTCACACTCGATCCGGGCGAAGCGGTTTTTGCCGAAGCGGGTGCGATGATGTTCATGCGGGAAGGAATCACGATGGCCACGACGCTCGATCCGAATGCGCGTTCAGGATCACTGTTCGACAAGTTGATCGGAGTGGGGAAGCGCGTGCTGGCCGGCGATTCGTTCTTTGTCACGCTGTTTGGAAACGAAGGCGCGCGCCGCGCGGATGTTGCGTTTGCCGCGCCCTATCCGGGCAAGATTCTTCCGCTCAACTTGCGCGAGTGGGGCGGCACCGTGATGGCGCAGAAGGACAGCTTTCTCTGCGCAGCGCGCGGGATCGATATAACGGTCGCGTTCACCCGTCGGTTTGGCGCCGGCTTCTTCGGCGGCGAAGGGTTCATTCTGCAGAAGCTGGTCGGTGATGGACTCGCCTTCCTGCATGCGTCAGGCACGTTGCACGCGATCGATCTGGCACCGGGCGAAATCCTGCGCGTTGACACAGGCTGTCTGGTCGCGTTTCAACCGTCGGTGCAGTACGACATTCAACGCGTACCGGGAATCAAGACGGCGCTTTTTGGTGGCGAAGGACTCTTCTTCGCACAGATGACGGGACCGGGTCGCGTGATTCTGCAGACGTTGCCCTTCTCACGTCTCGCCGATCGCATCATCGCGGCATCACCGCGCGCCGGTGGACGGGGCCGAGAGGAAGGTTCGCTGCTCGGTGGCGTCGGTCGACTGCTCGACGGCGACAACTGAACTCCACTTCGTCGATGGTGAATCGACGAAGGCATTGACCCCGCGTGAACTCAGCGGCCGGCGACGATACGTCCGCCGGCCGCTGGCAGTTTGCGGGGGAGCCATCCGCGTCCGGCCGCGTCACGAGTGAACGATTCTGTCTCGGTCGCGACAACAAGACTGGTACCGGCAGCGGCAAGGGCCGCGCGAAGCGACTCAATACCAGCGCGGCGGCTCGGAGTATTGCGAACTGCGCGAATCCAGATCGCAGGCACACGCCCTGGATGCTGTACCGCGACCTTCGCATACAACTCCGGATCTTCCTGCACATCGTCGCCGATCAGCAGGAAGGGCAGGTGCGGAAAGCGGGCCAGCAACGCCGTCACGTGTGCCGCCTTGTGGGCGTGCGCGACCGCGTGAAAGCCGCGCGCCCGCGAGCCCCAGTCGTTCAGCAGAATTGCACCGGGCGGCAGACCATGTGTTTCGAGATAGTCGAGCACAATGTCATAAAGATTCCACGCACCGCTCGAGATGTAGCACAGTGGATTGGCGGCGATCCCATCCGGACCATCGCGCAGCTGCGAGTAGAGTGCGGCCACGCCGGGTACCGCAGTCCGTCGGCGTGCACTGCGAAACATGACGGTGCGAATCGCACTCCAACTCTTGATCGTGTTGGTGTCCATCGCAGTATCATCGAGATCGCTGACGATGGCCAACGTCGCGAATGCGCCATGCACAAACACTTCGACCGGGACTTCGTTCATCAGCGACTGCGATCGCTCGAGGTGCGTTGCGGTGGGCCCGACATCGACAACGCGCACCATCGCGTGGTGGAGGCCCGAGTCCCACAAGCGCCGGTTCGGCGCCGGCATGTCGATCGCGAAGAATCCACCCGCGTCACAGGTCGTTCGGACGCAAACGCCTTCGAGCGATGCTTCAACCTGCGCGAAAGGGAGCTCGACCGCGTCGAACGCCCGATAAAGCGCCGCGAGATGCTCGCGGGTGGTGATTGCCCCTGTGAGTCTGAGCGGGCGACGGCTGGTCAGCGCCTGACGCACTACCCGCCCGCGCACGGTCAGACGTGTCGCGTCGCCGACACTCCGATGTGGAATGACGCGTAACGTTTTGGCCGTCGGGCCGTCACGCCCTGGGCGTAAAGCGGCCAGCAACGACTCGATAACGTTCCCCACCTTCGCTGCAGTGGCGATCACGTGCGGGTCCATGCGGAAAGGTAACGCATGCCCTAACTTTGGACGCCATGGCCACTCGAATCCAACCGATCGTCGACGTCCCCCCGCCCGCGCCTGCGCCTTGGTCAATCGAGGCGGCCCGGACCCTTTATAACATTGATGGCTGGGGCGCCGGCTATTTCGATATCAACGAACGCGGCAACGTCATTGTCCGGCCGGATCCGGAACGCCCGAATCTTCAGCTCGATCTGAAGGATCTGGCCAACGATCTCGAGCAGCAGGGCATTCAGCTTCCGGTCCTCCTCCGCTTCTCCGACATTCTGCGCTCGCGTATTGAAACGTTGAGTGAACGTTTCGCGACCGCGATGAAGGAGTTCGAGTTCACGGGCGGCTACACGACGGTATATCCGATCAAGGTCAATCAACAACGCCACGTCGTCGAAGAGATTGTCCAATTCGGCAAGCGACATGGCGTCGGGCTTGAGTGCGGATCAAAGCCCGAGCTTCAGGCGGTCCTCGGCCTCTCTGAAACGACTGAACATCTGATCGTCTGCAACGGCTACAAGGATCACGAGTTCATGCGGCTGGCGCTGATGGGTCAGAAGCTTGGACATCGGGTCTTCATTGTGCTCGAGCAACTCAGCGAACTCGATGTGCTGCTCGAAGTCGCCGAAGAGCTTGACGTGCGTCCGGTCTGCGGCGTGCGTATCAAACTCGCCAGCGAAGGCGCGGGTCGGTGGGCGCAGAGCGGTGGCGAGAAGAGCAAGTTCGGTCTCAGCTCAGCGGAGCTCGTCAAACTGATCGATCGGTTGCAAGCCGAGAATCGGTTGGATGTGCTCAAGCTGATTCACTTTCATCTCGGCAGTCAGATTACCGACATTCGCTTCATCAAGTCGGGGCTGCAGGAAGTGGCGCGTTTTTACATGGAGCTGCGCGCGATGGGCGTTGACATCACGCACGTCGACGTCGGTGGTGGGCTTGGCATCGACTACGACGGCACCTGCTCGACGAACAACGCCAGCGTCAACTACACCCCGCAGGAATACGCGAACGACGTGATCTACACGATCGCGGAAGCGTGCCGTGAAGCGGAGTTGCCCATGCCGCACATCATCAGCGAGTCGGGACGCGCCCTGACGGCGCACCACGCGCTGCTGCTGGTGAAAGTGATCGACGTCGAGTCGCAGGCCGAACAGCCGGTGCCGGTAATCGACGACGATGACTTCTCGTTGCTGCACGAGATGTTTGAAGATTGGCGCACACTCACCGAACGTGGCGCGAAACCCCGCAAGGTGCTCGAAGTGTTTCACGATGCGTCGTTCGACAAAGATCGGGCGCGGCAGTACTTCAACAGCGGGGTGCTCGATCTTCGCGGGCTAGCCAAGGCCGAAGTGTTGTGGCTCGCTACGATGAACGCCGCATACCGCATCGCGTCGGCCGACCGCGACCGCTACGAAGACATTCTACCGGAACTCGAAGCCGCGCTCGTCGATCGCTACTTCTGCAATTTCTCGCTCTTTCAGTCGTTGCCGGACAGCTGGGCCATCGATCAGCTCTTCCCGATCATGCCGATTCACCGCCTCGGTGAAGAACCGCTGCGTCGCGGCACCCTGCAGGACGTGACGTGCGACTCAGATGGAAAGATCGATCGCTTCGTTGGCGACAAAAACGGACGTCCCAGCCTCGAGCTCCACGAGTTCCGTGACGGCGAAGACTACATACTCGGCATTTTTCTGACGGGCGCGTATCAGGAAATTCTGGGCGACTTGCACAATCTGTTTGGCGATACCAACGCCGTGCATGTGCGACTGAACGATGCAGGCACATACGAGATCACCGATCTCGTCGAAGGCGACACGGTTACCGAAGTGCTGAACTATGTACAGTTCGGCGCCTCGCAACTCCTTGCAACCTTTCGCCGTAAGGTCAATGCGACGTTGTCGTTGTCTCGTGAAGAAGCGAATGCTTTCATCGCGGATTACGTCGCTGGACTGGAAGGGTACACTTATCTCGAAGGAGAGGCCGCCCGATGACTACGGAGAATACTCCGGCTGCGCCTGGTGGATTGTTCGAAGACATGATCGAGGTCTTCTATGCGCCGTCTGCGGTGTTTGAGCGCACGCGCGCAGTGAAGGCGATGAAGTACGTGCTGGTAACGGCAGTGGTCGTCTTGGTGATTTCCGTTGCGACGAAAAACCTGCTCATGCCTTGGCTCGATGCACAGGCCGACATGACCATCAAGATGGCGGCGGCCAAAGGCAAGCCGATGCCCGACGCTGCCGTCAGTTCGATGCGCTCGTTCACGGCCTGGGGAATCATCATCGGGGCACCGCTGACGATGCTGATCGGGCCGTATCTGAACGCACTGTTCATCATGCTCGGTGCGAAGATCACGAAGGCGAATATCAGTTTTTCGCAGGCCGCTACCGTGGCAACACTTGCCGGAATGCCGCGCATTCTCGGCTGGCTGGCGTTGCCGATTCAGGCGTTACTCGGCAATGGTGAGTCGGCAAGAAGTCTCGCTGATCTTTCACTCGGCCCCGCGCGTTTTGTTGATCCGCTCACAACACCGCCAGCGGTACTTACGCTGCTCAGCAATCTGGACGTGTTCCGGATCTGGCAGATTGCACTTGTTGCAATCGGCGTTGCTGTCGTGGCGCGTGTGCCAAAGGGAACAGGGGTAGTCGTCGCGATCGTCATGTTGGGCGTCGGTGCGATCATTCAATTGCTTCCGTCAGCACTGTTCTAACACGGAATGCGTTTTGATACACAGCGGGCCCGGTCATCGCGACCGGGCCCGCTGGTTTTTTATGACGCGAAATACACTCAGGCGTGCTTGTAGAGCTTCGAGACTTCCGCCCAATTCACGACGTTCCACCATGCCGCGAGATAGTCGGCGCGACGGTTCTGATACTTGAGATAGTACGCGTGCTCCCAGACATCGACGCCAAGGATCGCCTGCTTGCCGTCCATGAGCGGGTTGTCCTGGTTCGGTGTGCTGACGATCGAGAGCACCCCACCAGCATTCACCAGCCACGCCCAACCTGAACCGAAGCGACCTACGCCTGCGGCCTGCAACTGCTCCTTGAAGCCAGTGAACGAGCCAAACGTCGCCGAAATAGCCTCACCGAGTTCACCGGTCGGCTCACCGCCGGCATTCGGAGCCATCAACGACCAGAAGAACGAGTGATTCCAGTGGCCGCCACCGTTGTTGCGCACGGCGGTGCGCACGGGTTCGGGCACGTCGTTGATGCGACGGTTGAGATCATCGAGCGACCACGACGCAAGCTCAGGTGCCTTGTCGATCGCGGCGTTCAGATTGGTGACGTACGCCTGATGATGCTTGCCATGATGGATCTGCATCGTCTGCGCGTCGATGTGCGGCTCGAGCGCTTCCGGTGCGTACGGCAATGGCGGCAGGACATGGGCCATGACAGCGTCTCCGACTGGGAACAAGGTGAACTACAGAAAGGACGTCGAGCAGAACTCAGGCGGCTGGACGGTCGGTCTTCTGCGCGGACCGCTCACGCCACCAACCGATGATCCCGGGGAGGATCGACAAGAAAATCACGACAAGGATGACCTTCTCGATATGCTTGGCAACGCCCGGCACCGTGCGGCCGAGTACGAAGCCGATCATCAGCATGCTCCAAATCCAGAGGAACGCACCGACGACGTTGTACGCGAGATAGCTCTTGAAGCGCATCCGTGCCGCGCCGGCCACCACCGGCGAGAACGTCCGTACGATGGGCATGAAACGGGCCAGAATAATGGTCTTGCCGCCGTGCTTTTCGTAAAACGCCTGCGCGCGCAGCAGATGCTTCTTGTGAAAGAAGAGACTGTCTTCTCGAGTAAAAATCCGCGGACCCGTCACTCGGCCGATGTTGTACCCACAGGCATCGCCGAGGATTGCGGCAACGGTGAGAATGGCACCAAGCAGCCAGACGTTCAGACCAAAGTCGGCTTGTGACGACAGCAGGCCGGCCGTGACAAGCAGCGAGTCACCCGGGAGAAAGAAACCGAAGAGCAAACCGGTTTCGACGAATACGATGATCGTCAGTCCGACGTACCCGGCCCATTGCACCAAGGCGGGGAGGTCGCGAAGACGCGCAAAAAGCTCTGAAAGCAGTTCCAATGCAGGCGGGGCCGAAGTTGAGCGCGAAAGGTTGATCGCGCGCGTCGCTGGGTCAACTGTGTGGCCTGCCTGTGACGTTCGGCTGTAGCTTCCGCGCGTGACTACCGACTCCCATCCTGCGCTCGATCCAGCGAACGCCAACGAGATCGCGCAGCTGAAGACGAAGGCACCGGTTGGCGTGCACGCCTCAGGCGCGCTCAGGCTGCGCGTCCATGCCGTCTCGCACACGCACTGGGATCGCGAGTGGTATCACGTCGCCGGTCGCTTTCGCCAGCGCCTGGTGCCGTTGATCGACGCACTGTTGGACTTCCCGAGCGGCGGGACTTCGTTCCTGCTCGACGGGCAGGCCATTCTGCTGGCTGACTACCTCGCGGTGCGCCCGGAGCGGACAGAGCTGTTGCGCGCGCAGCTCGCATCGGGTGCGATCGAGGCGGGGCCGTGGTACGTGCTCGCCGACAATCTGATTCCGAGTGGCGAGGCGATCGTCCGCAATCTTGAAGCGGGGCGGCGCGTACTAGGGCGACTCGGTATCGTCGCGCCGGCGGTCGCCTACTGTCCCGATACGTTCGGGCATCCTGCGATGATGCCCGCGATTGGCGCGGGTTTTGGGTTGCCGGTCGCGATCGTGTGGCGTGGCTTTGGTGGCGCAACGCACCCGCGGTCGGACGCAGTGCGCTGGTGTGCAGCCGACGGTGCGTCAGTGATCGCGTATCATCTCCCACGCGACGGCTACGAAGTGGGCAGCGCACTCCCCACTGATGCGTCCGGCGCGCAGACCCGGTGGGCGCAACTCGCGGCGATGTGGCGCGAGCGAAACGGGACCGGTGTGGTGTTGTTGCCCAACGGTGCAGACCATCACGCGCGGCAGCGTGGTCGCGACGATGCACTGCGTTTGCTCGCCCGTGCTGCGGCGGCGGATGGTGCGCTACTCATAGACTCCAGCCTGTCGCGTTTTTGCGAGGCGTTGACGCGTACCGCGAACGCGGACCCGTTACCTGTGGTGGAGGGTGAGCTGCGCGATTCGTACGGCTACACGTGGACGTTACAAGGCACGTTCGGCACGCGCGCAGCACAGAAACGGACGAATGCGCGTCTTGAACGCGCGCTGCTGCGCGATGTGGAACCGTGGCTCGCACTCGCATGGCTGCACGGGGGGGGCGACGCAGGTTCGGTGTCGCGCGATGCACGTCTCACGCTGGCGCAGCTGCCGTCGCTGCTACATCACGCGTGGGAGGAGCTGTTGCGTACACATCCGCACGACACACTGTGCGGTTGTTCGACCGACGATGTTGCGCGGGCGATGGAGGACAGGCAACGCGCAGTCGCTTCGCAGGCCGTCGGACTTCGCGAGAGCGCACTTCAGCTCGCACTCGGCCACGATCCCGCGCACGCGCGTAGCGCGCCACCACTCGCGCGACCCCCGGCCGTCGTGCGCAACCGCGCGAGTTACATCCGAAGCGGCATCGCGGAAATTCGTCTTGTGGAAACGATCGGTGACGTGCGGGTCGGCCCGGAAAGTGCTGATGGGCCGCTGTTGCGGGCACCCCGCGACGGTCCCGCGCCGCTGCTTGCCGGCCTTTTCGTGCAGGCAGGGGGCGCGCGTCTCGCACACGCGCGACGCGAATCGCCACAACACTATCCGGACAACGATCTGGTACGCATGCACGATGTTGTCGCGTGGGTGCC
>JBKJTE010000111.1:0-11585 GCA_046590495.1 Gemmatimonas sp. | reverse complement strand
GCGGTTTGCTGCGTTCGTGTGGGGTCCGGTGCCCGACGAGGACGAAGCGCCTATCGCGTCGCGGGCACTGGTCGCGGCTTCGTAGCTTCTCGGGCGGAGTCTGATCGACTCCGTGGCAGTGACAGGGACGTGAAAGGCGCCGGCAGACATGCCGGCGCCTTCGCGTTTGTACGGACTACATCCTGCAAGAACAAACGAATTACATGGCGGCCGGAGGGGCAGCCGGCACCTTCTTGGCGCGCTTGGCGGGCTTGCGGCCAGCCTTCTTCGCCTTCTTGGCGCCCTTCTTTGCGCCCTTCTTTGCAGCTTTCTTCGCGCCCTTCTTTGCTGCCTTCTTGGCGCCCTTCTTCACGGCCTTCTTTGCGCCCTTCTTGGCTGCCTTCTTTGCGCCCTTCTTCGCGCCCTTCTTTGCTGCCTTCTTGGCTCCCTTCTTTGCAGCCTTGCGGCCACCCTTCTTCGCCGCTTTCTTCGCGGCCTTCTTGGCTGGTGCCATGATGCTACTCTCCTCTAGAGGAGTTGGTTGTGCTCCCTCTTCCCCGGTGAAAAGGTGAGCCACACGGCGATCAGTGCGTGAGCACTGCGGCGCTGTGTGCTACACGGCCTCGTGGAGGCACGTGGAGATCGTTGCTCGCAGCGGTGGAGCTGCGAGCGAGACGGACAGCATCGATGGTGATGCTGCGATAGGTGGATGGAGTGGAGACATGCGCATCAGGCGACGAACGCCGGCGGCTGCAACGCGCGCGAAACGCAGCGCGGAACCGGTGATGCGCAAACGGCGCGTCGCGGACGAGGCGACGACGCCGACCGTCGGGAGTAGCGACGGCGACAGGAAGAGCGCCGACTTGAGCTGCGCGTCGGTCGCTGCAAAGGACACTCGTGCCGCAGTGTCCGAACTCTGGAAGCATTCGCGCCGTGATTTCGCCACGCGTTTCCAGTGGAGGACTGCGCGCCTCGTTTTCGAGGATGTGGACATCGCACGCAAGTCGTTGTGGTGACGCGAATATACGCGTGGATATTTCACCCGCGCAATAGCGCGTATAAAGAACGCGCGCGATTACATCACCCCAACGACGATTCGTGCACCTACCACGCAACACGAACGCATGCGACCTTTGACCGGTGCGCGTCGTCCGCGCGCGAAGGGCGACGCGGGATTTCCCCTCGTACGGTCGTCATTTCAGTACCGATTGTAGCCACGGAGCGAATTTGAAAGCGCTGGTTAAACAGACGGCGGGACGCGGTCTGATCCTCACCGAAGTCCCCGAGCCGAGAATCCGCGATGATGAGGTCCTTATTCGCGTGCGACGTGCCGGCGTCTGTGGAACCGACGTACACATTTACGAGTGGGACGCGTGGGCGGCGGGGCGTTGCAAGCCGCCATTTGTCGTTGGACACGAGTTTGCCGGCGATGTCGTTGCCGTTGGATCGCTCGTTGAAACGGTAAAGGTTGGCGATCGCGTCACGGCGGAAGGACACATCGTCGACGAACGTTCACTGTTCAGTCGCACCGGGAATGCACACGTCGACCCGAGTACGCGCATCATCGGCGTGGATCGTGACGGCTGCTTCGCCGAGTTCATCGCGATGCCAGCGACGAACGTCTGGCATCTGGATGACGCGATCAGCTACGACATCGGCGGCATTCATGACCCGATGGGCAATGCATTTCACACCGCGCTGACCGCGGACATTCCGGGTTCGGTGGTATTGATCACGGGGTGTGGTCCGATCGGCGCGTTCGCGGTCGGGATCTGCAAAGCGGCGGGCGCCTCGCGGATCATCGCGACCGACATCAATCCGCGCCGGCTCGAATTGGCGCGAACGATGGGCGCACACGACGCCGTACATCCGGACGAAGCAGCCGCCGCCGTTCGCGCGGCGTCCGACGGGCACGGCGCCGATGTCGTGCTTGAGATGTCGGGGGTGCCGAGTGCGGTGCATCAGGCCTTTGCGCTCGCGCGTCCGGCGGGTCGCGTCAACATGCTCGGGATTCCGTCCAAGACAATCGATATCGATTTCGCATCGGAGATCATCTTCAAGGGCCTGACGATCTACGGTGTTGTCGGCCGTCGCATGTACGACACCTGGCACCAGATGACGCGCTTCCTGCGATCCGGGGCGTTCGATCCCACGCCGGTGATCACCCATCGGCTTCCGCTCGAGGCGGTTGACGAAGCGATGCATCTGATCAAGTCGGGTGAAGCCGGGAAGATCATCTTCACGATCAACGACTGATCGGGCCGCGAATCACGCGAAAGCTGGCGAATCAACTGCGGACCGAACTGCAAGGGCGGCCACGGATCGCGCGAATTGCGCGAACAACGGCGAACAGCAACCGCGGGGGATAACTGCAACGGCCAACTGCAGCGGCGAACTGCAACGGCCCGGAGCAACCGACAGTGGCAACTGACTATCACGGATAGCACCGGATCGACCGCAGTGACTTTCGAGGATTTGCGGAACCGCTGAGAAAAGTTGCTGAAAATTCGTGATATTCCCGCCCTTTCCGCGTTCACCCGCTCAATCAGCTGCTGTTCTCCCTTTCTTTCCGTTCGTTGTATTCGCGAAATTCGTGTTATTTGTGGCAGGAGTAGCTGTTTCAGTTTTTCCCCGGCAGAGTCGAACTCGTACTACGCGCCCAGTCATCCCACCCGAACCACGCTCCCGCCGTGTCTCTCAATCCGACATTCGTTCACGATCTCGAAGCTCAGATCGCGCAGCTCAAGACCGATCAGGTCTACAAGCGACTGAATCATCTTGAGTCACCGCAGGGAGCGCATGTTCGCATGGAAGGACGCGGCGACGTGATTGTGCTGTCGTCGAACAACTATCTCGGGCTCGCGAACGAGCCGGTCGTCGTGCAAGCAGGGATCGACGCGCTCGAGAAATTCGGCGCCGGAACGGCATCGGTTCGCTTCATATGCGGCACGTTCACCGTGCACCGCGAACTCGAGACGGCGCTGGCGCGATTCGTCGGGACCCAAGCGTCACTCTCATATGTATCAGCGTGGAATGCAAACGAGGCGCTGACACCGACGATCGTGCGGGAAGGCGACTTCGTCATCTCCGATGCGTTGAATCATGCCTCGATCATCGATTCGATCCGCTTGGCGAAAGCGATGACGAAATGCACCACCGCCGTTTACAAGCACAGCGACATGGACGACCTGCGCGAAAAGCTCGCCGGCGCAAAGTCAGCGACGCGTCGCGTGATCTGGACCGATGGTGTCTTCTCCATGGAAGGCGCGATCGCCAAGCTGCCGGAGATTCTCCAACTCGCGCGTGACTACAACGCCATCGTCGTCATGGACGATTCGCACGCCACGGGCGTACTCGGCAAAACGGGACGCGGCACGGCGGAACACTTCGGTGTGGTCGGGGAAGTCGATGTCATCACTTCGACACTGGGCAAAGCGTTGGGCGGCGCAGCAGGGGGATTCATCGCCGGACCTGCTGCGTTGTGCGACATGATGACCCAGCGTTCACGGCCGCAGCTGTTTTCAAACGCATTGCCGCCAACCGTTGCCGCCAGTTCACTCGCCGCGGTGTTGCACACAGAAGCACATCCGGAACTGGTGACCCGACTGCATGACAACGCGAGCTACTTCCGAAAGGCGATCGAAGAAGCGGGGTTCAAACCGCTCGCCGGTGAAACGCCGATCATCCCGATCATTGTCGGTGAGACGGCGCTGGCGATCAAAGTCAGTGAGCTGATGCTCGAGCGCGGCGTGTTCGTGACCGGCTTCGGATTTCCGGTGGTGCCGCAGGGGCAAGCGCGCGTACGGTGTCAGGTAAGCGCGGCCCACACGCGTGACGATCTCGATGCGGTGGTGAGCGCGTTCAAGGAAGTGGGGCGGGACGTCGGTCTGCTGTCGTAAGCGCGGCTTCGGCTTTGAGCCGCGCCGGCCAGAATGGGCGGCGACATGGCGCAGCAGCTGCCGCGATACACCTGGCTCAGGTGTACAGCTCTGCGGCGCGTGCGTAGGCGGCGCCGATCGTCATTGGGCAGGCACGAAGTGTTACGTTCCAAGTGTCGGGTTCGTCGGTGAACGAGTAGCATGCACCACGGGGTAGCGATTCACGGCAGTCCATCAGCCGCCCCTCGAGCGCGTCGTCACGCTCTCCTCACACTTGCGCCACTGGCGCGGTGTACCGCATGAACAGCAATGGACAGGACAGTGCAGCCCTCCGCGGCCACGGTTCCTTGTCCGCCTCGCCGCTCGAATCCGCCGCCCGCGATATTCGCGAACGTCTCGCCGACGCTGCCCGTCTTGCGGCCCTTCGCAGCACCGGGCTTGTCGAAGCGCCTCCTCCTGAGGTTCTCGAACGTCTCACCCGCGCGGCGACCAACCTGCTGGGAGTGCCGGTCGCGCTGATCTCGTTGGTCGACGATGAACAGCAGTGGTTTGCCGGCCTGAGTGGATTGACCGGGTGGGCCGCCGAGCAGCGTCACACACCGCTCAGTCATTCCTTCTGTCAGTATGTCGTGGCGCATCAGGCACCGCTGATCGTGAACGACGCCGCGTCGCACCCCTTTCTGCACGCAAGTCCTGCGATCGTGGACCTGTCGGTGCGCGCGTACGCTGGCGTACCGCTGACCACCGCAAGTGGCCAGACACTCGGCGCCTTCTGCGCGATCGATACGCAACCTCGGGAATGGACCGAGGAGCAGGTTAACGGGCTGCGCGACTTGGCGATGGCCGCGACCTCTGAGCTCGAGTTACGGATCGCGCTCGCCGCCCGGCGCGCGAGTGAAGCGTGGTTCGCAAGTCTCATCGGGTCGTCCACGGATGCGATTCTCACGATCGACAGCAAGCAACGCATCGTTTTCGCAAATGGGGCCGGCCAACGGTTGTTTGGATACACTGCGAGCGCCATCGCCGGACAGCCACTCGAGACGCTGATACCGGACATGCAACGTCCGACGCACGGCGCCCGTGTTGCCATCATGACACCGGCTGCCACCTCGTCTCGCGACGCGACGGGTGCGATGCGCGAGTCAATACCGTCTGCCAGACTCGAGCTCGTCGGGCGGCATCGCGATGGCGGAACGTTTCCGATCGAGGGCTCGATCTCGCGCATGACTGCTGACGATGACTCGACGTACGCCGTGATCCTGCGCGACATCTCGGTGCGACGCCAGCTCGAACAGCGGCTCGAGGTACACGCCGAAGCGTTACGCGCGAGTGAAGAGCGGTACGCGTTGGCGGCGCGCGCCACGTGCAAGGCTATCTGGGACTGGAACGTCGAGACGGACACGCTGGCGTGGGCCGAGGGTGCGTCGGAGGTGCTGGGCAGTGCGCCCGATGGAATTCCGCTCGCGACGGCCTGGTGGAACGAGGTCATTCACCCGGACGATCGTGTGCGTGTCATCGCCGGGCTGCATGCCGTGATTGTTGGCAGCGTTCTTGACTGGCGCGACACGTATCGCATCCGCCGCAGCGATGGCACGTACGTGGACGTCCTCGATCGTGGGTTCGTCGTGCGTAACTGGGCCGGACGCGCCACACGGCTGATCGGTGCGATGGAAGACGTCACTGCACAGAAGTTGCTCGAGGCGCAGTTCCTTCAGTCCCAAAAGATGGAAGCGATTGGACAGCTCGCGGGCGGAATCGCGCACGATTTCAACAATTTGCTCACAGTGATCTCCGTCAACCTCGAGATGGTGCTCGACGAACTGTCGGCCGGTCACTCTTCATCGGCAAACATACGGGAGATCGGAGATGCGGCCGAACGCGCACGGACGCTGGTGCGCCAATTGCTGCTCTTCAGTCGCAAGCAGCCGGCGAGCGCCCGTTCAGTCTCCGTCGCCGACATCGTGCGCGGTGCCGAACAGATGCTCCGCCGCGTGATCGGTGAAGAGATCGTCCTCGATGTCGTCATTGCCGATGTCGCAACGTTTGTGGACATCGACCCCGGGCAGCTGGAACAGATCCTGATGAACTGTGCCGTGAACGCGCGTGACGCGATGATGTCAGGCGATCGGCAAAATCGACCTATGGGTGGGACGCTCAGTATCGAAGTGGACTGTGGCGCCGGCATTGCGCAAGTCGGCTCGACACCGCGGCCTCGCGTTGGTGCCCCTTGGGTGCGCATCGCGATTCGTGATACTGGTCATGGCATGACGCTCGACACCCAATTGCATGCGTTCGACCCGTTCTTCACCACGAAGGCTGTCGGCAGTGGCACGGGGCTTGGGCTTTCCACGGTGTTCGCGATTGTGAAACAGGCTGGTGGCACCGTGGAGGTGAACAGCGTCTTGGGACTCGGCACCACCTTCACGGTCTTCCTTCCGGCGACTGTACCGGCTCCTCTGATGGAACAGACACCGGTGCTGCCCGGTTCGATGGTTCATCCGCGGCTTTCACGCGAGACGATCCTGCTCGTCGAAGACGAAAATTCGGTGCGCCAGCTGCTGCGGCGACTGCTGGAACGCGAAGGCTACGTGGTACTCGAAGCGCGTCATGGGGCGGATGCGCTGCAGCTATGGAGCGAACGTTCAGCAGACATCGACGTCGTCATCACGGATTCGCGTATGCCGGAAATGTCGGGGAGCTTGCTCGCTGAGCGACTGCATGCGGACGACGCAAACCTGCCGATTGTCTTCATGTCGGGCTATTCAGACAGCGATGAGATCGAGCGAGGAGGTGGCAATGCCACCTTTCTAGCAAAACCATTTTCATCAGCGCAGCTACTGTCGGCGATCGCGATGGTGCTCGAACGGCGCTCAGTAGGTGCGACGCAGCCTACCGAGCGTGCCTCTGCGGCGGCCGCTGGGTAGCGCGTGTTTGCACGACGGGCTAGACGAGCGCACGGCACCGCCGGCACGACGGCGTCCGACCTGATCACCTGACCACGAACCGCGGCCACGAATTGCGCGAATAACACGAATTTGCTCGGAATATTGGCGAGGCTTTCGCGAGATTCCTGGGGCCGGCTTTTGTGATTTGGATTCAACCCAGATCACGAATCATCGACACGAAAGCGAAGTGGCCACTCGACGGCTTTTGTGATCCCGATGCGTGGTCCGATGATCACGCGACTGTCTGGGATCGGGTTGCCGGCGTGAATGGTGAGGGGGGATGAGCCAGTCAGCATGAGGCCATCCATCGCGCGATCGATTCCCAGCGCGGCACACAGTTTGGCCGGCCCGTTGGACAGGTCCGCATGTCGTTTGGCGCGGGGGCGTCGGCCACGCATTCGATCGATGCCTTCAATCGGCTCAATCGCGCGAATAAGCACCGCGCTGCCGAAGCCCTCTTCCCGAGTGACGGCGTTCACGCACCAGTGCATGCCATAGACGAAGTAGACATATGCCGTGCCAGGCGGCCCGAACATGTGCCAGGTGCGCACCGTGCGACCCACGACAGAGTGCGAGGCGGGGTCGTGCGGCCCCAGATAGGCCTCCGTCTCGACGATCCGACCGCTGACCGGCCCGGTGTCGTCCACAACCCGCAGCACCGCTCCCAGAAGGTCGCGGGCGACCAGTTCCGGGCCACGGTCGTAGAACGATGCGACAAACGCCGCCCCGAATGGGACGGCGTTTGTTTTGGAGCGGGGTGCGACCACGGGCTACTTCTTGGCGCCCTTGGCGGCCTTCTTGGCCGGTGCCTTGGCAACCTTCGCCGGGGCCTTGGCGGCGGTCTTGACGGCTGTTTTGGCCGGAGTCTTAGCCGGAACCTTCGCCGCCTTCTTTGCCGGCGTCTGGGCCGCAGGAGCCGCCTTTGCCGGGGCCTTCGCCGCGACCTTGGCCGGTGCCTTGGCCGACTTTTTTGCCGGAGCGGCGACGGCCGCCTCGGCGATCGGGGCGGTTGCTGCCGGTGCTGCGACCGCGACCGGCTCAGGAGCAGGCGGGGCGGCGACCGGTGCCACGACCGCTGGTGTGGCAGGGACGGCGCTCGTGGCCCGAGGCCCGACGACGCCAACCATCAGCAGCTCCGGCGACGGTCCTGCGGCGCCCTTTCCTCGGCCACCCATACCGCGTCCTCCGACACCCCGTGCACCCATTCCGCGTGGTGCGGCTGGCGGCGCGCTTGCTGCTGCCGCGGCCTGCTGGGCCAACTCGACAGTCCGCAGCTGGTCCACGATCGGCGCTGCGTCGACGGCACGAGCGAGTTCGAAGTCGTTTCCGCGACGACGAAGGTCGATCATGTTGGCGTCGTGTGCATCCTGCAGAATGCGTTCGAAGTTGCGCGAGCTGAGCGACTCGCTATCGCGGCCCAGGAGTGCAAATGCGCGCTGACGTGCCGCGCTTGCCGAGGTCGCGTCTTCGCCTTGAACGAGCGACTCGACGGAGCGGCGGACGAGATCGAATGCCTCGCTGCGGGTGAGGCGCTCACCGGACATCCCGATGGTGTCGGCCACGGTCTCGCCGAAGGCGACCTGCGCCTGCGACTCGACTTCGGGCTTGCGATCGGTGCGTTCTGCACGCTCTCTGTCCCGCCCACGTCCTCGGCCGCGATCACGTCCGCGTCCGCCACGATCTTCACGCGGTGCGCCGTCGGTTGCGGCCGCAGCCTCAGCAACGGCCGGAGCGGAGAGCGGCGCAGCCGAGGCAATGACAGGTGCGACAACCTCTGCCGCTGCCGGAGCAGCAGGGAGCGCCGGCGGGAGCGCAGCAGCGGGATCGGTCGCGGTCTGCGCGATGAATTCAGCAGTCGTGCTCAGCCCATCAGCGTCGCTGCGCTCGCCACGTTCGCGATCACGTCCACGCCCACGACGACCGCGCCGACCGCGCCGGTCTTCGCGCTCACGCTCGCGTTCACGGCGCATGTCCGGCGTGGAGCCATCAGCGTCCGCCGTTTCAGCCGCAGACGCCGTTGCTGCAGCTGTAGCCGCAGTCGTCGCGGCGGCTGCGTCCATCTCCCCTGACGGCGAATCGATCTCGAGCTGGCCGCTGTCGAGCTTCGTGACCTTGAGCAGCCCCTTGTGCGCGGCTTCCTGCACGAAGCGTGAGAACTTCGGCATGCCGAGGTCCTTTTCATCGAAGGACTGATCGATTTCCTGCATGACCTGCTTGAGACGATCGGAGCGCATAACGTCGCCGTTACGCTTCATGCGCGTTACGGATTCCTTGACGAGCTCCCACGGATCCCAGCGCGTCGATTCGTCGTCACCCGTCTTGGTCAGACCGGCGAGTGCGTTGTACGAGTAGTACTCGTCGCAATTCATGACGAGCAGGTCGCTCGACGACTCGCGAATACCGACACCGATGACGTACTTGCCGTACTCCTTGAGCTTGATGACCATGCTCGAGAAATCGGAATCGCCCGAGAGCAGCACGAAGGTGCCGATTTCCGGACGCGTGAAGACCAGCTCCATCGCGTCGATCGCGAGACGGATATCGGTCGCGTTCTTTTTCGACGAGCCGTAAGCCGGTGCGAAGATCAGATCGATCGACGATTCCGTGAGCGGGACGATGTATTGCGGATAGCGACGCCAGTCGGCGTAGGCACGGCGCACTGCGACCTTGCCCTTGATGATGTCCGACGAGAGGAGATTGTTGAGCTCTCCCTGCAGGTCGGAGCGGATTCCCATCGTGACGTTGTCGAAGTCGATGAGGAGGGCGGCGTTCGGTGCCTGGTGCATGGGGGCGCCTGCGCCAGCGGCCGGAGCTGGGGCGGCTTGTGGGCCGCGATGGAACGGAGCGACGGTTCGCGTGGGAGCCGAGCGCTGTTGACGTGAATGCATGTCCTAACCGGTATGCGAGACTGTGTGATCGAGCGCGATTGCACGCGCGAGTTCTCGCCGCCTGACTTTGCCGCTCCCCGTCATGGGGAAGACATCGAAGAAACGGACGAGATCGGGGACCTTGTATGCGGTCATCGTATCGAGAGCGAATCGTTTGATCTCGCTGCCTGTGATGACTGCGCCTTCAACTGGCACGATGCACGCGCACACCTGCTCCCCCAACACATCGTGGGGAACGCCGATCACGCAGACATCGTCAACTGCCGGATGCGCACGAAGCCGTTCTTCAATCTCAGCGGGATAGAGCTGCCGTCCGCCGCGATTGATCGTCTCCTGTCGCCGTCCGATGATCTTGACGTATCCATCCTCGTCGATGATGCCGAGATCACCGGTGAGGAAAAAGCCTTCCGGCGTGTGGACCTTTGCGGTCTCCGCCGGCATGCGCAGATAGCCGCGCATGAGATTGGCCCCGCGCACGGCGATCTCGCCGACTGCTTCGGGGCCGTGCAACACACCCGTCACGACGTCGACGGCCATGACCTCGACGCCAGGCAATGCGCGTCCGACTGAACCGAGGCGATTGTCATCACTGTCGGTAAAGCGGGTCATGGTCACCGTTGCGCCGGTTTCCGTGAGCCCGTAGGCAACGAGCACGTCGCACCAGCGACGGACCCGACGCACGAGCTCTTCGTCAACCGAACTACCGGCGATGATGCCGGTGCGCAGTGACTTTACGCGGGACGGATTGAACGCCTCCTCGCGCATGAGGAGGTGATACAACGTGGGCACGCCGTGGAGCACCGTCACCCGCCGCGCTTCGATGAGCGCGAGCGCGCCCGTCGCATCCGAGGCCGGGCGCAGCACGAGTGTCGATCCGGAAACGATCGTTCCCACCATCACACTGAAACCAAAGATCGCAAACAGCGGGACAGAGGGGAAGACGCGGTCGTCGGGAGACAACTCAACGGCTTCGGCGCTGCGCACGGCATTCTCGACGACCGCCTGATGCGACAAGCGGACGCCCTTCGGCTTACCCATGGTTCCTGACGTGTACAACACGGCAAGATCCGTGACATCGTCGTAAGTGACCGGACGGGGATACGGGCGGCCCGAGCCGCTGGAGATCAGATCCTCGAACTGGAAGATGCGATCGTCGTACCACAGGTCTTCGTCACCAACGGTTACTACGTATTGCAAATCGGGGAGATCGCCGAGCAGGTCTTCGAAGCGCTGCAGGAAATCGATTCCCGCGTAACGCTCGATGGTGACGACCGCACTCGCTTCGGCGTGCCGCAGTTGATACCGCAGATCGTGACTGCTGAGCTGCGGACTGACAGGTACGACGACGGCTCCCAACTTCGCGCACGCGAGCAGTGCGATGATCCACTCGACGCCATTTGGCAGGTTGACCGCAATGCGGTCGCCGCTGCCGAGGCCGAGTTCAGAGAATGCCGCGGCGAGGGACGACGCTTTTGCGTCGACCTGCCCATAGGTCCACGTCCGTTCACCAACAATCGCGAGAGGGCGCTCGGGGTGTTCCCGGGCGCGCTGTTCGACGAGGGGGGCAAGGGACCACGACGTTGCCATTCCACTCCAGGATCGACGCGTGCGATATCCGGGGCGGGAACGATGCGTGCCGACCGGATACAGCCGCGTAAATTATCCAGTATGAACGAGATGCGAAAGCTGACGACGTCAGCGGAAGCAGAAGATTTTGGTCAGAAACCCGCCTTTCGTGATGCGCGTAGGGAGCGCACGCGTTCGCGAGGCCGCGCGCCGTTCCGTTCGCGTCTCTTTGCGATGCTGCTGCTGTTCGCCGTGGTGCCGACGATCGCGGTCACGGCGCTTTGGACGGGGACGGCGAGTCGGGCGCTGTCGCTGATGTCGTCGGGTTC
>JBKJTE010000208.1:0-7000 GCA_046590495.1 Gemmatimonas sp. | reverse complement strand
CGGTTGTCGAGGCAAAGGTCGGCGACATCATCAAGCTCAACGCCAACGCGAATCAGGGTTGCTCCAACGCGGACACGCGCACCGGCCGTGTTGCCGCGGTTGGAAATCGCGCGATCGTGGTCGCCGACACGACCAACCCGACTGGCGGTTACACCGACATTGAGTACGCCAACATCGTTGCAACGTTCGACACGCTCGTCTTTCCCATGGATACGACGGCGTTTGGTGCGCCGAGCAACATCAGTCAATACGGCAAGATCATTCTCTTCTACACGCGGAACGTGAATGCGCTGACCCCGCCGAGCGCGGGGTATACGATCGGCGGATTTTTCTTCGCGCGCGATCTGTATCCCAAGACAGCGAAGGGAAATCTCGCCTCGTGTCCGTCGTCGAATGAGCAGGAGATGTTCTATCTGCTCGTGCCCGATCCAACCGGTACGGTCAACAACAACAAGCGCGCGAAAGCCGAAGTCGAGATTCTGAACCTCAGTACGATCGCGCACGAATTTCAGCATCTCATCAACGCGTCGCGCCGGTTGTACATCACGCCGAGTGCGGCGGCGAGTGAGGAGACATGGCTGGATGAAGGGTTGGCGCACATTGCGGAGGAGTTGCTCTACTTCCGCGTGTCGGGGTTCACATCGCGGCAGAACCTGACGCTGCTCGATATCGGCGGCACGCCTGCGAAATCGACACTGTTCAGCAACTATGCATCGCAGAACTTCTCGCGTTTCTACAGCTTCCTCATCAATCCGGAAGTCAACTCGCCGTACGCGCCAAATGATTCGCTCACCACGCGTGGTGCGATCTGGAATTTTCTGCGTTACGCTGCAGGACGACAGGGCGCGAGTGGTGAATCGGCGTTCTTGCGCGCGGTCGTGAATTCGTCGACGACGGGTATCGCGAATCTCTCGACCGCGATTCCGGGCGGACAGTTCGCCGATTATCTGCGCGACTGGACGGTGTCCATCATCGCTGACGATTTCAGTGCGGCCGAAACGGCGCTGCTGGATCCGAAATACGTGCTGAATGCATGGAATTTCCGGAATATCTATCCCGGACTCCGCTTCAGTGGTGGCACGGCGCTCGGCGTCTACCCGATCAACGCGCGCTTGCTGCAGAACAACGTGCCGCAACGGATTTCACTCGCGGGTGGCACGAGCAGCTACGTGCGCTTCGGCGTTGCGGGCGGCAAGAGCGCACTGCTGACACTGTCGTCAAACGGTGGTGCGATTCCGTCGCAGTTGCGCTACGCAGTGGTGCGACTGCGTTAGCGTCTACGAACGTTTTTTGAGACGGATCTCGTACATCTTCGGCCACAACTTGCCGGTCACGATGTAGCGATCCGTCTTGGCGTCGTAGGCGATGCCGTTGAGCACATCTTCCTTGCCTGTGCGATCGATCAGCGGCAGCAGTCCGGCGAGATCGATCCAGCCGGTGACGTGTCCGGTCGCGGGATCGATGCGCGCGATCTGGTCGGACTGATAGACGTTTGCCCAGATCTCGCCCTTCACCCACTCGAGTTCATTGAGCTGCGGAACCGGCGTGCCGTTGTCGGTAACGGTGATGCTTCTGGTGACGGCGAATGTTTTCGGATCGCGAAAACGGATTGCGGCCGTGCCATCGCTCATCACGATCGACGTGCCATCGGTGGTCAGTCCCCACCCTTCGCCTTCGTACTTGAACTGTGTCTTTTTCTCGAACGTCTTCGCGTCGTAGACGAATGCTTCGCCGGACGTCCAGGTGATCTCGAAGAGATCGTTCCCCACGATCACGATCCCTTCGCCGAAATACGGTTCGGGCACGTCTTTCCGGCGCAGCACGCGACCGCTCACGAGATCGACTTCGCGAATGCTCGACTTGCCCACGAGCCCTGTGCTCTCGAACAATTTTCCGTTGTCGAAGAGCAACCCCTGCGTGTACGCCTCGGTGTCATGCGGCCACGACTGCAGCACTTCGGCGATGTAGGTCGGCGTGCGCACCGGCGGCGCTTCGCCGCCACGGGTCTGGTCCGCGCCGGCGCCACTTCCCGACGCTTCCTTGTTGCAGGCCGCGAAGCCGGTGGCAACGGCGAAAAAGCCGACAGCTACGAGCGGGACGGCGCGCGAACGACGCAGTGATGAAAGAATGGCCATGACACGGGAGCGAGGAATCGGGGCGGGAATGGAAAGTATCCCGATTCTACACCCGGGTGCAGCATGTGCTCACCCGATTCGTTTCACCGATGCACGCAACTCCGCAAACAACCGCACCAAATCCGCCAGCTGGTGGTTCGCGTTCAACCCACTCGGACTCGGCAACACCCACAACGCGCTCTCGCCGATGCGTTCGGCCTGCAGACCAAGCGCCGCTTTTGGACGACCAAATGCACTGCGGTACGCGCCGATTCCCAGGAACGCGACCACGCGCGGCCGGAGATGCGTCACGGCCGCCGTGAGACGGTGGCCACCACGCACAAATTCCTGCGGCGAGACTTCGGCCGCTGTCGCGGACGTGCGCTCGACCAGGTTGGTGATGCCAATCCCCAGCGCGAGGAGATCGTGCTCCTGCCACGGCGAGAAAATGTGCGGCGTAAAACCGGCGCCATGGAGTGCGGGCCAGAAACGGTTGCCCGGTCGACCGAAATGGTGGCCGATTGCCGCAGTGTAGAGCCCGGGATTGATGCCGCAGAAGAGCACATCGAGGTCGTGAGCGACGAGGTCCGGAACGGTGAGATCAACCGCTGCAGCAAGTTCAGCCTTCGTCGGTTTGAAGACCCCTTCACGTCGCACAACGCGCTCTGTTGACGACGGAGTGTTCACGATGCTGCCATCACGATGGCGCCAGCGTCCGTTTCAGGGCGGCGAGCGTGGTCAGTGCTTCCATCGGCGTCATGTTGTCCGGCTCGAGCGCAGACACGGCATCAGCCAACTGCGTGTGCGACGGATCTGCAGCGGGTGCTGCGACGGCGGCGTCGCCAAAAAATCCGAGCTGCGCGATCGGGGAAGACGGTGACGGTTTCATGCGCGGGCCTCGGCGTGTCGCACTCTTGGGCGCGACAAAACCCTCGGCCGTGAGACGCGCGGCCATCTGGGCACCCTCGCCCTCAAGCAGCGACAATACTTCCTTGGCACGCGCAATCACGGCCGCTGGCAGCCCCGCGAGTCGACCGACTTCGATGCCGTACGAACGGTCTGCCCCACCGGGAATGAGGGTGTGCAGAAAGAGTATCTGATCGCCGACTTCGCGCACGGCAACGGTGAAGTTGCGCACGCCCGGGAGTTCGTTGGCAAGCTGCGTGAGTTCATGATAGTGCGTCGCAAACACCGTTTTGCAGCCGATCGCATCATGAAGATGTTCACTCACACTCCACGCGATCGAAACGCCATCGTAGGTGCTGGTGCCGCGACCGATCTCGTCGAGGAGTACGAGGGAATGTTTGGTTGCCGTGTGCAGAATCGCACTCGTCTCACTCATCTCGACCATGAACGTACTCTGGCCGCGTACGAGATTGTCACTCGCACCAACGCGCGTGAACAGTCGATCGATCACAGGCAACTTCGCACGACGCGCCGGCACATACGTGCCCACCTGCGCGAGCAGCTGAATCAATCCGATCTGACGCAAGATTGTGCTCTTGCCCGCCATGTTCGGACCGGTCAGCACGATCAGCTGCGCATCCTCGGTCAGTAGCAAGTCGTTCGGGATGAACTTCTCGCGGGCCATCATCCGCTCGACAACCGGGTGCCGACCGCCGACGATTTCCAGATCGAAGCCGTCGTGGAATTCCGGACGCACATACTGTTCGCGTTCAGAAACTTCCGCAAATGCACCAAGCACATCGATCGTCGCGACACGACCTGCTACGGCCTGCCAACGCCGGATCGCTGCACCCACTTCCCGACGCAACGCTTCGAACAGTTCGCGCTCGCGTGATTCGATACGCTCACCGGCGGTGAGCACCTTCTCCTCGTATTCCTTGAGCGCTGGCGTGACGTAACGTTCGGCACCGGTCAGCGTTTGTCTCCGCTGATAGTCGTCGGGCACCAGATGCTTGTTCGAATTCGAGATCTCCAGATAGTACCCGAAGACGCGATTGAATCCGACCTTGAGCGAATGAATACCAGTACGCGCGCGTTCGTTGTTCTGAATCTGCGCGATCGCATCCTTTCCACCGTCCCGCAACGTGCGCAGCTCGTCCAACTCGGCGTCGACACCAGGTGCAATCGTATCCTCTTCGCCGATCGCAAGTGGTGGCCGATCGACCAGCGTGTGCGTGATGCGTGCGGCGCAGTCGGCACCATCATCCCAGTCGCGCAACAGAGCGCCAAGTGCACCACCACTCGCACTGCTCTGTGCCGCATGGTCGAGGACTCCGCGCGCACTCTTCGCCACCTTCGGCAAACGCGCGAGTGAATCGCCAAGCGCGCGCAGTTCGCGTGGCGTTGCACGTCCAGCCGCTGCTTTGCTTGCCAGACGCTCGACATCGCGCACACCGTCGAGCGCTTCGCGAAGTGCCGCGCGACCCACCGCATCGCGCACCAGTACGGTGACGGCATCGAGTCGCTGTTCGATTGCACTGCGCTCGAGCAACGGCGCCAGCAGCCACTGACGCAGCAGACGTTGCCCCATCGGCGTGACAGTGCGATCGAACACCGACAGCAACGTCCCCGCCACTTCTCCACCCCGCAGCGATTCGACGAGTTCGAGATTGCGACGCGTCATTTCATCGAGCGGCATGACACCGCCCGGACGTTCGACGATGGGGCGGGCGAGATGTGGCAAACCACCGGGTTGCAGCTCGCGCAGGTAACGCAGCAGGGCGCCGGCCGCGCCGATCGCTGCGCCATCGCTCGCGTCCAGACCAAAGCCATCGAGACCACGCACATCGAACTGTCGCGCAAGTTCGTCGGCGGCGAGTTGCGAATCGAACTCCCATCCATCGCGCTCGCTTACCAGCGCCCCGTCGCTCGCCGAGTCGACGAGTGCACGCATGGCGTCGTCGGTGCCGCGCACGAGCAGCAGTTCGCGGGGTGCGAGTCGCGCCAGCAGCGCGGGCGCGTCCATCACCGATGCAATCGCCAGCCGCAGCTCGCCAGTGGAGAGATCGGCCGCAGCGATTCCGATCTGCAGTCGGTCGCCATCGCGCGACGTCTCTCGTCCGGTGGCGACTGCGCAGACGTAGTTCGCTCTCGCACCGTCGAGCATGTCGTCCGCGAACACAGCGCCAGGCGTGATCGTTTCAACCACCTCGCGCCGCACGATCCCTTTGGCAAGCTTGGGATCTTCGACCTGTTCGCACACCGCAACGCGATATCCCTGCCCAACCAGTCTGCGCAAATAGTCAGCGGCGGCTTTCACCGGAATGCCGGCCAGCGGCACTTCGCTCGCGCCACCGTTGTTGCGCGACGTAAGCGTCAGTCCAAGCACACGCGACGCCTTTTCTGCGTCGTCGTAGAACATCTCGTAAAAGTCGCCCATCCGGAAAAACAGGATCGCATCCTGATGACGCGCCTTGATCTCCCGATACTGTTGCATCAACGGCGTCGCCGCACCACTCATGGCGACAGCACCGTCACAAAACCCTTCTGACCTTGGCTTCTGAGACGCGCCATCGCTGCCTCGGCCTCCGTCCGCGTCGTGTACCGACCGACACGCACGCGATATGGTTTTGAGTCACCATCCACGTGGGCCGCCAGTCCGCGCGCGTTCATCCGCTTCACCGCCGCCATTGCCTGTTCACGCGACTCATACGCCGCGATCTGCACGCCGTAGCGCACAGCCACTGTGTTTGCGTTACCAGTCGCGCCTGTCAGGCCATTCGTGGCCAGCTGTTCGCCGTTCTTTGCGTCATTCGCGCTATTCGTGGCCGCTTTTTCCGCGACCTTCGTTTCGTTCCGACAACGAACCTGCAGTTCATTCGCCTGCAGGCGCAGCTCCCCATCTGGAACGTCGGTATCACGCAATGCGATCAGTGTGCGACATGCGCGCGCCATATCGCGCTCGTCGAAGTAGCTGCGCACTACCCACAACAGCGCCTTCGGACGTTCCTCCGCAGAGTTGTAGTCGCGCAGCAACCGCTCGAGATACGCACGCGCACCGGCCGGATGCCCACGTACCATTTCAAGTTCGCCAAGCCTGAGCAGTGCAGTCGGCACGCGCGGCGACAGTGGCACATCCATCACCATGCGTTTCCAATCACGCTCGGCGTCTGCCGCCCGCTCTCCCAGCACCGCGCGCCAGTACAGCGCATCGGCCAGATCGCCCGGCTCGTTCATCGACGCGTTCACCAACGAGTCGAGCAGCGCCTTTGCTTCGGCGCCCTTCCCTGCTTCCACCAACGCGCGCGCGCGATCGATCACTACACGCGCCGTCGGTCCGGCAGTAGGCCCGCTGATCATTGAGGACGTTGACGCGCTGGTCGCGCCGCTCTGCGCCTGCAACAGTCGGGCGGACGCCAATGGCAGGACGAACGCTGCCGCGCGTAATGCGCGTAGTGCGCGTAATGCGCCACCATGAACTCTGAACGCCCGCGATATGCTTCCGATCATGCGAGTCTTCGTGAACTTCACAATGCACTGTGTGATGCGCTCCGCCCTCATGCCGCTTTGCGCCCGCGTGTACCCAGCGCGCAGAGGCCCAGCACAAGCGACATCACAATCTGTTCTGCGCTCGAGACCGTGGTTTCCTTGAGTGCGATATCGGCCTCGAGCAGCAACTGTAGTGCACGCTCACACGAACGAGCGCTCCAGCGATCGACAACCTTGGTCCACGCAGACGCCGCTTCGCCCCACGGCCGCCCAGGATAACCACCTGTCTCTTTCAGAAATGCAAAGAACTCAGCGGGCAATCGGCTGGTCGGCATACCAGCGTCGCGACGCGAACGTCCAAACGCGATCGCAAATGCCTGCGTGCTCAGCATGATCACCACCTGCACGCCCGTCACCTTCGGCTGACCAAGCACAAAGCCCACAAGTGCTACGGCGCGCGGCGCATCCTGCGCAGCAATCGCATCCAGCAG
>JBKJTE010000123.1:0-3067 GCA_046590495.1 Gemmatimonas sp. | reverse complement strand
GGGGAGAATGCGATGCTCACCCCGTTTTCTGTCCCAGGAAGGCGGCGTACCGTCAAGTCGGTGAGATCGCGAAGGTACAGCTGCTGCTCGGCCACTGTCGCAAGCGCAGGCGCGGCTTGCTTGTCGGCGACGATCGGGCTCCCCTGATACACCAACCACCGTCCATCAGGCGAGATAGCGAACATCCGTCCGCAGCAGACGAGACGCAGCTGCACGGAGTCGGAGGGAAGTACTTCAAAACGCACTGATAGCGGGCGCGTATTGGTCGGTGGCTTTGCGCGAGACGCCATTGCTGCGGCACCGATCGCAGCGCCCGCGACAAGCGCGATCGCTCCGACAGCAACTGCGCGCGACCCACTGAACGATGCTCGTACACCACCGACGCGAGGATCTGTGGTGAGCGCTCGCGCTGCCGCCGAGATGGTGATGTCCGAGAGCGCGTGCGTGAACTCCTTCGACGACGCAAAACGATCGGCGGGCAACTTCTCCAGCGCCTGCGCGACTGCGCGTTCAACGCTCTCGGGCACCGTGTCGCGACTCGCGCGCAACGGCCGCGACCGCTCAGTCATCACCCTCGCGACAATCGCCTGCGCGGTCGGCCCGGTGAACGGCGGCTCACCGGCGAGCATTTCGTACGTGACAGCGCCGAGCGCATAAATGTCAGCGCGAGAATCGATATTGCGTTCACCCATCGCCTGTTCCGGCGCCATGTACTGCGGCGTGCCGAGCGACATCCCGGTCTGCGTCATTCGCACGCCACCGGCGTGGTGGACAGCGAGCGCAATACCGAAATCCGCGACGACCGCGCGTCCGCCCTGCAGCAACACATTTTCCGGCTTGATGTCGCGATGCACAATGCCGCGCTCGTGCGCGTACTGCAACGCATCGCCGATCTCGGTCGCGAGTCGTACCGCATCCCCAACCGGGAGCTGATGTTCGCGCTCCAGTCGTTTGCGCAGGGTCTCGCCTTCGACGAACGGCATCACGTAGTACAACAAGCCGTCGGCAACACCAGAGTCGAACAGCGGCAAAATGTGCGGATGCTGCAGACTCGCCGTCAATTTGATCTCACTCAAGAATCGATCCGGGCCAAGCATCGCCGACAGTTCCGGATGCAGCACCTTGATCGCGACGCGACGTTCATGGCGCACATCGAGCGCCAGATACACCGTCGCCATGCCGCCTTCGCCGATCTCGCGCTCAATCGTGTAGCGACCAGCGAGCGCGGTCGAGAGGCGTTCAAGCACCGTCACGCCGACACCTGCAATGCGTGTCGCGTTCGTCGCTCAATCGATGTCATTCGCGCCGCTCGGCAGGAACAGCGGACGCGCGAGACCGCCGGTGTCGTCGTAAAAACGTACTGCACCCTCGCTGAACGATTTCGCCATCAGGATGATCTGCCCGGTGTGCCCGGAGAAATGTTCGACGACGTGGTAGATCGCCGCAAACACCGTCGTCTCGCGCCCCTGAATCGTGCGCGATTCGCCGAGCGCGTTGGCATCAAGCGTGTCGATCACGGCAACGACATCGTGCAGCGCCGCATCGAGTCCGTCGAGCAACGCGTTCATGTCCGGACCACCCTGCGCTGAAAACTCTTCGTCACGATGCCGCGCATCGGACGCCCCGCCGACACCACTCACAATCCACTGGCGCACATTACCGGTAAGATGCAAGAGCAGATTGCCGACGCTGTTTGATGTTGCGTTGGCCCGCCACCAGATCCGGTCCGCCGGTACAGTGAGCGCGGCCGCGCGAATCTTGGCCGGATATTCCACGCCGAGATAGTGACGCGAGCGTTCGAGAAATCGGATAGAGAGGTCGAAGGACATACGGAAAAGATGCAGTGCTGCCTCGGGCTGAGCCACCGGTGCCAACGCCGAAACACTCGTCAATTTCGTGGCGGGATGCGATACTTCCCGTCCCTCCCTTGCCAGAGTCCAGATGACCTACGCTGCCATCACCGGATGGGGCGCATGCATGCCCCCGGCCGTCCTCAGTAACGACGACCTATCCACGTTCCTCGAGACGTCCGACGAATGGATCACGTCGCGCACCGGGATGCGCGAACGTCGCATTTCGCACGTCAGTGCCATCGACCTGTCGACCATCGCCTCGCTGCGCGCGCTCGCCTGCGCGGGCCTCGCTGCCAGTGATGTGGACATGATCATTTATGGAGGTGTGAGCAACGACGAACTGGTGCCCTACAGTGCCTCGGGCGTGCAGTTCGCACTCGGCGCTACGAAAGCCGCCGCCATCGATCTCAACACCGCCTGCACCAGCTTCTGCTACGGACTCGCCACCGCGACCGCGATGATCCGCAGCGGCATGATCCGCAATGCGATCGTGATCGGCGTCGAGTTGATCAGCCGCTACATGGACTGGAGCAATCGCAACGTCGCCGTGCTCTTTGGCGATGGCGCAGCGGCCGTCGTGCTGCAGGCGTCGGACAACGAGGAAGGGATGATCGGCAGCGTGCTGGGCTGCGATGCCGAAGCGCGGCAGAGTTTGCGCGTGCGCGGCTTCGGCTGCACGTACGCCGGGCTCGATGTGAGCTTTGGTGACACCCTCTGGGATTTTGATGGGCAGGTGATCTTCCGGCGCGCTGTGCATGCCATGGCCGATGCATCCATTCGCGTTCTCAAGGAGAACAACCTCACGGCCGACGAAGTCGATCTCGTTGTTCCGCACCAGGCGAATCTGCGCATCATCGAATCGGTCGCGAAGTACGCCGGCGTACCGATGGAACGGGTCATTGTTACGGTTCATAAATACGGCAACATGAGCGCGGCGACTGTTCCCGTCGCCCTCGTCGAAGCACTCGAGTCAGGGCGCGTGAAGCCGGGCGCCAACATTTTGATGCCGGCGTTTGGTGGAGGGCTGACCTACTGCTCACTGCTCGTGAAGTGGGGTCAGCGGGTGACACCGCTGGGTGTGTCCGACGCTGAGCTGCCACCCTGCACAAAGACAGCGCTCGAACTGGTCAATAAGGTGCGAGCCACGCAGGACCCGCATGGCAGGTCGCTGCGTGGGCTCATGACACCAGAGTTTGCGCCTCGACAAACTCTGG
>JBKJTE010000408.1:0-5789 GCA_046590495.1 Gemmatimonas sp. | reverse complement strand
TCGGTGTGCTGGCTACGCAAAAACTCCCCGCATACAACCAGCAGTCAAAGAACGTGAGCGCCATTCAGTTCACGAGTGTACCGCGTGACAGTGCGCATCAGGGTTGGTTGATCTTTGTTTCGTCGGCGGCGCGTGATTCATTGCGCGCCGTGTTGTCGAAGGGTGTGCTGCAGGTCAACGCGGTGGTGAAATCGCGTTTTGAAAATCGTCCTGAGCGCACAGTCATCGCCGAAATTCGTGGTGCATCGGTACCCGCCCAACGATTTGTCTATTCGGCGCACGTACAGGAGCCTGGGGCGAACGACAACGCCACTGGTGTCGGATTGCTCGCTGAAGTTGCCCGGGTCGCAGCACGACTGGTGAAGAGCGGTCGCGCCAATCCGGCGCGCACGATGACATTTCTCTGGGGCGATGAAATTCGCTCGACGGCACGCTTTCTGTCCGACGACACGACGCGCCGTGCGGGCGTGAAGTGGGGAATGTCGCTCGACATGGTTGGTGAGAACACCGCGAAAACCGGCGGCACCTTTCTCATCGAAAAGATGCCCGATCCGTCGGCCGTGTGGGTACGTGGCGAAGATCGGCACACAGAGTGGGGCGGACGTCCGCTCACCGTCAGCGAAATCCGTCCGTACTGGTTCAACGACTTTGTACGCGAGCGTTGTCTTGATCGCGCAGCGACCACCGGCTGGGTGGTGAAAGCGAATCCGTTTGAGGGCGGGAGCGATCACACACCTTTTCTCACGGCGAACATTCCCGCCGTGTTACTCTGGCACTTCACGGATCAGTTCTACCACACGGACCTCGACCGGATCGAGATGGTCAGCGCTGCCACACTTGGCAACGTCGGCAACTGTGCGCTCAACACCGGACTCATTCTCACGACCGGTTCGCGCGAGGTCACGGTTGCTGCACTCGACGAGCTCACGCGCGTTGCCGAATCGGCGCTGCGCACGCAGGGTGCGTTGAGCAAGGACACGCTCTCACGCGGTGGCTCAGCAGAAACGGAACGGCTCATCATCGACAGCTGGCGCGACTATTACATCGGCGCGATCGATCACATCACCGACATCGCTGCCTCACCGATGTCGCTTGACGCCGAGTTGACCGCGGCACGCGATCGCGTGAAGCGCGCGGCACTGTCAGCGCGACCGTAGCCACCATGAGCTAACGTGATGCGAACCGGGGATCAGGCTTCACGACGAACGTCTGTGTTATGCTCTGACCGTTCACAGTCAACTTCGCCGTGAAAGTTCCGGTGAGTGGTGTTCCGCCGCCGCCTTCAAGCCCGTCGCGTCTTCCTCCGCCGGCCGACACCGGCACCCACGTCACGCGATGCATCCCGGCTTTCGCCGACATCGGCACAGACGCAACGCGCCACAGCGGTGACGTGTTTGGGATTCCGTCACCTCCGCCGCCTCGCCCGCCCGCGCCACGTCCAGCAGCGGTACTCGGCGCGGTCGTGAAGGTGTGCACCACAACGCCCGCCGCATCGAGGACATCGAGCGTCACTACTGTCGTCGCATCGGCGCCAAGGTAGTAGTCGATGTGCGCACCGTTCTCGGCGTTTTGTGCCTGCGGTTCGTCCTTCTGTGTTGGTGTGCCGTTGTCGTCACCCTGCTGGAAGTAAGTCGCGTCGGCGGGCTTGAAGAGATGCGCTGCTGACGCGATCACGGCATCGCTCAACTGGCGCAGCACGCTGATGTCGTCGATGACAAAGATGCCGCGCCCATGCGTGCCGACAACGAGATCGTGCCCGTGCACTTCAAAATCGCGCACCGATGTCACCGGCAGATCGTTCTGCAGCGGCTGCCAGTGCTCGCCATCGTCGAATGACACAAACGCACCGCGCTCGGTGCCGGCAAAGAGCAGCCCCTGTCGTGCGGGGTCTTCTTTGATCGTGTGCACATACACACCGACGGGCAGACCCGTCGTGATCTTCTGCCAGCTCTTGCCCATGTCACGCGTGCGATAGATGTACGGCTCGTAGTCTTGCAACTGATGCCGATCGACACTCGCGTATGCCGCATTGAAATCGAAGTGCGACGCTTCCATCATCGTGACGCGGCTCCACGGCAGCACGGCGGCCGGTGTCGCGTTCTGCCAGCTCTTGCCATCGTTGATGGTGACGTGAATGAGGCCGTCGTCGGTACCAACCCACACCATCGGCACGAGCAACGGTGATGGTGCGATGGTGTAGATCACCCCGCGTTTGCCATTGCGATCGACCTGCGCGGCGGCGGTCGCGTCGAGCGTCGTCGGCACGACGAGTTCCGCCCGCGTGAGATCGTTGCTGATCTGCTTCCACGTGGCCGCACTGTCGGTCGTCTTGAAGAGATACTGCGCGCCATAGTACACAGAGCGCGGATCGGCCTTGGACACGACGAGCGGTTGCGTCCAATCTGCGCGCAGCGGCTCGGGTCCCTTGGGCACAGTCGTGCCGGGCACCGTGGCATTCAGCGCGAGATCGCTCCGACTGCCTGTACCGCCGTAGATGATTCCCGGATGCAACGGATCACCGGCCGTGTAGCCACTCTCTCCACCGGCCCCGATGGGTTCCCAGTCGCGCATGGTGATCGTCGCGAACTTGCCACGCGAGCAGACGGCCACTGCGCCACTGTCTTGCTGAGCACCCGTCACCCAGTACGGCGTGCGGTGGTCGACCGAGATGTGATACAGTTGCGCGGTCGGTTGATTGAGCCAACTGCTCCACGTGACCTCGCGCGCATCATCGATGGTTGCATTGCGCGTGATGACGGCGCCCTGATCGCTGGCGACAATCATCGTGTTCGAATCATCGGGCGAGATCCAGGCTTGATGGTAGTCATCGCCCCCGGGTGATCCGCGCAGTGCGATCCATGTTTTGCCACCGTCCTTCGAACGGTTCACGGCAACATTCGGCACATAGACGATATCGGCATTCTTTGGATCGACTGTCACTTTCTCGAAGTACCAGCCTCGACCCCACAGCGCCTGATCGCTCGAAAGTTTTGTCCACGTCGCGCCGCCATCATCACTGCGAAAGAATCCTCCCTGACCGCGCGGTGGTGCGGGTGGTCCGCCCGGTGGCGCCTGCGCTGCGCCTGGCGTGTTGGCCGCGGCAGGATCCGGCACCAGACAATCCACGACTGCATATACGCGTTTCGAATCGTTAGGCGCGACCGCGATGCCGGTGCGCCCGATTCCCGCCGACGGCAAGCCGTTGGTGAGTTGGCTCCACGTGTTCCCGCCGTCGGTGGATTTGAAAATGCCACCACCCGGACCATTCGTCGGGGCATACGTGAACCAGGGCGGACGGCGCGTATTCCAGAGTCCCGCATAGACCACGCGCGAATCGTTCGGATCGATGACCACTTCGACGGCACCGACATCGTTCCCTTTGAAGAGGACCTTCTGCCAGCTCCGGCCCCCGTCTTTCGAGCGGAAGACGCCACGATCGGCGTTGGCCGCGTACAGCTGTCCGATCGCTGCCACGAAGACGATATCGGGATTCTTCGGGTCGACGGCGATCTTGCCGATGTGATGCGTCGCGTCGAGTCCCAGATGTGTCCACGTCTTGCCGGCATTCGTGGACTTGTAGACGCCATTGCCATAACCCGACGAATCGCGCAGCGATGACTCCCCACTGCCGACGTAAATCACGTCGGGCGCAGACGGCGCGACGGCGATTGCGCCGACCGATGCAACGGGTTGCGAATCGAAGACCGGGGACCAGACGCGTCCGCCATCGATCGACTTCCACACGCCCCCATTCACGGCGCCGTAGTAAAACTCGTTCGGACGACCCGGGACGCCGGTCGCGGCCGCCACACGTCCGCCGCGGAAGGGGCCGAGGTGGCGCCACTTGAGTGCAGAGAATGCCGCGGGTGCGACGGGTGCGCGCAGCGCGGCTCCGTGCGATGCTGCACCCTCGGCGTTGTTGGTCAGCACGCCGTTGGCCAGATCTGTGGCGCTCGGCGCCGACTGCGCTTCGAGCGACGGGTTATGCAGTGAATCGAGCGCGGGGTCGAGCACAGAAATCGCCAACCCGGCCTTGCCTGCAAGCGAAAGAAAATCGCGACGCGTGACTGCGGGGCGCGAGTTGGACATGTGAGCTCCGACGTACGGGGGGAATTGGCCGACGATGTCCAAGGTGCGGGTGGCGCGAAGATGTCGCTAGGACATCAGTGTTGTTCGGCGCATGTCGAAACGCCCCGCCGGCACCAGGTGCCGACGGGACGTCTTCGCTATCACGCGACGCAGATTCGCGACGCGTACTTGGGGCGGTTCAGTCGCCGAAGACGGCCGCAGCGCGATCCGGCTTCTCACTGCCGTAGGCGACGGACGATGGGGGTGCGCCCGCGCCGAGCCGCGTCGCGATGGCATACCCGCCAAACGTCACGAAACAAAGTCCAATCACGCAGGCAACCCGATGCATGGTCCGCATCGTTTGCGCGTCGTGCTCATCATCGCAGAGTTCGTTCCACACGGTAGTATTGAAAAGGTGTTTGAGTGTCGATGTGTCCGGAGGTACTGGTGAAGTATCGGCATGAGCAGGTCCGGATTACAGTGCCTTCTCAGGCCGAAGCATCGACAGCGCAGTTACCCACCATGAGCCAGGGCTGATCGACGGAATGAGCGTCCAAGGCACGTCCATGCATCGCACTATTAACGGGTTGCGATTGTGGGTGGAAGACAGTGGCGGCGACAAACCGCCGCTCCTCTTCTCGCACGGGCTGCTCTGGAGCACACGCATGTTCGACGCTCAGGTGGCCGCGCTCCGCGATCGCTATCGCTGCATCGCGTGGGATCATCGCGGTCAGGGCCGCAGCGCGGTGCCGTTGGACCGGAGCATCTCGATCGACGATTGCTATGCCGACGCGGTCGCGCTGATCGAAGAACTGCAACTTGGACGCGTACACTTTGCGGGTTTGTCGATGGGCGGCTTTGTCGCGATGCGCATCGCCGCCAGACGCCCGGAGTTGCTCCGCTCTTGCATTCTGCTCGAGACCAGCGCCGATGCAGAGCCACCTGAGAACGCACCGCGCTATCGCACACTCAATCGCGTCGCGCGCTGGCTCGGCCTTCGTTTCGCGGCGAGTAAAGTCATGCCGATCATGTTCGGCCAATCATTTCTCACCGACCCTGCGCGTGCTGCCGAACGCGCACATTGGCGCCAGCAACTCATCGCCAACAGACGGGATATCTGGCGTGCGGTGAACGGAGTGATCGAACGCGCTGCTGTCTATGACGAACTGCCACGCATCGTCGCGCCGACGTTGATCATGGTTGGGGAACAGGACGTTGCCACAATTCCAGCAAAATCGGAACGACTGCACGCCGCCATTCGCGGCTCGACGTTGGTGCGTATCCCCGAGGCCGGCCACACGAGCACCGTCGAACAACCGGCGCGCGTGAATGCGGCGATCGATTCATTTCTGAGGAGAATAAGTCGAGAAAACAGCGGCCGCGAATCACGCGCATTCCGCGATTACGACACGACTGATACGTGAGTACTTTCTTCGTTGAAATTGCTTCTGCTGTATTCGCGAAATTTGTGTAATTCGCGGCCAGCAGTTCGCAGTTAAGGCTTCAGAACTTGCCTGAGGATGACCCCAGGCTGCAGCGGTGTCTCAATGCGTAGTAACGTGCGCGTCACGTCGTCAAACCAGACATGCGCTTCGTTGTTGCGGCCGAGTTGAACAATGACATGTACGATGTAACTCTTGCCGCGCAGTTCACGATTGGCAACCCGCACGCCATACCGGTGCAGCTGTTGCTCGACGTCGTACACCTGCAGAATCGCCGCA
>JBKJTE010000369.1:0-17105 GCA_046590495.1 Gemmatimonas sp. | reverse complement strand
TCGATCACTAACCGATCGATGACGATCAGCACATCGTCGGCTTTGGCGAGGTCTATCTTGGCCGCGGCGAGATCGTCGAGATGCAAGAGCTGCTCGCCAACGGCAACCCGAACGAACCCGCGCGCGCGCAAATTCTCCTCGATCACCGCGTGTTTCACCAGCGTCGACCGCACGAGCGGACAGGCGACCGAAAATCGGGTTCCGTGCGGCAGTGTGAGCGCGGCATCGGTTACGGTCTGCACGGTATCGGGTCGCAGTTCGCGACCGCAAACGCGACAATAGGTGCGGCCAATGCGCGCCCACAACAGACGCAGATAGTCGTAGATCTCGGTTGCCGTCCCCACGGTCGAACGTGATGTGCGCGTTGGATTTTTCTGCTCGATCGCAACGGCCGGCGAAATTCCCTCGATCGAGTCAACCAGCGGCTTTTCCATCCGCTCGAGAAACTGGCGCGCGTACGCCGACAACGATTCGACGTACCGTCGCTGGCCTTCAGCGTAGAGCGTATCGAAAGCTAGCGACGACTTCCCGGACCCCGACACGCCGGTCACGACGGTGATCGCTCGGCGGGGGATATCGAGGTCGAAGCCTTTCAGGTTGTGCTGGCGGGCGCCCAGAATGCGAATGCGTTCCTTCATGCCATGAAAACTATCCAGCGTGCCGTTTAGATTCCGAAAGAATGGCTGCTCTCTCTGCTGACGACGAGGCGCTGGGCAAGGCGTACGACGCCCGACTGGTCAAACGCCTCCTGACGTACGTGCGCCCTTATCGCCCGCTGGTGGCAGGGGCGCTGGTGCTGATTGCGATCGAGGCCGGGATGCAGCTGGTCGGGCCGCTGCTGACGCGCTGGGTGATCGATCGCGCGCTCCCGGCCAAGGATACTGGGCTGATCGTCAAGGTTGCCTTGGCGTACACCGCGATGCTGCTGGTGCAGTTTGGCGCCGCCTACGGAGAGACGATCTTCACCAATCTCCTCGGCCAACGGGTGATGCGCGATCTGCGCGCACAGCTGTTCGGGCGACTGCAGCGACTTCCGATCGCGTACTTCGATCGCACACCGGTTGGCCGTCTCGTTACGCGCGTGACCAGCGATGTCGAAGCGCTCAATGAGCTGTTCACCTCGGGGGTGGTTGCCGGGCTGGGCGATCTCTTCACATTGCTCGCCATCAGCATCGTGATGTTGTGGGTGGATTGGCGATTGGCGCTAGCGTCGTTCACCGTGATTCCGCTGGTGATGCTCGCGTCGCGCGTCTTTCAGTCGAGTGTGCGCAACAGCTACCGCGACATTCGCACACGCCTCGCGCGTCTGAATGCGTTTCTGCAGGAACGCCTCGCCGGTGTGCGCATCGTGCAGCTGTTTGGACGCGAGCGTGCCGAAACCGCACGATTTGATGGACTGAACCGGGCGCATCTCGACGCGCATCTCAGGTCGGTGACCGTGTACGCGCTCTATTTCCCGGTCATCGAGTTTCTGACGACACTGGCACTCGCGAGCTTGCTGGTAACCGGTGGATTCCGCGTGGGCAGCGGCGCGTTGAGTGTTGGTACCGTGGCCGCGTTTCTGCAACTCGTGCGACGCTTCTTTCAACCGCTGCAGGATCTCTCGGAGAAGTACAACATCCTGCAGGCCGCGATGGCTGCGTCCGAGCGGATTTTCGGATTGCTCGACACTCCTGACGCGCCCGGGCTGACGCCAACGCCCGATCATGCGGCGCGCGTCGAAGCACTGCGTGCGCCCGGTGTGACGGTCACCTTTGACGACGTCTGGTTTGCGTACGGTGCCGACGGCGGCGTAAGTGACGATGTCTCAGGGCGCGATGCGAAGACTCACGCCGCGACCGTGGACGCTCGGGCGTCACAAGGCGACGACATACGGTGGGTGCTCAAGAGTGTGAGCTTTATCGCGAGTCCTGGACAGACGATCGCGCTGGTGGGTCACACCGGCGCCGGGAAGACGACCATCGTCAATCTGTTGCTTCGGTTTTACGAGCCGCAGCGTGGTCGCATTCTCGTAAATGGGCAGGACATCCGCGACATCCCCGTCGATGTGTTGCGTGCCCTGATCGGCTATGTGCAGCAGGACATTTTCCTCTTCGCCGGCGACGTTGCATCCAATCTGCGACTCGGTACACGGCTCGATGATGCCGCGCTTGAACGTGCAGCGGCTCGCGTTGGAGCTGATCGGGTGATCAAGCGGCTGCCCGGCGGGTGGCACCACGAACTCGCAGAGCGCGGGGCGAGCGTGAGTGTCGGCGAGCGACAGCTGTTGTCGTTCGCACGCGCCATCGCGGCCGACCCGGCGTTGCTTGTGCTCGACGAGGCGACGAGTGCCGTCGATTCTGAAATCGAAGCGGTGATTCAACGTGCGGTGGCGGAACTGATGCGCGGCCGGACCACCATCGCTATCGCGCACCGGCTGAGCACCATCCTCGAGGCCGAAGAAATTCTTGTGCTTCATCATGGCGAAGTGGTGGAGCGGGGGCCGCATCGCGCACTCCTTGCCCAGCGCGGTTTGTACGAACGCCTGTTTCGATTGCAAGCCGGTGATGCCACAAGCCATGCCGGAGGTGAAACAGATCTCCAGCATGATCTGCCGCGTGGGGGCGGGGACGATGTGAATGCAGTCTCGTCCGCGCGCTTGCCAACGGGCGCGACTCCCGGGTAGCTTCGACTTCCCAACGATTTTCCCTCTCTGGACTGAGCCTCTCCCAACCATCGTGCAGCTATCGGTCGCCGCCGGCACTGACGTCGGGCGCATTCGCGCAGGCAACGAGGACAGCCTCTACGCGGACGCGGATCAGGAACGCGGCCTGTTCATTGTCGCTGACGGCATGGGCGGCCACGCCGCCGGTGAAGTTGCCAGCGAGATGGCGGTCCAGATCGTGGCGCGCGACTTAGCGCCGGTTCGCGATCTTGCCGGCGCCGATCCGCTCGTCCGCATGGGCGAAGCGCTGAAAGCAGCCAATCGCGCCATCTACGACCGCACCATCGTCGAGGCCGACAAGCAGGGAATGGGGACCACGGCCTCCTGCATCATGATGGGCGGCGGTCGCTGGATCATCGGGCACATCGGTGACTCGCGCATCTACCTGCTTCGCGACGGTGTCTTTCGGCAGGTGACGAAAGATCACTCGTATGTGCAGGAACAGGTCGACGCCGGATTCCTCACCCCCGAGCAGGCCCGGTATCACCCCTACAGCAACGTGATCACGCGTTGCGTCGGCGCAAACGCGGTCGTCGAGGCCGACGTCCTCAATGGTGACCTGCGCAACGGCGACCTGTTCGTCGTGGCTTCAGACGGCCTCACGGGCATGGTCGAAGATCCGCAGCTCAAGAAGATTCTGGAGACACGCGGCACGCCGGGGCGGATGGTCGACGCGATGATCACCGAAGCAAATCGACGCGGGGGACTGGACAACATCACGGCCATCGTCGTCCAGGTGCAGCAGGTTCACAGCGGCTTGACCGGCACGACCGGTGAGACAGCCGCCGTCTCACGTGGCTGATACGCCCCCATCGCCACGGCGCGACACCGTTGGCGAGGTTGCCGAGCTTTACCTCGGCAACATTCTCTACTCGATCGAGCGTTGCGCACTCGCGCTCGAGGTCGAGGAAAAACCGATCGACGCCGCCTTCTATCGCGCGATCGGCCGGAAGCTCGCCGAAGCCCACGGGCGTTCGAGGGAGTAGTGACCCACCCGTAGGCTCGATGGCACGTTATCCAAGCAACGGCCTCGTATCGGCGAGTCGCGTGTCCACTTCTGTTGCGTCGAGTCGCAACACCGCCAGCACCCTCGATTCGGGCACCGGCGAGCGATTGGCGGTAAAGACGCGCAGCCGTCGTGCACTCCGATACAGCTCGTCGCTGAGACGGGGGAGATTGATGTCTCCTTCCCAGCCCGCCGCGGTGAGCTGTTCGATCTGGCCGTTGCGGCGGAGCATCGGAAGCTCAAGCCCAAGCATCTGCGTCTTCGCAGGGAAGTCGAGCAGCAGTTCGCCCTTGTTCAAACCGAGTTCTTGCGCGAGCGCATCTTCGACGCGTCGCGTGAGTGCATAGTCGCTGGCGATCCATTCGCCGACTTCATCGCCGAGTGTGGCCGCCGGGCATTCGTAGGTACGCTTGTGAAGACGACGTCCGCGAATGCCGGCCAACATCGCGGCGGCGTCCGCGGGGAGTGTCGTCGCCTCAAGCTTCACCAACAGCCCCTCATCGGTGAAGCGCGCGACGGTGTTTGCATCGACGGCATTTGCTTCGAGCGCAACGGCGACCAGCCGCTTGTACATCGCCGTCGCACTCCGCACGGCGTGATGCCAGTAGACGTTGCGATACATCTGATACTTCGCAAACAGCAACGATTCGAGCGCCGAAAGTCCTTTCTCGTGCACGCCGACCGTCGGCGCGCCGTTCACCGGATGTGGTACCAGCACAAGTGAATTGATCAATCGATCGACATCGATTTCACCATACGGAACGCCACACATCGCAGCATCGCGCTTGAGATACTCGACCTTGTCGAGATCGATGGAGCCCGAGATGAGTCCCTGCAGCGGGCTGCTGCTGCGACCGGTGATGAGCGCGAACACATCTGATGGCGCATCCGGACCGAGTGCATGCACCAGCGCATCGGCGACAGGCCCCTCCATGATGAGTGGGCGTGCCACTTCTTCATGATGCGTGACGCCGATTTCCTCGAGCGCGTGCGAAAACGGATAGTGCCCGACATCGTGCAGCAGTGCCGCTGCGCGGACGATCTGTTGATCGCGTTGCGAAACTCCGGTGAGCGCTCCCCGTTCATCGAGTAAGCGCAGCGCAACGCCAGTGAGATGATACGCGCCGAGCGCATGTTCAAAACGCGAATGCGTCGCACCGGGATACACGAGAAACGCGAGTCCAAGTTGTCGCACATAGCGCAAGCGTTGCACGACCGGCGTGTCGAGCAAGGCCAATGCAACGGGATCGAGGCGGATGTTGTTCCAGAGCGGATCGCGAAGGATTTCCATGCGGTTTATGTTGTGGACATTCGTTGTGCGAAGATAGCGCTGCTCAGAGGGGCGGATAGCACCAATTGCACTTCTGCAGCATGAATTGCACGCACTGCACGTGATGCGTAGTCCGCAACGGTCCGTGGAGGCTGTTCGGGCTCGTCGTGCCGCACGAGCGCATGCATGCAAGAGTATCCAGCGAATTTCGGGGGCCGTGCGTCACCATGCTATACCATGCCGTCTGATTCTATGGCTTTTCCTGCAGCCGAAAGGCGCATTAACAGTCCAGACGTTACATCGTCCAATCACTTCGTGAAAATATTTCGTTTCGCTTCCGCTGCGGTCGTGCTCTTCATTGCGCTGGTCAGTGCGCCACTTTCCGCTCAGCAGGTTGACATCATCCGCGGGCGGGTGATGGGGCCGGACACGCTTCCGGTCCCGAACGTCATCGTCACTGCGACCACGCTGTCTGGGAACGTCAGCCGGACTGTGCGCACGGATAAGAACGGCCGCTACACGATCTCGTTTCCTGGTGGTGAAGGTGACTACTGGGTGACGTTTGCGTCGGTTGGCTTCTCCATGCGCCGCTACGAAGTGAAGCGCACGGCCGATCAGGAAATTCTCATCGCTGATGCGCGTCTGTCGCCATCAGCGGTCACGCTCGAATCGTTCCAGGTTGTCGAGCGCGCCGCAGTCTCGCGGTCCGACACGGTGTCGGATGTCAGCGGAAACGAAAAGGCGATCGGCAGCGATCCGGGTTTCCTGACGGCAGATCAGATGGGTGATCTCGCCGCGATGGCCGCATCAATTCCCGGTGTGCAGCTGTTGCCCGGTGCCGACGGCGCCGCCGACGCCTTCTCCGTCTTCGGACTCGGCGGCGATCAGAACAACACGCAGTTGAACGGACTTTCGTTTGGCGACGCATCCGTTCCGCGTGACGCTGCGGTGGCGACGTCGCTCTCGACATCACCGTACGACGTGGCACGCGGTGGTTTCTCCGGTGGACAGTTGCAGGTGCGCACGCAGGCGGGCTCCAACTTCATGAAGCGGAGCTTCAGCTCCAACCTCAACACACCGAAGCTCGAGTTCGTCGATCCGGCCGGTATTGCGACGGGTCAGCAGTACACCGCCGTTTCGCTTGGTGGCGCCGCATCCGGGCCGATCAAACCGGACCAGGCGTTCTACAACACGTCGTTCCAGTTCGATCATCGCGCCAACGATCTGCAGACGCTGCTCAACTCGAGCGCGCTCGGATTTCAGACGGTTGGTGTGGCGCCCGACTCGGTCGCGCGTCTGTTGCAGATCCTTTCGAAGCAAGGTTCGCCGGTCAACGTCTCCGGGTTCCCGACCGACCGCGCAACAGATCGCGGGTCGTTCCTCAGCAGCTTTGATTTCGTTCAGCCGAATTCGTCGCGGGGCAACACGTTTACGTTGACGCTCACCGGCAACCTCACGCACAATTCACCGGCCGGCAACAACTTCGGCGGAAGCTCGCTCTCCACCCCGTCGCGCTCGGGCACGGCAACGAACTACAGCGTTGGTGGACAGGTTCGCCACAGCGGTCTGCTCGGCATCGGCGGTGTGTTCACCGAAACGAACATCGGCTACAACCGCGGCTCCAACAAATCAGACCCGTACTACAGCCTGCCGTCGGGTTCAGTACGCGTGAATTCAGTGCTCGCGGATGGATCGCAATCGGTCAGTTCGCTCGCATTCGGTGGCAGCCCGTTCCTGTCCAATTCGTCGAACAACACTGTGAGCGGTGTGAACACGCTGTCGTGGTTCTCACCCGACAACCATCACCGCGTCAAGTTCACGTCTGAGCTGCGCCGCGACGAATACTCGCAGAACCTCTCGCAGAATCAGTTCGGCTCGTTCTCGTACAACTCGCTCGCCGATCTCGACGCCGGTGTGCCTGCCTCGTTCACCCGACAGCTCACGCCGCGCGTTCGCGATGGCAGTCAACTGGTCGGTGCGTTCTCGCTGGGCGACGCGTGGCGCCCGACGAGCAACGTGCAGGTGCAGTACGGTTTGCGCTTCGACGCGAACAAGTATCTCACGGGGCCGACATCGAATCCGACGGTAATGGCGGATTTCAAGCAGAACAACACGGATGTACCGAGCCGCGGCTATTTCAGCCCGCGCGTCGGTTTCTCGTGGACGTATGGAACGGCTGATCAGGTCACGCTGCTCCCGGGCATGGTGCGCGCGCCGCGCGCTGTCGTACGTGGCGGCTTCGGCGTCTTCCAGAACACGCCGGGTGTGCAGCTCGTTGGCAACGCGATCGACAACACCGGCTTGCCGAGTGGCGTGCAGCAGCTGACGTGCGTCGGGACTGCGGCGCCGATCGCGAACTGGAGCAACTATCTCGTTAATCAGGCGTCCATTCCGACTACATGCGCGGACGGCACCAGCGGCTCGGTGTTCTCCAACTCGACGCCGAGTGTGGTGCTCTTCGATCCGAACTACATGGCGCAGCGTTCGTTGCGTTCGAACTTGCAGTGGAGCGGCCCGATCCTGAAAAATCGGTTGCAGGCGACGATCGATGGCACGTGGTCGCGCAATCAACATCAGAGCGGCAGCATCGATCTCAACTTCACCGGCATTCCGCGTTTCACGCTGCCAAACGAAAGCGGGCGTCAGGTTTTTGTGTCGCGCACAGCCATCGTGACGACAACCGGGCAGGTGGCGTTTCGCGATGCACGACTCTTCCCTGAGTTCGGACGAGTCACGCAGAACCGTTCCGATCTCTCGTCGGAAACGAAGCAGCTCACGGTGAGTATCCGGCCGCTCACGTTCAATTCGCAGCTGTCGTGGAGTCTGTCGTACGTGCTGCAGGATGCGCGCGAGCAGTTCCTCGGCTTCAACAGCACCGTCAGCGATCCGCGTAGCATCGAATGGTCACGCGGCTCGTTCGGCCGTCATCAGATTCAGTACAGCCTTGGCTACAACTTCTTCAACACAGTTCGCGTCAGCTGGAACGGCAACATTCGCGCTGGCTCTGCCTACACGCCGCTGATTGCGGGCGACGTGAACGGCGACAGCTACTCCAACGATCGCGCATTCGTCTTCGATCCGACCAAGACGAGCGATCCGCTCGTTGCTGCCGGCATGCAGAACCTGCTGTCGTCGGGCACGAAGCAGGCGCAGGAATGTCTGCGTACACAACTCGGCACGCTCGCCGGTCGTAACTCGTGCACAGGACCGTGGTCGTTCAGCGGCAACCTCAACGTGTCGTTCAACTCGTTGAACGTCGGCTTGCCGCAGCGCGCGACGCTCTCGTTGCAGATCTCGAACCCGCTCACGCTTGTTGATCGCGCCATCAACGGCTCGAACCTGCGTGGCTGGGGGCAGAACATTCAGCCGCCGCAGCAGCTGCTGTTCGTCCGTGGTTTCGATCCGGCTACCAGCGCGTTCAAGTATGAAGTGAACCAGCGTTTTGGTTCAACGCGTCCGTCGCAGAGCTCCAACCGCAGCCCGGCGATCATCACGGCGCTGATCCGTTTTGACATCGGGCCCACGCGCGAACGTCAACAGCTACTGCAGCAGTTGGACCGTGGACGCACGCGTCCGGGTACCAAGCCGACGATTCAAGCCCTGCGTGGCTCGGGGAACATCGGGCTGATCAATCCGATGCAGCAGATCATGCAGCAGGCCGACACGCTCAAGCTGACGCGTCGCCAGGCAGACAGTCTCGCGGTGCTCAACCGCGCGTACATCCTCAAGTCGGATTCGATTTGGGCGCCGGTCGCGAAGCTGCTGGCCGAACTCCCTGACCGCTACGATCGTGGGCTCGCCTACGATCGCTACATCGACGCACGGGAGCAGTCGGTCGACATGCTCATGCGGATCGTGCCCCAGGTGAAGAAGCTCCTCACGCCCGAACAGTTCCGCATTCTGCCGACGACGGTTGCCGGCTTCCTCGACAAGCGCACGTTGAAGGGCATTCGTTCAGGTACCGCCGGCGGTGGTGGTGGCGGAATGGGTGGTGGCGGCGGCGGCGGTGGCGGTGGCGGTGGTGGCGGCGGACGCCGCGGCGGTTGATGCGCGGGATGATGCGGATCATGAGGCAGCATTGCTCGCTCGACTTCGACGCATCAAACACTTCGCCAGCAGGTTCACCTGTAGCTCCTCGATCAGGCAGGAAAACTATGAACACTCGTCGATACACCGCGGTGGTTTTTAGCAGCATGGTCGGCTGCGCGTTGGTTGCGCGCGCCGCGGCTGCGCAGCAGGCAACGGACCAGGCAAGAGCAGCCTCGGCCAAAGTTCCGGTCAAGCAGTTGGGTCCTGTTGAAGCACGCTCCATGCAGTCGCTCAACGCAGTGTCGATGCTTCGCGCACTGCCCAACGGCGCCATTTTCGTCAACGATGCGCAGCGTCGTCGTCTCGTCTATTTCGATCCGACGTTGCAGGTTGCAACCGTCATCGCGGATACGTCTGGCGCACCGCTGCCGTACGGGCAGCGCCCGGCTGGACTGATTCCGTATCTCGGTGACTCGACCATTATCGTCGATCCGGCGACGTTGTCGTTTGTCGTGCTTGGCCCCACCGGCAAAGTCGTGAAGGTGATGGCACCGCCCCGCATCAGCGACATCTACCAGTTGGCCAACGTCAACCTCGGCTCGAACGCGTTCGATTCGAAGGGACGCCTGATCTATCGCAACGGTGGTGGTGGCGGCGGCGGTGGCGCGTTCTTCGGTGCGGGCGGTCGCGGCGGCCCGCCGGGTGGCGGAGCTGGTGGAGGTGCTGCAGGCCAGCGTGGAGGTGGTGCAGGTGGCGGGGGCGGATTTGGCGGAGGTGCGCCCGGCGGGCAGCCGCAAGGTTCGGGCGGTCAGCGCCCGTTCACCCCGCAGGCGCAGCCCGATTCGGTGCCGGTCATTCGCGCTGACTTCGACACACGCAAGTCGGATACGCTGGCATGGGTGAAGGTCCCGAAGACGGACATCTCGATGCAGCAGGGTGGCGACGGCGGCATGCACATGATCGCCAAGATCAACCCGCTCCCGCAGGGGGACGACTGGGCGTTGCTCTCCGATGGCACGCTGGCCGTTGTCCGGGAAATCGACTACCACGTGGACTACTACGCGGCCGACGGCACCAAGAGCTCGAGCCCGAAACTTCCGTTCGACTGGAAGCGCATCACCGAAGACGACAAACAGAAACTGGTCGACTCGCTCAAGACGCTCGCCAAGGATGTGAACGACAAGGCAGCCGCCGCGGCTGCAGCCAACCCCGGCGCGAATCGCGGTTTCCGGATGACGTTCGAGCCGGTTGGCCCGGAGAAGCTACCTGACTACGTCCCGTCGATTCGCCCCGGGACGACAATGGCCGATCATGACGGCAACCTCTGGATCCTCCCGGCCACGTCGTCGCTCGCCGCGCAGCTCGCCCAGGCAACGATGATGGGTGGCGGTCGCGGTGGCTTTGGCGGTGGTGGTTTCCCCGGCGGTGGCCCAGCGGGCGGTGGCCGGGGCGGGCCACCTGCCGGTGCCGCCGGTGCCGCCGGTGTCGCTGCAGGGGCTCGTGGCACCGTTCGCGACACGACTGCGCGGGGCGCACGTCCCGCCCGCGACTCAACCGCGGGTCCGCCTCAGCCCATGTTCCAGTACGTCTATGACGTCGTGAACCGGAAGGGCGAACTTATCCATCGTGTGCAGCTTCCGCAGAACCGTACCATCGCTGGTTTTGGCGCGGGTGGCGTGGTGTACCTGAGCGCACGTGAAGGACGGAACATCTTCATCGAAAAAGCGCGTCTGCTGAATTGATGCGACTGTGCGCCGCGAGCTTTTCGCGGCGCACACAAAACGGGGGCACCGCGCGATGCGGCGCCCCCGTTTTTTTTAACCCGTGCATTGAACGCAAATCAGCCGTCGTGATTCCATGAGTTCGGGCCAGCGAGCAGGACCGCCGGCGACACCGCGTCGCCAAACTTCTTGATGTTTTCGCGGAACATCTCGGCGAGCTTGTACGCCTGCGCATCGTACGCGGCACCGTCAGCCCAACAGTCGCGCGGCTCAAGCACTTCGCTCGGCACGCCTTCCACCGAGATGGGGATGTTGAGACCGAAAATCGGGTCGGCTTTGGTTGCCGACTTGAGCAATGAGCCGTTGAGCGCAGCCCGCACCATCGCACGCGTGTACGGGAGCTTCATGCGCTTGCCGACACCGTACGCGCCACCGGTCCATCCCGTGTTCACCAGCCACACCTGCGCGTTATGCGTGCGCAGCAAGTCGCCGAGCATGTGCGCGTACTTGGTTGGGTGCCAGACGAGGAACACCGCACCGAAGCAGGCACTGAACGTCGCCTGCGGTTCGTTCACTCCCGTCTCTGTGCCAGCGACTTTCGCCGTGTAGCCGGAGAGGAAGTAGAACATCGCCTGTTCGGGGGTGAGCTTTGCGATCGGCGGTAACACACCAAACGCGTCCGCCGTCAAAAAGATCACGTTCTTCGGGTGGCCACCGCGGCCACTCGGCACATGGTTTTTGATGTAGTGCAACGGATATGACGCGCGCGTGTTTTCCGTGATCGACTGATTGGCAAAGTCGACGGTTCGAGAAGGCTGATTGAGTACCACGTTCTCGAGCACCGTACCGAACATCTGGGTCGTCTGATAGATGTCCGGTTCGTTTTCAGCCGAGAGGTTGATCACCTTCGCATAGCAGCCCCCTTCGAAGTTGAAGGTGCCCTCGCTCGACCAGCCGTGTTCGTCGTCGCCAATGAGTCCACGCTCGGGGTCTGCCGAAAGCGTCGTCTTGCCCGTGCCAGAAAGACCGAAGAACAGCGCGGTGTCGCCCTGCGGACCGATGTTCGCCGAGCAGTGCATGGAGAGCACGTCCTGCTTGGGGAGCAGGTAGTTCATGACCGTGAACATCGACTTCTTCAGTTCACCGGCGTAGCGCGTACCGCCAATCAGAATCACACGCTCTGACAGATTGAGCACGATGAATGTGCCCGTGCGCGTGCCATGCTTTGCGGGGTCGGCCTTGAACTCCGGCGCGTGATACACGGTGAAGTTGGGCGCGAATGTCGCGAGCTCCTGAATCTCCGGGCGAATGAACATGTTGCGCACGAAGTTCGCATGCCAGGCATTCGGCAGGATGTAGCGCACGCTCAAACGCGTGGATGGATCGGCACCGCAGTACAGATCCTGGACGAATAGTTCGTCGCGTTCATCGAGGTACGCCTGCACTTCAGACTTGAGCAGCGCATAGTGCGCGGGATCAAGCGGCTGATTGACCTTGCCCCAATCGACATCGGAATTGGTCGCATCGTCCCGCACGACAAACTTGTCGTTGGGAGAGCGACCTGTGTGCGGTGACGTAACGGCCACGAAAGGGCCCATCTCGGCCAACTGTCCTTCGCCGCGACGTACGGCCGCCTCGACCAGTTCGGGCGCGACGAGATTCCAGTGCACGTGGCCAGATGGATGCAGCCCTTGAGGCGCGAGTCCGTCAGCGCTTTCGCGAGGGATGGTGGTGGACGGCGTAACCTGTGTCGCCATGCGCGCGACTCCCCTTTTATGAGATCGGACGGACGCGCCATGCGGGGCGCGACGCCCAGTGGTCCAGATAGTCAACCGGCGAATACGACGACAGCGTCATGTTCATCGGCGCGATGCCTGAGGTAGGAACCGGCGTACGCGCCGGGTGTGGAAACATGCCCGCGAGAACCCGTCTCCTCAACCCGTTGGCAGGGTGAGAAATGTGCGAAAACGCGACGATCTTGTTGTCAGGACGACGCTGACAACCGGACCGTCAATTTTAGAGCGTGATGTCGGGGCGCCTGCCAAGCAGATACCGCAACGTGCGACTGTCGCGAGCCGTGGGGATCGTCACCGCCGGCAACCCAAACATCAAGTCCGTTCGCACGTCACTGTGCCCGCCGATGCCGAGCGCGTGCCCGAATTCGTGCGTCACCAGAGCGATGTACCCGTTCTGGTCGGCCACGCGCCCCCGGTCGACACGAATCAACACCGAGACATGACTTGTGCCGCCTGCTGCCAGTGCCAGCTTCTGCGCCGTCGTAGGTGACGCGCCACTGGGGCAGAAGTAGGTGTAACCGGCCGAGCCCTGCGGATCGAAGGTGCAGGTCCCAGCCGAAACCGGCGCGGTTGTCGCGCGGTCGTACACGACGATGTCTGCGTCGCTGATACTCGATGCCATCGCCAGCTTGAATTCGGCGAACTGCGGCACTGCATTCCATGTCGTGATCGCTTGACGCACCGCGCTGCCAAGATCGACTGCGCTGAGTCCCGTGCCCACCTCGGCCCAGACGCTGATCTGCCGACCGCTGGCCCAGTGGTACAGCTGTCCGCGGGAGAGCGTCGTCGGGTCATAGGCAGAGTCGGGGCGTGTGCTTGACGGTGCATCGCAGCTGATGACAGCGCCCAGGAGCGCGCATGCGATACACGCGCGCATTCGTGAGCCGATCGCTGTGAATGAAATCACGGATGTCATCGAGTCACCTTGAGGCCCGCGCTGATACGACTCACCCAGCCAGAGCCGGTGCTGGCGTCGGTCGCACTCGCATCGAGTCGGAGCACACCGAAATGCACAAACAGCGCGAGTTCCTGCTTGTTCGGATTTGGATCAACACGTCGCAAGGTCACTCCCGCTTCGCCGATGGGCGCGATCCGCGAAGCATCACGAAATGGGAGCAAAGTGCGCGCGCCGGAAAGCACAGCGACGCCGGCACCGATATCGAGCGAGGGACGCAACGGCGTGCTCTGCGCGGTGAGAAACGACAGTGTGCCGAGAGCGTCCGCTTCGGTGAGTGTTCCGCCGGACCACGTCTCGCCGCCCTCCTTCACGGACACGGGCTGCGCACCGACCTTCACACCCAATCCAGCGCTGACATTCATCGCGACCATACGCTGCCCACCGACGCCAATTGTCGCTCCCGGATCAGTGCGCACAGTCGGCGCTCCAGTGCCTTTGAGCCAAGTGCCGCCGAGTACTCCGCCCACTTCAGCCGTGACCCGCCAGGTCGGGCGGATCGGTTGGGCTGAAGCTCGAGACGCACTGGTCGCGATCGATGTAATCGCAATCAGGAACAGCAGTCCCCATCGCGCGGTAGAGAGCGCAGTAGTAGGCGCGGAGGCGTGCGCCGTTGAGCGCGCCATGAAGGGCGCCATGAAGGGCGCCATGAAGGACGTCATGAAGCGAGCCATGAAGGGCGCGATCAAGCGAGCCATGAAGCGCGCGGACGTGCATTGACAGGTCGTCGGAAACGCCGGGCGAAAGTCCATGCGTTGATTCGTGGGCTGGGGCACGCGCGGGAGGGGAACGACTCCGAACGGGAACTGGTGTGGCCGGGCTTGTTCAGCAGGTTATCGTTTGGTGCGTACGTAGTGTAGTGGCACTTCACACTCCATCATTCGGCATGCAATCCACGCGGTTTCCGCGTATCACGCGGATTCTGGTCCTGCTCGCGATGTTCCAGGCGCTCGCCCCCGCAGTGGCGGCGATCGCGGACGCGTGGCGCATGGACGAACGCACGCCGTACGCGCACCTGGAGTCGGAAACGGGGCAGGGGTGCGCGCTCGTCCACCAGCATGACTGCGCGCTCTGCTCGGTTGCGACAACGCCAGCCGCGGCGCCCTCGCAGGCTGCTGCGTTCGTGCCGGCCTGCATCGCACGGGCAGTCGCGCATGCTGCCCGCGTGGTGCCTCACTCCCACGCCGTTCCGCGGCTCGCTTCACAACGCGCGCCACCGACTGCACGAGGCTGATCGACCCCGCATCGTCGCCCGGCGATGCGCGCCTCAGCATATCGATTCGTCGGTGTGCCAGTATTTCAAGTGGAGCCAAAACATGTTGCATCATTTCGCGCGCCCGTATTCAGACGGACGCGCTGCGCCCAATCTTTCAGGTCGCGATTCGGTTGGGGCAGCGTGTTTCGCCGCCGCGCTGGCACTTGCAGTCTCGGTCGCGTTCGCGCCGCGCACGGCATCAGCAGCAACCGCGTTCGCTGATTCCACGCCACCGCTTCGTCGCGCTCTCGTGGCCAGTGCCCTCATCGGCACGGTGCGCGACACCAGCGGCGCACCGCTCGGCAACGTTCAAGTGATCGTCAGCAGCGCAAATCGCGGGGCGCTCACCAACGATCGCGGTGAGTTCGTGCTTCGCAATCTTTCCGCGGGCACCTACCACCTGGATCTCATTCGCATCGGTTATGCGAGTCAGCATCAAGTCGTAACGATTCCGGCTACCGGGCCCGATGTGCGCATCAACATCACAATGCGTGTTGCGACCGTGCGATTGTCGAATGTGAGCGTAACGGCAACGCCCACCGGCACCGATCCGCTCAACGTTACTCAGGCGACAGTGCAACTCTCGGGAAAGGAGCTGCAACGATCACTCAGTTCGTCGATTGGACAGACGCTGGCCGGCGAACCTGGGATGTCGACGCGCTTCAACGGCCCGCTCGCCAATGCGCCAGTCATTCGCGGACTCACCGGCGAACGCGTGCTCGTGCTGCAGGATGGTGAGCGGGCAGGCGACCTGTCGTCGGCGGCAGTCGACCACCTCAACGCGGTCGATCCCAGCAGCGCCGAACGCATCGAGGTCATTCGTGGGCCTGCGTCTTTACTCTACGGCAACAACGCACTCGGCGGTGTTGTGAACGTGATTTCAAATGACATACCGACCACCATTCCGTCGCGCGCCTCAGGCTACGTATCGGGGCAGGGGGAGACCGTCACGCCCGGTGGCGTTGTTGCCGCCGGTATGACGCTGCCGATCACGCAACACTTTGCGCTCACCGCGCGTGGGGGCTTCCGCAATTTCGACGACATGCGTGTCGGCGGGGGAGCAACGCAGGCCAACACCAATGGCCGGACCAACAATCTCGCCATCGGTGGCGGTTATGTCGGTCCCAGTGCGTCGGTTGGCGTGGTGTATCGACAGATGGACTTTCGCTACGGGTTACCGCATCCCGAGGACGATGAAGCTGTGCGTCTCGACGGTGTGCGTCGCATGACGGCGCTGCAGTCGACGATCAACACCGGTGTCGCCGCAGTCTCGACAGTGCGCGTTGACGGAACGGCGCAGTGGTACAGGCATGATGAACTCGAACCGACTGGCAGCGTGGGAACAAGCTTTAAGCTGAACACCCAGACAGTGAACGTGACCGGTCGAACGCAGATCGGACGCGCTACTGGTGCAGTCGGTGTGCAGGGACTGTTTCGTCAATACACACCAACCGGCAACGAAGCGTTCACACCGGGCGCGACCAACGACAACGTGGCGCTGTTCGTGTATCAGGAGTTGCCGTTGACGGCCGGCGCCCGGCAAGATCACACACCACGACTGCAGATCGGCGCACGGTACGATCGGTTTGCGATCAACACCAATCCGCGCAACACCGATGAAGTCGATCGCTTCGGCGCGGCGGTGTCGCGGAGCTTTGATAATCTCGCCGGGTCGTTGGGTGTCAGCGTGCCTGTCGCGCACGACGTGTCGCTCACCGCCAACGCCTCACGGGGCTTCCGCGCGCCGACTGTCGAAGAGATGTACGCGAACGGTTTCCACGCTGCCGTCGGCACCGTCGACAAAGGCAATCCCAACCTCATCCCCGAGCAGAGTACCGGGCTCGAGGCCGGCCTTCGAGCGCAGTCTGGGAGCACCTTCGCGCAGTTCAACACGTACCTCAACCTCATCAATCACTACATCCTTCCGCGAGCCGTTGGCACGACGACGCAGGACGGTAACTCCGTGCCGCTCGTGAACTACGCGCAGGCCAATGCGAAGCTGTATGGCATCGAAGGTCAGATGGAGACGAAACTTGTGCGTCGTCTCGTTGGCGGCGTCATGGGTGACTTCACGCGCGCGCAGTTTCGTGATGGCTCGGGAGACCTGCCGTACATCCCGGCCGGACGCGTCGGTGCCTCGCTCCGCTACGACAACGGCCGAATCTCGTTTGGTGGCGACGCCAAACGTGTCTTCAGTCAGCGCAAGGTCAGCGGCGACGCACTCGATGTGACCACCGATGCCTACAGTCTCGTCAATCTCAACGCGACATGGCTGGTGGCGGCGCACGGCAGCATGGTGCATTCAATCACGGTGCGCGCCGACAATGTTCTGGATGAGCAGTACCGCGATGCGACCAGTCGCATCAAAA
>JBKJTE010000342.1:0-3907 GCA_046590495.1 Gemmatimonas sp. | reverse complement strand
ACATAGCAGGGAGTTGGCAGCACGCAGGCAGTCTAACGTCCACTCCCGACCGCCACAAACCGTCCTGGTCAGCTTGAGTAGTGGCCGGTACGTGACGCATCTTGCGGCATGGGTCATGAAACCATCAGTGAGCTGCGTGTGCGCTACGCCGAAACCGACCAGATGGGTGTGGTGTACCATGCCAACTATCTGGTCTGGTGCGAGATCGGGCGCACAGACTTCATTCGCGCCATTGGCAAGCCGTACGCGGAGCTTGAACGGGACGGCGTTCTTCTTGCCGTCTCTGATGCCGCGCTTCGCTTCCATGCCTCAGCGCGCTACGACGACCTGATTTACGTCCACACGAGGCTTGTCGACGTCCGGTCGCGGGCCGTGACTTTTTCCTATCGCATCACCCACGCGGAGACCAGTACGCTGCTCGCATCCGGCACCACTGCACTCATCTCGATCTCTCGTGACGGGCGTCTCGTTGCGATGCCCACGCATGTCCGAGCATTTCTGGCAGCAGCCGTCACACCCGCTGCCGACCTGGACGCTCGATGAGCAGCGGGAATGGATGGAGGCGTCTCGCCATGAGTACGCGAACGAACGGCGCGATCTCATGAGAATGTCCATGCGCTTTCTAGTCACGTCGGCATGCGCCGCGATCGCCATGACGTTCGCGTCGGCGTGCGCCCCTGTCGCGGGCGGTGCGCCTACCGCAACGCCTCTCGATCACACTCGGCTCGACGCGCAGCTGCTCGCCATGGTCGATCGGCGCGAACGGGACACGCTGTTGGTCGACTCCTTCTTGCTCGCTTCAGAATCAGAGCGCCGTGCGCGCGCGGCGCTCGCGATCGGTCAGGTGCAGATGCGCGCACGCTACGCCACACTCCGTCGCTTGCTCGTCGATCCAGATACGGCCGTCGCTGCCAATGCGGCGTTCGCGCTCGGACTTGGAAAAGATACGGCGTCGCTTGTCGCTCTCGGGCGCGCCGTCGCCGGGGCACCCGATCCTGTTGCGCGCGAGGCGGCGTGGGCACTCGGCGAGCTCGGCGACGTCTCGCGCACCGTGCTGTCGCTCGCGCTGGGTGAAGGCAGCGCACAGCCGCTCGTGTCGAGCACCGCCGCCCAACGCAGTGGGCTTGTGCGCGCCGAGTTGCTGCTGGCAACCGTGAAGCTTCGCGCGGTTCCGGTCACGCTTCTCACGCCATGGCTGGCAGACACATCGCTTCAAGCCGTTCGCGCGGCTGCCTACACGATCGCACGACCGCGCGTTGCCGCCGGCGTGCGCGCAATGCTTCCCCTCGCGCGCCATCGCGATGAGCTCGTGCGTCAGCACGTTGCCCGTGCGCTCGCGCGTACCGGCGTCGCGGACTCGCTCGCGGCACGCGCACGCGAAGCGCTTGTCCTGCTCATTGCCGACAGTAGCGCGCTCGTTCGCGCCAATGCTGTTCGCAGCCTTGCGTCGTTCGGACCGTCCATTGTCGCAGACATGCAACGTGCGCTGAATGATCGCGATCAAAACGTCCGCGTTGCAACGATTGAAGCGATCGGCTCGGTGTTCCTTCGGGATGCAGATCTATGGCGACGTGCGTGGAGTAATGACACGTCGTTCGTGGTTCGGCATGCACTGCTCGTCGCGGCGCGCGGCGCAGGCAGTGACGCCTATGCCGCCGCGGAATCGCTCTGGACGCGCGCGTCAGATTGGCGTCAACGTGCAACGGTAGTCGAGTCACGCCTGCGCGATCCCAAATTCGATCGGCTGGCACTAGCCCGTGCTTTTGCCGCCGACGCGGACGGACGCGTGCGTTCAGCAGCAATCGCGTCTCTCGATACGATCGCGCTCGCCGGCGGCGACATACGCGCACTGCTGCGACGCGCCGTTGCAGATGCAGACCCGCAGGTGCGCTCGCGAGCGATTGCTGCACTCGCGCGCAAGCCGAACGCTGATGACCTCCCGGCAGTGCTCGATCAGTACGCCGCGGCGCTTCGTGAAAACGATGACGAAGTGCGTGACGTAGCGCTCCGCTATGTCGCACGTACATGGGATCGCGACAGCGCTCGCATCAGCGACGCGCTCCGACGCCGACTCTCATCGCTGACGCCCCCCGCAACTGCCGCTGAACGTGCGCTCACTTTGCGCGTCACCCCGTTGGCGGCGTGGAAGCAGCTGCCAACGGTCGACGCGCCCCGCCCTCAGTCCGACTACCAACGCATTGCGAGCCAGTGGCTGCGATCAGGCGCAAAGAACCCCACGGCAGTGCTGCATACATCTCGCGGCGACATCATCATCGAGCTTTACGTCGCCGAAGCCCCACTCGTCGTCGAAGCTTTCATCAACCTCGCGCGCAACGGGTACTATCGGGACACCTGGTTCCACCGTGTCGTGCCAAACTTTGTCGCGCAGGATGGCAATCCGAGGGGTGATGGATCCGGCGGGCCGGGCTTCACTGTCCGAGATGCGTGGACGCGCCGACGGCACGACCGCGGCTCACTCGGCCTGGCGACGTCCGGCCCTGATACCGGTGGGGCGCAGTACTACTTCTGCCATTCCCCACAGCCGCATCTCGACGGTCACTACACAGTCTTTGGACATATTGTGTCCGGGTACGACGTCTTTGATCGCATCGTACAAGGCGACCGCGTTCGAAGCGTTGAGATTCGATCATGACATGCATTCGCTCAGCGCAATCAACGCGATCGCGTATTGCGTCACGGATTGCGCCGGCGCTGCTGACTGTGCTCGCAGCATGCGCGCCGAGCGCACGGCCGCTCGCGGGCGCACCAACGACGGCTGCGCTACCGGCCGCCGAGCTTTCGAGGAGTCCGCAACAACTTCGGTTCGAGTGGACGTACAAAGATGAGACATTCGAGGCCAACGGCGAAGGTGTTGTCCGACATGCGCCGCCGGCGCGCGCGCGTCTCGACTTCTTTTTGCGCAACGGCATGGCTGGCGGCTACGCCATTCTTGTCGGGGACTCGCTGATGGTGCCTGGCATCGACCTCGTCCGTCGCTTCTTGCCGCCGGTGCCACTCCTTTGGGCGACTCTCGGTCGACTGTCGCTCCCAGCCGCGCCAGACACCGTTGCGCGGATGGTCGGCGACACGCTGCGTGCAGACCTCGGCAACCTCCGTGGCCACGATGCGTCAGCCGCCGATGGGCGCGCCTGGCGGGTATCATTTGGAGGGCGGATGCTCGGGCGCGTCGAACGCATTGAAGGCGGTCGCGTGATCGAGTGGATCACGCGTCGTCGAAACACAGCGGGGCAGTTGGAGCTGACATACGTTCATGAGCAGGCCAAACGTCGCTTGGCGCTCACCGTCACGGACACCACGTTGGTCGAGGGCTTTGATGACGCAATCTTCCGTCGCCCGTAGCACGCAGTCACTGCGGGTGGTGCCACGCGTTCCGACACGACTTGTAGCCAGCGCGCGTCGACTTACGCGTGGCGCACTGCTCGGTGGCCTGCTTGCGCTCACCGGCTGCCTGTATGGTTTCTCGAGCGGCAGCGGTTTACCGAAGAATCTTCGCAGCGTGGCAGTGCAGCCGTTCGACAATCAGACGGCAGTCCCTGAACTCCAGCGCGAAGTGTTCGAGCAGTTGCGCAAGAGCCTACGTGATCGGCTCAATTTGCGCGAGGCCCCGGAAGCAAAGGCCGATGTCATCGTGCGCGGCGTCATCACACGTTACGAGGTGGACTTGCCCGCCGGAGTGAGCGCCGATCCGCGACAGACCACGTCGACCCGTCGGCGTTTGCAGATCGTAATGGACGTCGAGATCCTTGATCAGACGACAGGTCGATCGCTGGTGAAGCGCGCCGGCATCTCAAAAGAAGGGCAGTACGCCAAAGGTGGCGAGGCCACTGGACGCAAGAACGCAATTGAGAGTCTCGTCAACGAATTGCTTGACGGAGCGCAGTCGCAG
>JBKJTE010000303.1:0-6638 GCA_046590495.1 Gemmatimonas sp. | reverse complement strand
TGAGCGCACGCGTGAAGGCAACGACTTGTATCTCGAATTCCAGGAAGCCGGAATTCTGGACAAGGTCGCGCTGATTTACGGTCAGATGAACGAGCCGCCAGGTGCGCGCCTTCGCGTCGCGCTTTCGGGTCTCACGGTCGCCGAGTATTTCCGCGACGTGGAGAACGCCGACGTGCTTGTGTTCGTCGACAACATCTTCCGATTCACGCAGGCCGGTTCCGAAGTGTCGGCACTGCTCGGGCGTATGCCGAGCGCCGTGGGTTACCAGCCAACGCTTGCGTCGGAGATGGGCGACCTGCAGGAGCGCATCACCTCGACGCGCAACGGCTCCATCACGTCCGTGCAGGCCATCTACGTTCCTGCAGACGACTTGACTGATCCGGCCCCCGCGACCGCCTTTGCGCACTTGGACGCGACAGTCGTTCTGAATCGCAAGATCACGGAGCTTGGAATTTATCCGGCCGTCGATCCGCTCGATTCGACTTCACGCATTCTCGACGCGCAGTACATCGGTGAGCGTCACTACAACGCCGCAACGACGACGCAGCGCATTCTGCAGCGCTACAAGGAATTGCAGGACATCATCGCGATTCTCGGCATGGACGAACTCTCGGAAGATGACAAGAAGATCGTTGGCCGTGCGCGTCGTCTGCAGCGTTTCATGTCGCAGCCGTTCGCAGTCGCCGAACAGTTCACGGGTATCCCGGGCAAGTATGTGAAGCTCGAGGAAACCATCTCGTCGTTCGAACGCATCTGCGCCGGTGAGTTCGATCACCTGCCGGAGCAGGCGTTCTTCATGGCCGGTGGCGTGGACGACGTTGTCACGAACGCGAAGAAGCTTCAGGGCTGATCGATGAGCGACGCGTTGAAAGTGTCGGTGATCTCTCCCGAGAAAGTGCTGTTCGAAGGATCGGCGCGTTCGGTGAGTGCGCCCGCGTTCGACGGTGAGATGGGTATTCTGCCGATGCATGCGCCGTTGATGACATTGCTCGGCAAAGGCATGTTGCGATTGGAGACTGCAGAGGGCGAGCGTCGATTCAGTGTGCAGGGCGGCTTTCTGCAGGTGGTTGATGATCAGGTGCGCGTCGTGACGGAGAACGCGGCACCGCAGTGAGTTGAGTTTCCGCGGCCTTCGGGTCGCGAGTGCCCGGCGGGGTTCTTCGAACAGGACGGTGTTCGTCGAACCACCGCTGTGGCCGGAATGAACGGCACAAAATGCCAGCGTTCTGTTCGCCTCAGGCACGATGTGGGAGGTGGGGTGGCCAAGCTGGGACCCGATCACAACGTCTGTCGGCTATGCAGCGTATGAGTTGAGCGGCCAGTGAATGGCCCTTCTGACTCGGCACCTACCCGCCGGCCGAGCGTCCACGCGCGCATCCCGTCCGCCTCATGCCCATTCGCGTCGTACTGATCGGCGATCATCCGGCTGACCTCCGCCAGCAGCTCATTGCGCTGCCGGCGTCACTCGATCTGCAGATCGCCGGTTCGTTTCCGGACCAGACCGCGGCTCGTGCCGCGCTGTCTTCGCTCGCGCCCGATGTCGCGATCATTGCATCGACACTCGTTGACGGATCCGGCTTCGAGTTTGTCGGCTCGTTGCCAGAATCGAGTCGACCGCACGCGATCGTGTTTCTGTCATCGCGGGAAGAAGACGCCGTACGCGCATTCGAATTGCAAGCGACGGACTTCGTGCCGGTTCCGATTTCGATCGCCCGTCTCGACGAAGCGATGGCGCGGGCGCGTCATCAGGCTTTGCAGATCGCGCTACTGCGCACTGCTGAAGAGCTGCAGCGGCTTATCGGTGCGACTGCGTCATCGCGTGCGAGCATCGGCCAGCTTGGTGCGCCGGCTTTTACAGCCGCGATCAGCGCGGATGCAACGTCCTCGCGCCGCAGCAACGATGGCCCGTGGCTGCCGACCGCTGCGGAAGGCGAAGGTGCCTGGCTCCCAGACGGCAGTGGAGACCCGCTCGCGTCGAACCGAACGCTGGCGGCGGTTGGCAGTGAGCGTTCACGCGGGAACTTCGCGATGACCGGCGCACGGTGGCGGAATGCGACAGCGGTGCCGGTTCAAACGGCGGCTGCGACTCGTGCGAGAAACGGTGGAGCCGCTGAAGGCGTCCTCGACCTCACACAGACGTCAGAGCAGGCAGGATCGACGGTGCAGGATGGTCGTCCGCTGAGGGTGCTGGTTCGCGAGGGGCGACGCACCCGGTTCATTCCGCTGGCCGATGTGGACTGGTTCGAGGCGGACGGCAACTACATCCTCGTCCACGCAGCGGACCAGCGCTACCGGACTCGTGGCACCATCACCGCGATCGAATCGGGGTTGGACCCGCGCCAGTTCGTGCGCATCCATCGTCGGATGGTGGTGAACATGGACCGTGTACGAGAGATGTCACCATTGCCGGGTGGGGACGGACTGCTCGTTCTTGGCGGTGGGACGACACTTCGATTGTCCAGAACGTACCGGGCGCGGGTTCGCTAGCAGCTTTATTCGGGCGGCTGTGCGCGTCAAACAGCACTGGAAATTGCGAACAGGTCACTCGTTCAGCGACGTGGAAATTCCATGAGCTGAACTGGTGACCTGACGCGCGTCCGTGCTGTTGAGGGAGCAGGGCGTCATTCGGGATTTGAGAGGGAATCGAAGGTGTCATCGAACATTGACACGTCAGATGCCATCGCTAGCTTGCCGCCAGCATGAAAGGCGGGCGACTCACTAATGAGTTGTCCGCTGCGGATCGTCGCCATCGTTCGTGCGCCCGTCCCTCGCGAGCCCGTGCCTGGTGGACGGATCGCGGATGTCTACCTGCCGTTGTTTTTCGACCGACGCGTCCTGCGTTGGGTCGATCTTTCCAGTGTCGAGTGAGTACCCGACCGGCACCCGATGGTTGCCTCCCGGATCGCGCTCGGCGTTGTACGCGTTCTGCACGGCGATCGGCCGTACTGAACGTCAGACCCGTAGCAATACCCTCCCGGAGGATGAGATGAGGTCTCTCGGACGTCGTCGGTGGTTTATCGCGACGCTCCTGGGCGCAGCCCTTGCAGCGCCAATCACCGTTGTTCAGGCACAAACCGGCAAGTTGACCGGTGTGGTGACCGACAAAGAATCAGGCAAGCCCGTTGAAGGGGCTGCGGTGGTGGTGCAAGGAACAACGCTCGGTGCGGTAACGGGTACCAACGGACGCTATTTCATCATTCAGGTCCCACCAGGCACGTACACGGTGCAGGCTCGCCGCCTTGGGTACCAGAGTGTCAGCGCGACCAACGTCGGCATCACGATCGATGCCACGCGCGATCAGAATTTTCAGCTGCGCGCCTCGAATCAGACCCTTCAGGCCGTGACAGTGCAGGCCGATCAGGCGCCGCTGATCGAGCGCAATCAGGTCGGGTCGCAGTCGGTGATCACCGCGGAGCAGATCCAGGGGCTTCCGGTTACGAGCATCGCTGGTGTGCTGGCCCTTCAGCAGGGATTCACGGAAGTGCCGAGCAACACGTCGGTCGTGTCGCTCGCTGAAGAGCAGCGCAGCACTTCGCAGCCGATCCGCGTTCGCGGCGGTCGTGGGGGTGCCACGCTTTCGATGATCGAAGGCATCGCGATCAACAACCCGCTGTTCGGCAGCAATGCGGTTGACCTGAACGCACTTGCCGTTCAGCAGGTCAACTTCCAGCGCGGTGGTCTCGATCCGCAGTATGGCAATGCCCTTTCCGGCGTCATCAACCAGGCCGTGCGCGAAGGTGGTTCTGAAGTGTCGGGCTCCATCGACTTCCAGAACTCCACGCTGCCGGGCGCCGTTTTTGGCAACAAGCAGGATCAGCTGCTTGGATCGAACCTGCTCCGCGGCTACCTCTCAGGCCCGGTCCCGGGCACGAACAGCAAGCTGCGTTACGCAGTCTCCGGTCAGGTGCAGAGCTCGGCCGCGCGCGTGCTGGAGTTTGACAACGACGTGTTCACCGCGAACGCGCCCGTTGTTCAGACGGACGCACTGCCTCCGTCCGCGCGCGACCTGAATGGTGGCTGGCAGGGTTACGGTGGCCTCCAGAATTCGCAGGTGGTCGGCAAACTGACCTTCCTGCCGTTCAACAACACCACGATCAAGGTGACGGGTATCGGTTCTGAGCGCGCCAACCGCGGCTACGCTCGCAACTACTACTACGCGTTCCGTGGGGACCCGCTCGCGCTGGTCAACAATCGTGCGGACTCGCTCAACATCCTGACGGATGGTGGCAATCGTCTATCGCGTGACCTGATTCAGCCATCGGTCAGCGACAAGGGTCAGGTGTACATCGCGTCGGTCGAGCAGCGCTTTGGACGCACCAACGTTCAGTTGCGTGCTGCACAGACGAACTTCGAACGCGTGACGTGCCCATACTTTCTCGGCACCTGTATTCCGGGGCCGTTCTTCCGTCCGAACTTCGACCAGAACTTCCTCAGCCCGTCACCGGGTGTTGCAGGCGGCGATCGTATCCCTGACGCCGGTATCGTGTCGGGCGTGTACGGTGGCGAGAAGTTCACGACGCGTACGTTCAAGGCTGACATCCAGTCGCAGGTGACGGACCACAACAACCTGCAGTTTGGTGCTCAGTTTGTGGCGCATGACATGAAGTACAAGGACGTTGGCGCGTCGGGTGCCAATTCCGGTATTCAGCCGCTCACGTCGCAGGTGTACCGCGCGAAGCCGATCGAAGCGGCCGGTTACGTGCAGAGCACGATCGAATACGACTTCATCACCATCAAACTTGGTGGGCGCTTCGACTTTGGCCGTGCAACGGGCCAAGGCTTCACGAACCCGTTCAATCCGTCCAACGGAACGACCGCGCGTGAAGTGTGCGAAGGCGCGACGGTTGGTGGAAAGAAGCTGGCCAATGCATCGGGTGCCGCGTACGGTCTCGCCGGCTGCGCCGCTGGCGCGATCAACCCCAAGTCGCAGCGTTCCATTCTGCTCGACAGCGCAGCTGCAATCGCGCAGCTCGATGACTTCAGCGCAGCGAAGGCGCGTACGGCGTTCAGCCCGCGCGTCGGCGTGGTGTTTCCGCTGACTGAAAAGTCGCAGATCTTCTTCAACGCCGGTCGCTACACGCAGGTGCCGCTGTACGGCAACGTGTATCGCAACACCGGTATCGGCACGGTTGCCGGACCGGGCGACAACTACTGCTCGAAAACTTCTGTGAAGCCCGGCACCGGGGAGTGCGTGCCGAACATCACGACGGCCAATCCGGAATTCGTCGGCAATCCGAATCTGTTGCTCGAAGAAGCGAAGTCGTACGAAGTTGGTTACAGCACGGAACTCAGCCGCAACTACAGCATCAACGTCGCGGTCTACAACCGTTCCGAGACGGGCCTTTCGGGTCTCCGTCCGAGCCGCGCGCTGCAGGACATCGGCTCGACGTATGAGGGTTCACTGCCGTCGTACACGGTGCTCGTGAACGGCGACTTCCTGACGTCACGGGGCGTCGAAATCACGTTCCGCCGTCGTCTCGCGGATCGTTGGTCGTACGACATCAACTACGGTCTGTCGCGCGCCACGACGAACTCGCGCCCGCCCGATCGCGCGAACGAAATCCAGCGTTCGGATGAATCAAATCGTCAGCAGTTGCTCGAGACGGTGGCCGATGTCGACCAGCCGTTCAACTTCAACGCGACGATGTCGTATCAGGTGCGCGAGGATATTCCGAGCCTGCCGATGAATTCGGGACGTTTCCTGCGCAACACGCGTGCAACGCTGACGTTCAGCACGCGCGCGGGCATTCCGTACACGCCGATTCGCGCGGCGTCGTTCGGTCAGGTCGGTAACACCGCCAACGCGTCCGACATCAACTCGGGTCGTCAGCCGAGCACGCAGCAAATTGACATGGTCGTGGACAAGGGCTTCCGCATCGGTGCGGTTCGGTACTCGGGCTTCCTCCGTGTGTCGAATCTCCTGGATCGTAAGAATTGCGTGCAGGTGTTCGTGAACACGGGCACGTGTGACGCGGGTCTGCGCGACTTCGGCAACCGTCGCATCGGCAACACCGGTGACGCTTCGACGTCGACGGCATTCGACCAGCCGGAGTACATCGGCGCGCGTCGTAGCCTCTCCACTGGCATCACGGTCAACTTCTAAGCACAGACTGACCACACCTCATGACATTCGAACACAACACCTTCGGCGCCGGCGCGGCCCCTCTTGGGGGCCACGTATGGCGCTTTACCGGGGCGCGGACAGCGCTTGCCGGACTCACTCTGCTTGGTGGCATGCTCGTGGCAACGACGCAGCGCGCGGATGCGCAGCGACTGAACCCCGTTCCCCAGACCACCGTCGACAGCGTGCTCTCCAACGGAACCGTTAAAGCGGTTCCGATTCCGACCAAGAGCGCGTTCAACCTTTTTGCGGCCGAAGATCTCGCGGCCGGCTCGCTCCGAATGAGCGCAGGTTTCCGTACTGGTGTTACCAACCAGGGCGGACCTGTCTCGGAAAATCAGGGCAACAACTTCGTCGCGATGAGTGTCATCAACAACGGAGGCAACTACGCCTTCTTCGAGATGGGGTTTGTCGCGGGTGCACCGCCGTCTGAATTCCGGAAGATCCGCGCGATCTATCCGGGCATCAACAACATGGCGGGTTCGCTTGGCTACACGTCGCACTACTGGCAGGTGCT
>JBKJTE010000233.1:0-6521 GCA_046590495.1 Gemmatimonas sp. | reverse complement strand
GCAAACGCGGCGCGCGTGAGTGCCGTTGCCGCGTGCCCCGGAGCCCGATGCGCGTCGGCCACCTGCTCTGCCTCGAGTACAGCATATTCGAGTGACGGGAAACCGGTATCGCCAAAGTCGTCGATGCCGATGGCGAGTACCGGCCCCTCGTGATTGCCGCTCCACTCGAGCGACAGACTCGTGAGGTTGGGTACGTATCGAATGGCGCTGTGCTGAATCAGCCAGGGCTTTGATGCATCGTCGGGCACGCGTATCGCGTGAAACGGAAACAGATGCAACGAGCGATGCGGACTGAGAATCAGACGCGTCTTTCCCTGCGCAAATTCGCGAATGCTTGCCGGGAACAGTGTTGGTGCGAGCGAATCCACCAACCCGTCAAGCTCCGCTGTAATCGTGGCATGTTCGGCACCAGCCATTGCGCCGACACAGTGAAGCCACTGCTCGAACTGGCTCCGCGTGTCCGCCGAAAGTTCGATCGTGGACCTGTGAAACAGGTCGCGCGTAAATGCGAGAACGAGCAGGACGTTGTCGGAAAGCCAGAACCACGAAAATGCGGCTTCATCGACTTCGAGCGCGCGTTGCACGGCTGCGATTGTGACGACGGGCGGCGCATCTGCATGCACTTTTCCGCGGGCGATCGCGCGCGCCGTCGCGATGCGCAGCCGACGTTCCAGCAGTTCGTCTAGCGACACACCGCGCACACTGCCTTCGCTAAGCGCACGATTCACTTCGCTGTACTTTGCATCGAGTGCCGCGATCTCGGCAGCGATCTCAATTGGAACTTCGTCGAACGAAAGGCGGCCAAACCGCCACGCACTGCTCGCTTTCAATCGCTCTGTCGTTTCAAGTAGAAGGTCGTGTCGCCCAAGCTTTTGCGCCGCAGCCGCACAGTATTCGTAGAACTCCGCACGCGTTGCCAGAAATGCCGACTGCTGATACGGCGCAGTGACATGTGCACGCTGCCGCTCCAGCTCAGCGATCACTGGTTGACAGAGATTCAACAACGCTTCATGTGCTTGCAGTCCAACGAGTGCGCGCGCCTCGAACTGCTTCGCGCTCAGATACAGTTCGCGTTCGTGCGCCAGTGTGAAGACACCCAGCGACGCAACCAGCATCGGCGAGAGTACGTGGAGCGCGTCATGCGTACTGGCCGACACGTCCGCGTATCGCTCGAGCGCGAGCAACACGTACGCCTGCTCAAGCAGCGCCTGGACCACGTGTATGCGCGAGCCGAGTACGCGCGCCCGCTCGATCAGTTGGTTCACTTGCGCCAACTGTGTCTCGTTCGCACTCTCGTTGCACGTCAGCCGCAAGGTATAGAGTGCGCTGCTGATCGCGGCACCTTCCGATGCGCGCTCTGCCGCGCTACGGTGCGAAACCGCGTCCGTAACCGCGCTGGTACTCCTCGGCGCGTCAACGACTCCCGCAAAATGTGCGTCTGCCGCTGCGCGCAACCCCGTCTGTTGTGCGGCTTCGGGACCGTACCATTCCGCGAGTTCGGCGCTGATCTCAGCGTCCACCAACTCGGCTTCGGCCACTATTGCGCCCATCGCCTCACCGATGCTCGGCAGACATTCCTCCGCGCGCTGTGCGCGAGCAGCGTCACGTAGTGTGCCGTCTTCGTTGCGATCGGTGGCACGCGCGCCCATGACGACTGCCCAGCAGTCAGCGATCTTGCTCACGCGCTTGAGCAGATCGTCGTCGTGCGATGTCTCGAGCGAAGTGCTCACCCAGCCACGCATCGCGCTCAGTGCGTCAAACTCCGGGTCGGCAAATCCTGACGCGATCAACTCGCTCGCGAGTAGTTCCGCGGTGCGCGCATACTCGTACTGGTCGCCGGCTTCCTTGGACGCGGTCCCCAGTGCTGCGAGCGACGCACATCGCCGCACTGCATCTTGCGGAGACGACAGCTTCTGCAACGACGACGCTACCATTGCGTCCACATCGCCGCGCCTTCCACGATCGATCGCCTGAATACGCGTTCGTAAATCGTCGGCATCGTTCCACTCGCCCGCGCGCTCGTAGTCAGCAACACCTGTCTCGAAGGCGTGGCGCGCGAGCACGGCGTCGCCAATTTCGAGCGCGGCACGACCGACAGTGTAGTGCGCCATACCAAGCCACCACGCATGATTCGCATGTATCGGCGGGGTCCACTGGTCGGCCATGTGCGTGAACGCGTCGATAGCTGTCTGCAACTTCTCGATGCTCGCGGCCGTCGCGCCAGAGACGTCGCAACCGTGTATCGCCTCCTGGAGCGCGGGCACACCGGCAACGATTTCGTCGAGCTGCGGGTTCGGTGCCGTGGCGCTTACCGCGGCCGGATAGCTATCGGCGACCAGCGCGTTGAGAGAAAGCAGCGTCAGCACACGTCGCACATACTCCGTGTCCGCAACAGTTGACGTGCCGCTTGCCGTGCGCGCATCGAGTGCGCCCAACGCACCCATCCAATCCTCGCCGGGCGCCGCAAACTCACGGGCAAGGCGTGCCCACACCAACGACTTCGCCTGTACCAGACTTCGCGCCATGCCTTCATTCGTCAGCGCGTTTCTGATGCGACGGGCGCATTCAGCACCGGGCAGATCGATCCATTCACGGAGTATGCGACAGGCGTTCAGTAGCGCGAATTGCGGCGACGTTTCACGCAGCGCATCGGCAAAGTGCGTTGCGATCATATCACGCCAGCGACGCCGCCGATATGCGTTGCATCCCTCTTTCCGATTGCAGACGCGGCACCCCGGTGCACGAATCTTCTACCGTCGCACGACGCGCGGACGGGACGGATCGCGATCATGAGTGGCAGCGCCCCAGGAGCAGGTGAATCATGAGCTATAGTGGCGCGTCGGCGATGCGCGTGCAATTCCGACCGACGGCCATCCGATGTGTGACCTATGTCGGTTTGCCCTATGTCGCCGGATTCAGGCCAAACATCCAACACGGGTGCCCCGCGCGCTATTTTCCCCTGTGTCCGCTTTGCTCCTCGTCCCTACCGCCACATCCCGACCCCTCGCGTGCCTCAGACGAACAGCTGCCCCCGCTGCGGAGAGACGTACGACGAAGCTGTCGCGTTTTGCGCGAAGGATGGTACGCGTCTCGTACGCGCCGGACAATCCACCGATCTGATCGGCACGGTCATCGCCGATCGTTATCGCATCGAGTCGCGCATCGGCGAAGGTGGCATGGGTCAGGTGTTCCTTGCCGAGCACGTACGCATGAAGCGGAAGAGCGCGATCAAGATCATGCGCCCGGCACTCGTCGGCGATGTCGAAGCGCTGCGGCGGTTCACGCGGGAAGCGGCGAACGCGAGTCAGCTTTCACATCCGAACATCGCCGCGATCTTCGATTTCGGCGAGACGGAGGAGGGACTCGTCTATCTCGCCATGGAATACATCGATGGTGACTCGCTGGCGGCAAAGCTCGATCGTGATGCTGCGCTGCATCCCGACATCGCCGCCGATATTCTTGGTCAGTCCGCCGATGCACTGCAAGCGGCGCACGATCTGAACATGCTGCACCGCGATATCAAGCCCGACAACATCATGCTGGGCCTGCGCCCCGACGGCACGTTCATGGTGAAGCTCGTTGACTTCGGCATCGCGCGCACGATGGACAATACGGACACGCGTGTCACACGCACTGGCTATTCCATCGGCACGCCGCAGTACATGTCGCCCGAGCAACTCGCCGGCGACGCACTCGACGCGCGGAGCGATCAGTACTCGCTCGCACTGGTGGCGTTTTACGCTCTGACTGGGAAGCAGGCGTTTCCATCTGAGTCGTCGAAGGAATCGCTCGTCGCCCGGCTGACGAGTCGCCCACGTACGCTGCAGGACGCGCGACACGAGATCGAATGGCCCGAGGCGCTGCAGGACATTTTCAATCGCGCGCTTGCACCAGAGGCTGCGGAACGCTTCGACACTATCTCCGAGTTTGCGCACGCGCTTGCGGGCGCGATCGGCAGTATGACGCCTTCGCAAACCGCAGAGTTGTATCGTCGCGCGCTGGATACGCGCGTTGCAAATGTCGCCGCGCGCACGCCCCACAGCGATCTCGAAGGGTGGCGCGCGGCCAGTGGCGCAGTGAGCGCGCTCCGCACGTCGGGCCCGACTGAAAACGTACGACGCTCTGCATCGGTGAACAGTCCGGCAAACGCAATCCTTGCGTCAGCGAAAGGGCCGGATGGCACTGGTCCGGCAACGACAACTGGTGGCTCGCTCGTGACATCATCCGGCACGCGCTGGCCGGTGATCGGCGTCGTTGCTGCGGTCATCGCTGGCGCTGCATGGTTTGCAGTCGGGCGCAGCGGCGCGAGCCGCGCGGCTTCACTGCGCGCAGGGGTATCGGACAGCGCGGCGATCCGTGATTCTGCGAATCGGACGGCGGTTGTTCCGGTCGCCGGTGGCGCGAATTCGCCGAACGGCGCTGCGATCAATGCCGCGGGCGTCGCGGCTGGCACCGCGACCGGCGGCGCCGCGAAGTTGCCTGTTGCACCGATGACGGCGGCGGACAGCCTCAGGCGTGCACGAAGTGATTCCGTCCGTCGCGCGGCCCAACTCGCGAAGGCCGCGACCGCAGACAGTGTCGCGCGCGCAAACAGTGTGCGTGCTCGCTACCCGGAGGCGGCCGCGCGCGCGATGATCGCCCGCGGTATCGATCCGAAGGCACGCATGATGCGCAACAACGATCTGCGCACCGTCATCATGTCGACGCCAATTTTTCTCTGGCGCGCGGAAGACGGGCGCGCTTGGAAGGAAGCGCATCCGAATCCTGCGGGCACCGCGCGCGAGACTGTCGACCCGATCGAAGCATGGGGTGCCTGGCCCTCGCTCGTATCGTCCCGTCGCGCTGTCTACGTGATCGAAGTCTCGCCTGAGCGTACACCTTGGCCATCGTACGCACCGGACAAGATCTTCGAGATCAAGAAGGGAGACGTGGAATCGGTTGAACTTCTTCGCGACGGCACACCGGTCACGCTCGAATCATCTGCGCGGATCGCCGCACTGGTAAACTCGGCCGCACACCAGAGCGCGGGGAAGCCGACGCCCGGCGCATTCGTCGCCACACTCGCGCCGACGACATTCATGCCACGCGAAGACGGATCATTGCCGAAAATTGAAGTGCTCGTTCACGATGCGACCCGTGGCGGCGCGGTCACCCGCTTTTCACTCGCGGAATCGCTCGTGCGTCGACTCTACGACGACTTCGCGCCCTGGCGCGATGCCATCGCCCGACCGTAAGGCAGACGTAGCGCTGCAGCCTCGCCGAGGACAACGTTCCGGGCTAGATGTCTACTCCAGAGTTTGATCTCGCCTCGTCCTTCGAGGCACTCAGCCACGCACTCGGCGCCCGTTATGCGCTCGAACGCGTGATCGGTCGTGGCGGCACGTCGCTTGTTTATCTGGCGCGCGACCTCACAACCGATCGTCCTGTCGCGGTGAAGTTTTTGCGCAGCGAGGTTGCGGCGGGGCTCGGCGCTGCGCGTTTTCTGCGCGAGATCAGGTACGCGTCGCGGCTGGAGCATCCTCGCATCGTGCCGATCATCGATTCGGGAGACGCCGACTCGCTTCTCTATCTCGTCATGCCGTATGTCGACGGGGAGTCGTTACGGGAGCTGCTCGATCGTGAGCAAAAGCTGACCTTGAAGGAGGCGCTGCGACTCACGAGACAGGTCGCCGAAGCGCTCAGCTTCGCGCACAGTCGCAACATCGTGCATCGCGACGTGAAGCCGGAGAACATTTTAATTCTGCACGGCGACGCACTGGTGGTCGATTTCGGGATCGCGAAAGCGCTCTCCAGTACCGGCAACGTCGCGACCACGGGCGAGTCCGTCTCGGTCGAAGGCGTGTTCATCGGCACACCGCTCTACATGGCGCCCGAGCAGGTTTTCAGCGATCAACCGGTCGACGAACGCGCCGACATCTACGGCCTCGCGACTGTGCTCTATGAGATGCTTGATGGACGTCCGCCGTTTGAGGGGCTGACGAACATGGCGATTCTGTCCAAAAAGTCGGCGCGGCCGGCCCCGCCACCGTCCAATCCCCTCGAGCCACTGCCGACACACGCGGTGAGCGCGCTCATGAGGGCACTGGAGCGCGACCGCACCCAGCGATTCTCCTCTGTCGCCGAGTTCACGACCGCTCTGGGCGCGCCTTTCTAGGGCACCTCCGTCCAAGCCCGTTCGGCGCGGCTTGCGATTGATATCAACCACGGTTACATATCAGTCCATGAACAGCCGCCTTACTGTTGCTGCGCACATTCTTGGCCTCCTCGCCGCTCGCGAGGGGATCTCGGATTGCAATGCAACGTCGGAGATGTTGGCGGCGAGCGTCGGCACCAACGCGGTCGTTGTCCGCCGAGTGCTGACGCAGCTCAAGGCAGCAGGATTGGTCGACAGCCGACGCGGCGTCGGCGGTGGGACCGTCCTGGCCAGAGATCCGGCAGAGATAACACTTCGCATGGTGTACGAAGCGGTCGAGTCGCGCGATTGCGAAATGATCGGACGACACGCCAACGAGGTCGGAGCA
>JBKJTE010000005.1:0-3783 GCA_046590495.1 Gemmatimonas sp. | reverse complement strand
GTTCTCAGCATTCTCGGCGCTTCTCAGCGTCCCCCCAGTTAGCTGCCCTATCGGTAACGCAAACCTACAGAAAAGACCGCCCGTTCAATCCCATAGGGACCGCCAATCCCATCACCTCGAGCGCACTCGGATACACATCCGCTGTGCGTTGTGGTGCTCGCGCGACCGGCCGATCAATAATCAAGGGGACCATCATCTGTTCGCGCAGCAGCGCTCCATGCGTGGACACGTGTGTCACCGGTTCAAAGCGAGAACGTAGGTCCCAATCACGCGCGGCAGAAATTACGATGTCGCCAGTGCGCGGGGCTCCCATCAGCGACGACAATTGCACGATGGCATCCGGATATTGCGTGCGAGCACACGCCTCAAACGCCGCGTTCGAATCAAGCGCAGTCAATTCGCCGCCGAGTTCGAGCGGGTCGCCATTCTGCGGGAGATAGCTCCAACAGGACTTGCCTGAACCTTGCGTCCGTCGGATCTCGGCGACGCCACCTGTCTGGCTCGAAACCCGCACGATGTTTTCAGACTGCGAAACTGCCAGAAGACCAATCGCATCCCGTTGCAACAGTGCCTCGTGCAGCGACTCCCACTTGCCCGACAACGAGGGCCAGAATTCTCGCGTGCGCTGCGCGGGATTCAGGTAGATATGCGCCATCGCGTTGCCGCCAACCATCAGCGCGACGTCGGGACGTCGCGTATGCAGCCGAGGATGCGCGAGTACGCGCAACGACTGCGACTCGAGCCAGCCGTGCAAGTCGTCATGCTGCGACACAGGTGCGTGGCCGTGATCACTCACCACCCAGACGCGCAACGAATCACGCCATCCACCTTTTGACGCGATCGCAATCGCACGCCCGATCGCGGCGTCGACATCTGCAATTGCATTTCGCACCGGTTCCGAATCGCAGCCGAGCTTGTGCGAGAATTTGTCCGGACTTGTGATCGCGAGAATCGAAAAACGTGGTCGCGACTTTGCGAAGTGTCGGAGAAAATCAAGCGTCGCGGCGCGTTCGACGGTGCGCCAACCAAGCGTGTCGCCACGAAAGTGAGGAATCGCGCCGCGTACGCACCACATCAGGGAGCGTCCGATGTTGCCGACGGTCGCGCCGCGTCCGAGCAGGCTCATGCCGGAGAGCGATGGGCGCGCGAGTTCAAAGATTGTGGGGGCGTCACGCGCGACGTCATGATCGACCTGCCAGATATCGATTCCGGCATAGCTGCGCGCGCTTGCCGACGACCAACGTATCGTGCGCGAGCGGTCAAACCACCGGAGCCCGGGAAGGCCGACTGAACCCGCGTGACGTCCCATGAGAAACGGGACGTATGCGGGCCCTGTGACTGAGGGGAACGATGATGTGACCTGATACAACCCGCCGCTGGCTCGTAGTGCTGCCATCGCCGGTGCACGACCCGCGTCCATCTCTTGTTGCAGTACGTCGGGGCGTACGCCATCGGCGACGACGAGCAGCAGTCGTGCAAGCTCGGACGTCACAATGACACGCGTGCTGCTGCGATGGCGGATGCGGTGGATGGCAACGTTGCTGCTGTCGGGGTGGCGTTCGTTGCGAGCGATGGCGTACACTTCGCTCGACGCGTAACGGATTGCGTCGCACTCTCACGCTCTCGTCCGCCCTCCCCGAGCTGCGCACTCATGGCGAAATCGCCTCGTCCATACAAGGTCAAACCCAAGTCTTCCGCTGCCGACGGCAAAGCGAAGCCGAACCCGCCGCGTGGGGTCACGGGAAAGAAGCTATCACCGGTGACACGCGCGAAGGCGGAGCATGCATCGCTCGACGCGTTGATCGAGCGTACGGAAGAGGGGCACCGCCTGGCGGGACGTGTGCCTGACAATGACGCGCTGGTGACGAGTGGGGCGCGCGCGGTCCGCCGCAAATTTCCGCGCGTCGTCGACCAGACAATCCGCGATCTGCCATCGCTCACCGAAGACGAAAAACTGCTGCAGTCGCCGGGCATCGACCAGGGTGCGTTCACGCGCAGCGACCCTTGGCGTGTCATGCGCATTACGTCCGAATTTGTCGAAGGCTTTGACGCGCTGGCCGATATCACCAAAGGCGTGACGATTTTTGGTTCGGCGCGTACCGGACCGGACGATCCGCAGTACGAAGCGGCCTGTGAGACTGCGCGACTGCTCGCGAAAGCAGGCTTCTCGATTATTACGGGTGCGGGGCCGGGGATCATGGAAGCGGCAAACAAGGGTGCCAAGGAAGGCGGCGGACATTCAGTTGGGTGCAACATCGAACTGCCATTCGAACAGGGCGCCAATCCGTACGTCGATACGTTGGTCAACTTCCGGTACTTCTTCGTTCGCAAGACGATGTTCATCAAGTACTCCAACGCGTTCATTATTTTCCCGGGCGGATTCGGCACACTGGATGAACTGTTCGAGGCGCTCACATTGATCCAGACGGGGAAGATCTTCCAGTTCCCTGTGGTGCTTTTCGGCCGACACTACTGGGCCGGTCTCGTTCGCTGGATGTCCTCTCGCCTCGCCGGGGAAGGCAAGATCTCGCCCAACGATCTCGATCTGTTGCTGCTCACAGACGATCCGGCCGAGGCAGCGCAGGCGGTCATCGATGCGCACGCGGCGCAGACTGCAAACCCGCCGGCGCGGTAGCGGAAGCTCAGGAACAACTGCCGCCGCGAATCACGCGAATTCCGCGAATACAACGACAACCACTACGGACTCTCACGGATAACGAGAGACCAACGGCTGTGATTTCTGGGATACTACGAACAACAAAGGAAAAGTTGTTGTTGCATCCTGGAAACGAGAGCTGTTGATCAGTTTTTATCCGTGTCAATCAATTTCAGGGTCTGGGGTTTTGCTGTTCTTAGTATTCGCGAAATTCGCGTGATTCGCGGCTGCAGCAGTTCTGATCACGCTTCGCACGATGTTCTCCGGCGAATACTCCCCGCGCGAGATGAAGTGCGTTCGTGTTCTCGGGCCGAGTACGTCCGCGCGAATCTCAGCGAGAGACCGGCCTTGCGAGTGCAGCAGTTCGATCCGGCCGAACGTCTCTTCCATCCAGTCTGCTTTCGCTGCGAGTGTACCGGCGCCATGCGGCACCAGCCCGCGATGCATGCAGAAGACGCGCGACGGTCTCCGCGCGAGTAGAGCGCGAATGGAAGCGACGTGCGCACGTGGGTCTTCGTCGCTGTGGGCGACACGCACTTTTACGCCAAGAAAGAGATCGCCGGCGAAGAGTGTATTCGTGTGGTGATCCCAGACGACGTGGTGGTCTGCGCTGTGTCCCGGCGCATGATCCAGCGTCAGTGTGTCATCAGCGAAAGGGTCGATTGGAGAGCGCAGCATCGGTAGTCCGCGCCAGACCCAATGGCGGTAGAGTCCAATCGGATAGGGCGCGCGGACGATACGTTCAGTCTCGGGCGAGACACCGATCGGCAAGCCGAGTGCCGCAAGCATTTCGATATTGCCGGAATGATCTTCGTGCTGGTGCGTCACCAGAACACCACGCGGACGACGCTCGCGGACAAACGCCGCGACCTCGTCGGCGACGCCGGCAAACCCACTGTCGACAAGCACGCCGCGCACCATGTACGCATACACGGAATAGTTCGCGGATCGGCTGCGCCACCAGCTCAGCCTAAGTGCGGTGACGCCGTCGTGCTCAGTGGGTTCAATCACCCAGGCAAGCTAGCGCAGAGTCGTAACCGCGAAGACAGCCACGGGAGTGGTGCTTGCATCGGCCATTGCCAGAGGCATATTTGAAGCACAGCGCGCCCGGCCGACAACGGCCGGGC
>JBKJTE010000089.1:0-28337 GCA_046590495.1 Gemmatimonas sp. | reverse complement strand
GTCCGCGCCACACCCAATGGCGGTACAGTCCAATCGGATAGGGCGCGCGCACGACGCGTTCAGTCTCAGGCGAGACACCGATCGGCATGCCGAGTGCCGCCAGCATTTCGATATTGCCGGAATGATCCTCGTGCTGGTGCGTCACGAGGACACCACGCGGACGACGCTCGCGGACAACCGCCGCGACCTCGTCGGCGACGCCGGCAAAACCAGTGTCGACAAGCACGCCGCGTACCATGTACACATACACGGAATAGTTCGCGGATCGGCTGCGCCACCAGCTCAGCCTCAGTGCAGTGACGCCGTCGTGCTCAGTGGGTTCAATCACCCAGGCAAGCTAGTGCAGAGTCGTGGCCGCGATGACAGCTACGAGCGTGGCGCTTGCATCGGTCATTTCCAGAGGCATATTTGAAGCACAGCGCGCCCGGCCGACAACGGCCGGGCGCTCGCCTTTTTTTCGGGGGCGGAGTTCGCATGACGTGAACTTACCCCGCTCTCACAGCAAGCACGACGATGTTCGATGAACTGATTGCCGCGATGGCGCGCGAGGTCGAGAAGCTCACGTATGAGCTGAACGTGACGCTGCCCTTCGAAATCCGTAAAGCCGTGGAACTGGGCGATCTCAAGGAGAACAGCGAGTACAAGGCTGCGCTCGAGCGTCAGCAGTTCGTGCAGGCGCGACTCGGCCAGCTCACGCAGCGTGTCACTAAACTCGCCAACATCGACATCGCACAGATTTCGATCGACAAGGCCGGGCTCGGATCGCGCGTCATCGTACAGGATCAGACCACCGAAAAGCTCGAGACGTACGAGCTTGTGTTCGGTGACGCTGGCGAATTGCGCGAAGGCCACGTCACGATGGCGTCGCCCATCGGGCTCGCGCTGCAGGGCAAGGGTGTCGGCGATACCGCAATTCTCAAACTCCCCAAGAGCGTGCGACGGTTGACGATCGTCGAGCTCACCACGATTCACGCCCGCACCGCCGCGGATCTCGCGTAAGAACTCCCTCCGCCGTCGCCAACGAACTCGCGTTACCCACATCTCGCACGAAACGACGCGCCTGCGTCTCACCTTGACTAGCTGTCTGCGTCCCAGCTGGAGCACGCCGTGAAGAGAGCCGAGTATGCTGCACGCGGACCGATACCGCAGGACGTGATCGGGTGTGTGGAGTTCGAACTTTCCGCACTGACATCGGGGCAGGCACTGATCGAAGTCGAAGCATCGCCGATCAACCCGTCTGATGTGCTCACACTCACCGGGCAGTACGGCATGTTGCCGCCACTGCCGGCAGTCGGGGGCAACGAGGGAGTCGGTCGCGTGGTTGGCGTTGCAGATGACGTGAAATCGATTGCCGTCGGGCAGCGGGTGCTGCTTCCTGTCGGCTCGGGTACATGGTCAACGCATCTGGTTGCTGACGCCGCGCGACTGATGGCGCTGCCGAACGTTGGCGACGCGTTGCAACTATCGATGTTGACGGTGAACCCGCCAACGGCATCGCTGATGCTTTCGGATTTCGTGGTGCTCGAACCCGGCGAATGGGTGATTCAGAACGCAGCCAACTCCGCAGTCGGTGGCTATCTCATCCAACTCGCGAAGCGTCGTGGACTGCGCACGGTGAATGTCGTGCGACGGGAGAGCGCTGTCGCTGAAGTGCAGGCGATGGGCGGAGATGTTGTGTTGGTTGACGGCTCCGATCTCAAGCATCGCGTCGCCGAAGCTACGGCCAAGGCCAAGATTCGCCTCGCGATTGATGCGGTCGGCGGCAAGTCCACCGACCATCTCGCGCAAAGCGTCGCGATTGGCGGCACCGTCGTGAATTACGGTGCGATGAGCGGCATTCCTTGTACAGTTTCACCGGGCTCGTTTGTCTTTCGCGACGTGACGCTGCGCGGCTTCTGGCTTGCGTTCTGGTTCCGCAATGCCACGCCAGAACGTCAGCGCGCGGTGTTCACCGAACTCGCGACACTGATTGCCACAGGTGACCTCTCAGCGCGCATTCACGCGACGTACCGTATCGAGCAGATCAAGGACGCGATCGCCGCAGCGGCTGCGGGAGAGCGCGACGGCAAAATCATCATCACGCCGTGATCCCTCCATCAATCGCAAGCGCGTGCCCTACCATGAAGGCGGCCGCGTTCGAACACAGATAAATCGCCGTCGCCGCGACTTCTTCTGACGTACCCAGTCGGCCGAGCGGAACGCGCGCGACCAGCTGTTCGGTTGGCAATCCCGCATCGAGCATCTGCTGCACCATCGGCGTGAGTGTGAAGCCGGGACACAGTGCGTTGATGCGAATACCTTTGCGTCCGTACTCGAGTGCAGCAGTGCGCGTGAGTCCAACGACGCCATGCTTGCTTGCCGCGTACGCGGGATGTCTCGGAAACCCACCGAGCCCGGCCACCGAGGCGATGTTGACAATCACGCCACTGCCATTCGCCAGCATGGCCGGAATTTCGTGTCGCATGCTCCGCCACACGCCGGTGAGATTGATGTCAATCACGCGATCCCAATCACTCGGCGCATACTCCGCAGTCTTCACTTCCGGCCCACCAATCCCCGCCGCGTTGATGGCGATATCGAGTCGGCCAAATGTTGCGACGGTACGCTGCACGCCCGCTTCAACGTCTTCGTCGCTGCGTACATCGACCGGAACTGCGATTGCGCTGCCCCCACCCGACTCGATCTGTTCGGCCAGCGCGCGCGCCGCATCGAGTTGCACGTCAGCGATCGCCACGCGCGCACCCTGAGCCGCCAGTTGCAACGCGGCGGCGCGCCCCAACCCCGACGCACCGCCGGTGATGAACGCGATCTTGTCCGTGAATTCTGTAGCCATGAGATGCGGTCGGCGGTTGGTGGCGAACGTCGATGTCGGCGTGCTGCTGCGGGAACGCTACGACAACATCTCGATCGTGAAGATTCGTGTCACATCGCGATCGTACGCTTCAATCTGCAACGCCTGCTCTGTGTCACTCCAATCGAGCAGGGCAGCCATCAACGGAGCGATGCGTCGTGCTGCGCCGCGTCCATGGTCGCGCGTTTCGAACGCGACATGTGTGCGGCGTATCAACACATCGGCCAGCGTGCACGCAAGTTCCCGCTCGACAGCGTGTGCGACTTCGGCCGTGATGTAAGGCAAATCTTCAACGAGACGACGCGCGAGCGATGCATCGCGTTGTGCGTAGCTCCAGACGTTGCGCCAACGCGTTCCATATGCGAGCGCGAGTCGTTCGCCGACCGCCGCGTCGCGCACGGTCGTTGTGGCTTCGTGCATGACAGCATCGCGCGAAACCATATCACCGCCAGGCAACGGCGTGCGATCGCTCTGCTGCACGTCCACCGCGGGCGCGATCGGGCCACCGGCACGCGCCTCCTCACGCCTGGCGTGCGCGAGTACATCGGCCGCCATCGCGCGATACGTCGTCAGCTTACCGCCGGTCACACTCACCAACCCGTCGTCTCGGTGCACAACGGCATGCTCCCGCGACGCAGCATTCGCACCGTGCGTGCCTGAGCGTGCGGCAGCGAGCGGACGAATGCCCGACCACGCCGAGATCACGTCATCCATCGTCAACTTGGCGAAGGGAAATCGGGCGTTGACGCTGCGCAGCAGGTAGTCGACTTCCTGTTCGGTTGCGCGGATTTCGTCCGGCCCATGACGCGCTGGGCGTTCAGTCGTGCCAACAATCGCATGCGCGCCCGCCGGCAACACGAACATCACACGACCGTCAATCGGCGACACGAGCGTCACTGCATCGTTGTTTCCCAATCGTTGACGAGGGACGGCGATGTGCGCGCCCGCTGATCCGTGCACCTGCTCACCCTGCGAGGCGCCCGTGAGCGCGGCCGTGGCGTCGCTCCAAGGGCCTGTCGCGTTCACGACAACACGCGCCGAAACAGTGAATGCACCGCCCGTCAGTCGATCTTCTACCGCAACGCCTGTCAGTCGTGTGCCAGCTGCACCACTTCGCACGCCACCGACAACGCTCACGTGATTGACCACCATCGCACCCGCTTCCCGTGCTGAGAGCGCACTCGCCAGCGTGAGTCGCGCGTCATCGGTTGCGGCATCCCAGTAACGCGCCCCGCCAACGAGATCGTGTGGATCGAGCGCCGGCTCGCGCGCGAGCACAGCGTTCACGTTCAGCGACTCGTGCCGGTGCACGTTGCGAAACAGTGCCAGCGCATCGTACAGCGTGAGTCCGGCGCGCACCTTCCACAGCGGTACACGCGCGCCGCGGTACACAGGCCACGTGAATGACAGCGGCCGCACGAGATGCGGTGCGAGATCCAGCAACACGCGTCGCTCACGACTCGATTCGAACACCAGTGCGAAATGTCCATGCTCGAGATATCGCACGCCCCCGTGCACCAGCCGGGACGATCGACTCGACGTGCCGCTCGCGAAGTCGTCGCGCTCGAGCAGCGCGGTGCGTAGCCCTGAGAGCGCCGCTTCCCGCGCCACACCGGCACCGGTAATGCCGCCACCGACTACCACAATGTCGAACGCTTCGGCTGCCAGTGTTGCCAACACTGCCTGCCGACTCGCGACCGCGATCGGTCCCCGTGCCGCCAGTCGCTCGGCCGTAGTGCCAGCGGAAACGTCGTCGCCGAACAGGAGCTCGGGGGCACGTGAAGTGGGTGTGTGATCGGACATGATCGCAGAATTGGGGACTGAACGCGCATCGCGCCAGTGGGCACGCTGCTCTTGTTCACGCGTCGTGACGCACCCCCGGCGCCACGTTACCTTCCAAAATGCCCACCTTTGGAAACGGTCGCCGAGTCGCGATCATCGCCGGCGTTCGCACCCCGTTCGCTCGATCCGGAACCGCGCTCAAAGACTACACGGCCATTGAACTCGGCCGCTTCGCCGTCGCTGAGCTGATGCAACGGACCAATCTCGATGGCGCGAGCGTTGACCTGCTGGTCTTCGGAACCGTTGTGCAGTCGGTCGTCGCGCCAAACATCGCGCGTGAAATCGCACTGCTGCCGCATTTTCCGAAAACGCTGCAGGCGTACACTGTCGGTCGTGCGTGTGCGTCGGCCAACCAGGCGATCACCGATGCGGCCGACCAGATCGCACTCGGTCATGCAGACATTGCAATCGCCGGCGGCGCTGAGTCGTTGACCCAAGTGCCGATTCTGCATTCACGCGGCATGAGCGATGTGCTCGTTGCGGCATCAAAAGCGAAGTCGATGTCGCAGCGGGTTGCGACGCTCGCGCGGTTGCGCCCGAAAGACTTTGTGCCGATCACGCCGGCGATCGCAGAGCCGAGTACTGGTGAGTCGATGGGGCAGTCCGCGGACAAGATGGCGAAGCTGAACGGCATTTCGCGTGAGGCACAGGATCGCTTTGCACTCCGCTCGCATCAGAACGCGGCCGCAGGTACAGCCGATGGCCGGCTGACGTCGGAAATTGTTCCGGTTCCCATGCCGCCGAAGTTCACGCAGATGTTGGCGAGCGACAACGGCATTCGCAGCGACACGTCGTACGAGCAGCTGTCGACACTCAAGCCGGCATTCGATCGGCAGTATGGTACAGTGACCGCAGGGAATGCATCGCCATTGACGGATGGCGGGTCGGCGGTGCTGTTGATGTCAGAAGAGCGCGCAAAAGCGTTGGGTTACACGCCGCTCGCGTACATCAAGTCGTATGCGTACGCCGCAGTCGATCCGAGTGAGCAGTTGCTGCAGGCGCCTGTGATCGCCGCTCCCGTTGCACTGATGCGCGCAGGCCTTTCACTCGGCGATATCGATCTCGTTGAAATGCATGAAGCGTTTGCCGCGCAGGTACTGAGCAACATTCAAGGCCTCGCGTCGGTGGAGTGGGCGAGGCGCGCAGGCTTCGGCCAAGCAACGGGCGAAATCGATCCGGACCGGCTGAATGTGATGGGCGGTTCGTTGTCGATCGGTCACCCATTTGGTGCCACAGGCGGTCGTGTGCTGACGACACTGTGCAACGAGCTCGCGCGTCGTGACAAACAATTCGGCATGCTGACGGTGTGCGCTGCCGGCGGAATGGGGCACGCGATGATCGTGGAGCGCGCATGACTACTCCAATCAGTGCCGATCGGATTGAACCGCGAGTGGTGCACGATGCCGATGTCGGCGTCACGATGCACGTCGACGACGGCGTTGCGGTCATCGTGTACGATCAACCCGGCGCGCCGGTGAACACGTTGAACACGCGCGTTGGGCCTGTGTTCGATCGCCTTTTCAGCATGATTGAAAACGATGCGTCGATCACGTCGGCAGTGCTGCTCAGCGGCAAGACGGATTCGTGGATTGCCGGCGCTGACATTGACGAACTCGTGAATGTTTCGACGGCGGAGCAAGGAGAAGCACTGTCGAAGAGCGGCCAGCGCTTGCTCGACAGACTCGCTGCGCTGCGCAAGCCGGTGATCGCGGCGATTCATGGCGCCGCGCTCGGCGGCGGACTCGAAGTCGCACTTGCCTGCAAGCATCGCATCGCGACCGAACATCCCAAGACGATTCTCGCTCTGCCCGAAGTGCAGCTTGGACTCATCCCCGGTGCCGGCGGTACACAACGCCTCCCGCGCATCGTCGGGCTCCAGGTTGCGCTCGACATGATTCTCACTGCCAAGAACATCCGCGCAAAAAAGGCGTTGCAGATCGGGCTCGTGCACGAGCTGGTGCATCCGTCCATTCTGCGGGCTGTTGCGATACAACGCGCGCGTCAGCTCGGTCGCGGCGAACAACCAACCCTTCGAGTGCGCAAGCACGGCGCGGCGCAAATTCTGCTCGAAGACAACGCACTCGGTCGCCGACTCGTCTTCAAGCAGGCGCGCGAAACTGTGCTCGCGAAGACGAAGGGGAACTATCCCGCACCGCTCGCGGCCATCGATGTGGTACAACGCGGCTACGCGGACGGCATTCAGGCAGGGCTCGACGAGGAAGCCGCGCGCTTCGGTGAACTGACCAACAGCGAGGTCTCCAGGCAGCTCGTCTATCTGTTCTTCGCGACCACGGCGCTCAAGAAGGACAGCGGGCTCGCCGATGGTGTGACCGCAACGCCAAAAGCTGTTCGCAAGCTCGGGATACTCGGCGCCGGTTTCATGGGCGCCGGGATCGCGACGGTCGCCGTGCAGAGTGGGTCGCTGGTGCGTATTCGTGATGCATCGCTCGATCGCATCGGCGCGGGATGGCGCGCCGTGCGCGACGTGTTACGCGAACGTTTCAAACGCAAACAGATCACGCGTCTGCAGATGGACGACATGCTCGCGCAGTTTGGCGGCACCACCGATTACAGTGGCTTTGCCAGTACCGATCTCGTCATCGAAGCGGTGTTCGAGGATCTGGCGGTCAAACATCAAGTGCTGCGTGAAGTCGAAGCGGCTGCGCCCAACGCAATCTTTGCGTCGAACACGAGCACGATTCCGATCCGCGATATCGCGACTGCGTCAGTTTATCCGGATCGTGTCGTGGGCATGCACTTCTTTTCGCCGGTGCACAAAATGCCGTTGCTCGAAGTGATCGTCACGCCGGAGACGAGCGCCGAGACAACCGCCACGGTCGTGCAATACGGGCGCACACTTGGCAAGACAGTGATCGTTGTGCGCGACGGCCCCGGTTTCTACGTCAATCGAATTCTTGCGCCGTACATCAACGAGAGTGGCAGACTGCTCGACGACGGCGCCGACATTCGGACCGTCGATCAGGAGTTGACGCGATTCGGTTTTCCCGTCGGTCCGATCACCTTGCTCGACGAAGTGGGACTCGACATCGCGGCAAAGTCGGGACCGATCATGGCGACCGCGTTCGGCGAACGCATGAAGCGTTCAGTCACGTTGCAACGTGTGATCGAGAGCGGGCGGTTGGGTCGCAAATCAAAGCGGGGCTTCTACAAGTACGATGAATCCGGCAAGCGACTTGAGATCGACGAGGAGATTTATCTGCTGACACCAACCGCAGGCGCGCGACGCCAGTTCGATGCCGAGGAAATTCGTCAGCGCGCTGTGTTGCCAATGCTGAACGAAGCGGTGCGTTGTCTCGAAGAGAGGATTGTCCGGTCGGCACGCGACGGTGATATCGGCGCCGTGTTTGGCATCGGCTTCCCACCGTTCCGCGGTGGTCCGTTCCGCTATCTTGATGCGCTGGGCGCCGCGACCGTCGTCCAGCAGCTCGACGCGCTGAATGTGCGGTACCCTGGTCGTTTCGAGGCCGCGAGTCTTCTCCGCTCGATGGCAGCATCGGGTACGCGCTTTCACCCCCACGCCGCTTCGCCGGCCTGACCGAGGCAGACATGTCCGCGACTACTGCTGCGCCGCATCCCCGCATCTCCGAACTTCTCGCCGAACTGGAGGCAAGCCGTCGCGAACTTCTGTCCGTGGTCAATGCGCTCCCACCGGATGCACGCGATGCTGCTCCCAGCGGCGATGCGTGGAGTGTGTCACAGATCATTGAACACCTCTGCATCGTCGAGGATGGCGGTGGGCGGCTCCTGTCAAAGTTGATGAAACAGGCGCTGGCCAACGGCGACTTCGAGGTTGAGTCGAGCAGTGTGCTCGATTCACTCAATCAGTTCGACGTGGTGAATTTCGATCGTCGCCTCGAGGCGCCGGAGCAGGTGCGTCCCAAGGGCGGACTCTCTGCAGCTGAAGGACTCGAACGTCTCGCTGCGGTACGAGAGCGGCTCACCACAGCGCTGCTTCAAGGCTCAGGGCTCGCGCTTGGTACGGTCTCCCATCCGCATCCGCTATTCGGGCCGCTCAACGGCTATCAGTGGACCCTCGTGATCGCGATGCATGAGCGCCGCCACGCCGCGCAGATCCGTCGTCAAACAAAGCCGGGCGAGGTCTGAGTCCGCGACGTTTTGGTTCGGACGCACAGTCCCGGCCGGCACCGACTGTCTGGGGGCCATGGAATGCGCCTCTCGGCACCCTTCCGTCTATATTCCCCGTGCAAGTCTGCGTCGTCATGGTAGCCGACGCTTCTCCGCCGATACGCCAGCGCACAATCGCGAGTAACCAGCGACGAATGTTTCGTACTTCACTGCTTTACCTTTCGCGCCAACAGGGCGTGTTCAATTTCATCCGGAACGTTGGCTTCGCCCGCAAGATGGCGTCGCGCTTTGTTGCCGGTGAGACCATCACCACCGCACTCGACGCGGTCGAGGCGCTGAACGCAAAAGGAATCAGCGCGTCACTCGACCTGCTTGGTGAAAGCGTCGCCAACGAAGGCGAAGCGCGCGAGACAGGCCGTCAGTATCTCGACCTCCTCGATCGCATCGATCAGCGCAAGCTCAACGCCAACGTGTCCGTCAAACTCACCGCACTCGGTCAGGACATCTCCGATGAGCTTGGCCTCGAAGTGGTGCGTGAGGTGCTGGAGCGCGCGAAGAAGTACCACTCGTTCGTCCGACTCGACATGGAGTCGAGCGCGTACACCGATCGCACGCTCGATACGTTTGAACAGAAGTTGTATCCCGACTTCCGCGAGAACGTCGGTGTCGTGCTGCAGTCGTCGTTGCGTCGCACGCTTGACGATGTCGATCGCGCCAATCGGTTGCAGTGTCGGGTGCGCATCTGCAAGGGTGCCTACCTCGAGCCGCCGACGGTTGCGTTCCCGGACAAGGCAGATGTCGACAAGAATTACGTTGCGGCGATGCATCGTCTGATGGAATCGGGGAACTATCCCGGCATCGCGACGCACGACGAAGTGATCATCGAGGAAGCAAAGCGCTTCGCCAAGGAGAAGAACATCTCCACCGACCGCTTCGAATTTCAGATGTTGTACGGTGTGCGTCGCGACCTTCAGGAACAGTTGGTGCGCGATGGTTATCGCATTCGCGTGTATGTGCCGTTCGGCACCCAGTGGTATCCGTATCTCATGCGTCGTCTCGCCGAACGCCCTGCGAATCTCGCGTTCATGACCGGGAACATCGTGAAGGAAATGATCGGTGGGGCGCGCTGAGCTCGCACGCCGGGCAGCACCTTCCCGCCGATCCGTCCAAGGGAGATGAACGCACGCTGGGCGGCTACATGGCCGTTCACGCACGCCCGGCAGCCTTCGAAGGCGTTGACGGGTTTTCGTATTCGGCCGATATCATCACCGACGCGACCGGCGACCGCGCGGCGCCGTGGGGCGCGTATCTCTTCTTTGTCCGATGGGGACGCGGCGAACCGGAAGTGCAGGGGCATCTGGAAACTGCATTTCTCATCACCGGGCAAAGCGAAGCGGTCGTACGTCATCAACTCGGCGCGATGCAGCTAGCCACGGTGAAGGCCACACTCGACGGACTCATTCGCGGCGCAATCACGCACTCCGATGACCGTGCGGAGCCGTCCCCATGAGTGAGCGCGATGGCGTGGTGATGAAGGGCACCGGCGGGGTGTATCAGGTGCGCGCCGACGACGGAGAACTGTTTGACGTGTCGTTGCGTGGACGTCTCAAGCACGACAGCGGCCGTGAAGGCAAGCGCGACCCTGAACGCGAAACGATGCGTCGTGTGGGTCGACTTGAAGGTGCCGAACGTCCGCTCAAACTTGCGGTCGGCGATCGCGTGATGATTTCGAGCGATGAGAGCGAAACGTCGTGGGCGATCGATGTCATTTATCCGCGGCGGAGCAAACTCGCGCGGAGGGCCCCCGGTGGTGCGCGTGGCGAACGCGTGGTTATCGCGAATCTGGATCAGGTCATCGTTGTCTTCGCGGCTGCGAAGCCCGAGCCGCATCCGCGTATGCTCGATCGCTTTCTCGTCATCGCCGAAGCAAACGGACTCGCCGCACGCATCGTGATCAACAAGTGCGAACTCGCCGATGAGCGCGACATCCGAAAGCGTTTTCATGAATTCGTCGATGCCGGCTATCCGTTGCACCTGACCAGCGTTGTCGCTGGCATCGGTCTTGAAGCGCTTCGTGCCGAAGTCGGTGGCCGCAATTCAGCATTGACCGGGCCGTCGGGTGTCGGGAAGTCGTCGCTCATGAATACGCTGTTCCCGGGGCTGGACCTGCGAACGGCCGAGATCAGCGAAAGCGTGAACAAAGGACGGCACACGACCGTTGGCGCAGTGATGCACCCTTTGCCGGGCGGCGGATTTGTGGCTGACACGCCCGGGCTGCGCGAAGTTGGACTGTGGGGCATCGACGTCGTCGGGCTCGGGAACTGCTTCCCGGAACTGCGGCCGCTGCTCGACGGCTGCCGATTTGCCGATTGCACGCACCTGGTCGAGCCCGGGTGCGCCATCCGTGATGCTGTCGCCGACGGACGCGTAAGTCGCGGTCGTTACGAGAGTTACATCAAACTGCGTGAAGAGCTGGCGGAGTCGACTCAGAACTCATGGTAACCGAAATCTTCAAGACGAGCTCTGCCTTGGGCATCCAATCAGTGTTGGCGGGCGTAGTTGCAGCAGACCTCTATGCCACTCGCCCTCCAAACCCCCGCAATGCGCCCCGTCGTCGGCCTGTACCTCGGGCTGACCGGAGACTACGTTGACCGCCGCTTTGTCGTCCGCGGCCATCTGTCTCTCGATCGGTCCATGCCAGCGCTTTTGAATTTTTCTGCGTCGTCCAGCGAGGACGACCTCGGGCTCGTTGCCGCCATGGCTCGCGGCGACGAGCGGGCTGCGTCCGTGCTGTACGACCGACACAGCGCGGTCATGTACGGCCTGTCGTTGCGCATGGTTGGAGAAGTCGCTGACGCCGAAGAGGTCGTGCTGGATGCGTTCTCACAGGCCTGGCGCGATGCCATGCGCTACGACACGTCCCGCGGAACCGTCGTCGGGTGGTTGACCACGATCACGCGGACCCGGGCGCTCGACCTGATCCGGGCACGGGGTCGGCGGACGAAAATGAACGACAGTGCCAGCACGCAGCTCGACGAACCCGCGGCAATGGGCGAGGGCTTTCGTAGTCCGGATTCCATGGTTGACGATGCCGATCGCGCCGCCGCAGTCACATCAGCGTTGGGAGAGCTGCCGGAGGCGCAACGCCGCGCCATCGAGCTCGCATTTTTTGAAGGGCTGACGCACCCCGAAGTCGCCGAACGGCTCCGGGAGCCGTTGGGTACCGTGAAGACGCGGATCAGACTCGGCATGCAGAAGCTGCGCGACATGTTGGCGGGGATGGCCCCGGAGAGTGTGTCATGACGTCGCTATCGTTGCATGATTTGCGCGAACTCGCGCCCGCCTTCGTCATGGGGACACTCACCCCCGAGGAGTTGGTGCAGTTCAATGGGGCGCTTCAGAACGAGGCCGTCGCTGCTGAGCTTGCGCCGGAGATCGCAGCACATCGCGCCGCCGTAGAGTTTCTGTCGACCGAGCGCGCTGTAACTCCGCAGCCTGATCTGAAAAATCGGGTGATGGCGCGTATCGCCGCCGAGCCGCGTGGCACGGCCACGATCGACAACGAGCGCAGGCTTGCGTTCCCGACGGCCAGTTCGGTGGGCGAGATGCCGACCGCGACGCCAGCTGTTGCGCGCAACGCGCCGGCAGCGCGAGCGCTCCACGTGGTTCCCCAGCAGCGGGTCGTTCGTCACCCGAGCAAGGCGCCGTGGTATGGCGTTGGGTTGATGGCGGTCGCACTCGCGGCAGCAGTCGTGTTTGCGGTCGACCTGACGAATCAGGTCAACGCGCTCAAGGGGACACTGACCGAGAAGGAGTTGCTGCTCAAGCGCAGTCAGGCACGATTGGCCGATCGCGAGGTGACGGTGAATACGCTCACGAATGCCGGCGCAAATCTGGTGCTCGTGCAGCTAGCGCCGACCGCGCCTCAAGGCCCTGGGATTCAGATTTTCTGGAACGTGCAGGACGGCACCGCTGTGATTCACGCGTCTGGGCTAAAACAGGTCGCGGCCGATCGCACCTACTGCCTGTGGATGATCCGCGATGGAAAACCGGTCGCAGTCAAGTTGTTCAATCCGGATCCGGACGGTCACCGGCTCATCAACGCCGGCGAGTTCCCGAAAGACCGTCAGGGGATCGCTGCGTTTGCTGTGACCGAGGAGCCTGCCGGCGGCTCACCGCAGCCGACGATGACGCCCTTTCTGGTCGGAACGGTAGAAGCTCCAAAACAGTGAGCCAAGCCCTGAGCAGGGCAAGCTTGGAGGCCACAGTGGCGAGCTGTGGCTGTTGCGAAGGCTATTTGCTACGCACCGTGCCAAGACCGCCGTCAACGCCATAACACTGTCCTGTGACCCACGTCGATTCGGGACCGAGCAGCCACGCGATCAAGTTCGCGACGTCCTCCGGTTCGCCGAGTCGGCCGAGCGCGTGCATGCTGCGCGATGCGTCAGATGCTGGCACGGAAGACGTGATGCGCGTTGTCAGCGGCGTGCGGACGAGTCCAGGCGCAACGGCGTTGATGCGAAGTCCGCGCGAGGCATAGGTAGCGGCGGCCGAGAGTGTGAGGCCAAGTACGCCGGCCTTCGCGGCGGCGATCGCGTCATGATTGGCGAGACCGACGCGCGCTGCGGCAGAGCTGCACAGCACCACGCTTCCTCCGCTCGTCATCACGCGCGCCGCGGCGCGCACGGCGCCAAATGCCGTCGTGAGATTGGCTGCGATCGTGGCCTGAAATTCCTCGGCCTTGGTGAGGTGCGCGGGCTTGAGAATCAACGAGCCGACACAATTCGCAACGCCATCCAGACGGCCGAACATCGCCCGCGCCTGATCTGCGACACGGTCGACTTCTGCAAAGTCAGTCACATCGGCGGTGGCATAGTGCGCGCCAAGCTCCGACGCGAGCGCGGCCAGTTGTTCTTCGCGACGACCGACAAGCATGAGGGTCCCACCGTCGGCGGAGAGCCGACGCGCAAGCGCCGAACCAATTCCGCCGCTCGCGCCAAGGATCAGATATGCGCGGCCGTTTGCGCCATCGCTGCCTGCGCCGGTGGAGGTCTCGTTGCTGGAGGTCTCGTTGCTGGTCATGGGAGCGGAATGACACTCGGCGCGCGCGAGTTCCCGTAGGCCATCCCACGTCGATTGTTGGTCGTGTCTCGGCCGCCCGCTGCCACCACTTATTACACCGCGCGCGCACCGAGTGAGACCGGCCACTCCGCCCAGTGAACAGCCGTGCCATTCCAGTTGAGTGATGGCGTGACCACCGCACGCGACAAGGCGCCGCGCTCGATCGCCGAGACCCGTAAACCACATTCTCTCGCGGAGGCGCGGAGACCGCGGAGAATAAATGAAAAGACAAAAAGCTCAGCCACTCGGGCATCTTCGCGATGATGTGCTTGCGCGAGTCGAGTGCGGCGAATGGGCATTAAAGAACCGCATTGGTCTTGAGTAGAATGACATTTCGGATCGCGATCCAAAGGTTTCAGAGCGCGTATCCCGACCGGATCAGCTACGGCGATAGCCGCACCACCGACCACGCGCCCGCGACACGTCGAAAGGCGATGCGATCGTGCAACCGACTCTCACGCCCCTGCCAGAACTCGATCTCTTCAGGCACGACACGAAAGCCGCCCCAATGATCCGGGAGCGGTACCACATCGTCACCGAAACGCTCCGCGTTCGCTGCAAGCTCCGCTTCAAGCACTCCCCGTGACGCCAGCACGCTACTCTGGTGCGACGTCCACGCACCGATACGACTCGGCAATGGTCGCGACTTGAAATACTCCGTGGACTCCGCCCGTGAGACACGCTGCACGGCGCCCGCAATACGCACTTGTCGCTCGAGTTCCGGCCAGAAAAAGCAGAGCGACGCGTGCGGATTGTCGGCGAGCTCCTGTCCTTTTCGGCTGCGATAGTCCGTGTAGAAGACAAAGCCGCGCGCATCCACGCCTTTGAGCAACACGATTCGCGCTGAGGGATAGGCGTCCGGTGTCGCCGTCGCGAGACACATCGCATTCGGCTCAGCTACCTGAGCGGTGACCGCTGCATCAAACCAGCGTGTGAATTGCACGATCGGATCGGCATCGACGTCGGTTTCGGTCAGCGACGCGCGACGGTAGTCGGTACGGATATCAGCGATGGACATGGCCCACTACACCTCGATCAGCGGCAACGGCGCCCGAGGATATTGCTCCGGCACGCCTTCAAATGGACTGCCGACGAGGGGCTCGCCATCTGGTGTTTCCAGTACGAACCCGGCGTCTTCGATCATGCGCATGTCGTCGCGCGCGGTCTGTCCCTGCGTCGTGAGATAGTCGCCGACGAAGATGGAGTTGGCCGGATAGAGTCCCATCACCTGCATGCTGCGCAGATGCACCTCGCGCCCGCCGCTGACGCGGATTTCCTGCGTCGGAAGCAACAGACGATAGAGCACCAGGATGCGCAGGCAACGACGCGGATCGAGTTCGCGAACGTTCTCGAACGTTGTGCCGGGCACCGGAATGAGAAAATTCACCGGCACGCTTTTCACATCGAGTTCGCGCAACGACAGCGCAAGATCAATCACATCGTCGTCGCTTTCACCCATACCGAGGATGCCACCGCTGCACGTTTTCATGCCCGCGTCTTTGACGGCCTGCACCGTGCCGACACGATCTTCAAACGTATGCGTGCCGACAACTTCCGGCGTGAAGTTCTCCGACGTGTTGAGATTGTGATTGATCGTCTCCACGCCCGCATCTTTGAGCCGTTGCACCTGTTCCGCATTCAACAGACCGAGGCAGGCGCAGATCTTGAGATCGTGTTTTGCGCGTACCGCTTTCACTGCGTCGAGCACCTTGCCGAACACCGTCTCGCCCGGGGTGCGTCCTGAAATCACCATGCACAACGTGCCGGCTTTGAGCAGCGCGGCGCGATCGGCCGCCTCCATGATCTTGTCCTGTGCGAGCATCGGATACTTCTCGATCTCGGCGGACGAAATCTTGGACTGCGAGCAATAGTGACAGTCTTCCGGGCACAATCCGCTCTGCGCATTGAGCAAGAAGTGCAGTCGGACGCGATTGCCCCACGTCGCGCGACGCACGCGATACGCGGCCGCGAGCTGATCGAGCAGTGCGTCGTCGGGAGCCGTGAGCACGGCGCGTGCTTCGTCGCGCGTGAGCAGTCCGCCCGCGAGTGCTTTGTCGGCCAGCTGTTGCCAGTCGACCGCATGTCCGGTGGAGAATTCCAGCGCGTTGTCCCAAGCAGTCATCAGCAATACGTCAGTCGAGGAAGAGTGTGCCCGGCACCGTCGGCGCGGGCGGGTCTTGCATCAGTAGAGCATCGAGGCCGCACCCAGCCGCTGCCGCTGCAAGTGCGTCCACATCGTCAGTGCGATCCACCCACGGAAAACGAAAGACCGCGTGTCGGGGAAGCAGTGCCACGATCGCATCGTAGTTCGTCGCTTCAGCTACAGTTGCATCCGGCGACGAATAAGATGTGAGAATCACGGCGCGCACTGGCACGTTTGCCGCTTCTGCGGCGCGCACCGTGAGCAGCACATGATTGAGCACACCAAGCCGGTTGCCTGCAACGATCACAAGTTCGCAACGCCAGCGTGCAAACAGATCGAGAAACGAAACCGCCCGCGTGATCGGCACAAGCAGTCCGCCTGCGCCTTCGACGAGCACAACGTCTTGCGCGTTGGAAACGACCTCGAACGCGTCGTCGAGTGCCTGCAGATCGATCGTGATTCCCGCCCGTTGGGCCGCAACCATCGGAGCGAGTGGTTCCTCGAGCACGTATGGACGCACATGCGTCATCGCGATCTCGCTGTTCGCCGCGGCACGCAGCCGTTCACCATCCGAGTGAAGCGCACCGCTGTCGATGATGCGGGGATCGATCCCGCTCTCGATCGGCTTCATGGCGCCCACCCGCTGGCCCAGCTTCACGGCGAGCGCAGCCATCGCACAGGCGACAACGGTCTTGCCGATACCGGTGTCGGTGCCGGTGATGCCGAGTCGCAGTGGCGGCAGATCAGTCATCGACCGGTCCTCCGGAACCAGGCGTGGATGCCCGTTCGCCATCGAGGAAGCGTTCTATCACGCCGTAGACACGACCGAGTTCGTCGTCGGTCGTGCAGTATGGAGGAAGACAATACGCGACGTTCCCCAGCGGGCGCAACAACACGCCTTCGCCGATCGCAAACGCTGCGAGCTCGCGGCCGATTTCGCTCAGGTATCCCGCGGTGGACTGGAGCTCAATCGCCGCCACGGTTCCGAGCTGGCGCACTGCACGAACACCGCGTGTGCCGCGCAGAGCTTCGAGATGACGCGCGTGTGTCACCTCGATGCGAATACGATCGTTGTCGCTGTCTTCGTCAAACAGCGCCAAAGATGCAAGTGCGGCCGCGCAGGCGATCGGGTTGGCCGTGTACGAATGGCCGTGAAAGAAGGTCTTCGACCGATCAGCGTCGAGAAACGCGTCGAAGATTGCTTCTGTCGCCGCCGTCGCACCAAGCGGAAGCACGCCACCCGTAAGTCCTTTTGACATACACAGCAAATCAGGCGCGACGTCTGCACGCTCACACGCAAAGAGCGGTCCGGTGCGGCCAAAGCCGGTCATCACTTCGTCTGCGATGAGGTGCACGCCCGCTGCCGCAGTCCGCGCACGGAGCTGCTGCAGCACGCGCTCATCCCACACACGCATACCGCCCGCGCCAAGCAGCAACGGCTCGACAATCACTGCCGCAAGTTCGTTTCCCCGTGTGGCGATCAGTGCATCGAGTGCACGCAGGGTGTCGCCTTCGGAAGGATCGGGAAGACGCGCAACCTCAAAGAGCAGCGGCTCATACATCTGCGTGAATAATCCACGCGCGCCCGCCGCCATCGCACCGAAGGTATCGCCGTGATACGCATGTTCGAACGCCGCAATCAGTCGACGTGGCTGCCCGCGATTGGCAAACGATTGCAGCGACAACTTGATGGCGACTTCAACTGCGGTCGAACCGTTATCCGAATAGAAGATGCGCGAGAGCCCCGGCGGCAACTTCGACACGAGCGCGGCCGCAAGTGTCGCCGCAGGTTCGTGCGTGAATCCCGCAAAAATCACCTGATCCAGTGTGCGCGCCTGCTCGGCGATCGCATCGATGATTTCGGGGTGGCAGTGTCCATGCGTTGTCACCCACCACGAAGAGATCGCGTCGAGAATCGGCCGTCCGTTTGCGTCGTACAACCACGAGCCGGAAGCGCGCGCAATGGCAATCGGAATCGGCGCGTGCTGATGCTGTGTGTACGGATGCCAGACATGCGCAGCATCCTGCATCAGTATGCGCGTCTCCTCCGTGAACGCGATGTCGCCTGCCGAATCCCCGTCTGCGGCATCATCGTCTCCGCCGAATTCCGCAAGTTCGCTGAGATCGTCGTCGAACTCCGGATTCGGATCGTTGTCGTTCATGCCCCCGCTCCGCGCAGGGCGTCAAGCAAATTCGCCGCGAGTGCGTCGATCAGCTCCGGAGGATGCACGGCCGACACCGAGACACGCAGACGTGAGGTACCGGGTGCAACAGTCGGCGGACGCACGCCGCCAATCAGAAAGCCACGTCGGCGCATGTCGGCGACCACCTGCATCGTCCGATTCGGGTCGCCGACGAGAATGGGCAGTATGTGCCCGTCTTCGATTCCCGCGACCAGGCGGCCGTTGTGCTGCAGGCGGATGCGCAGATGTCGTGCGCGCGCGCGAACCGATTCGCGACGCCACCGTTCCACTTGTGCGATGCGCAATGCTTCGAGCGTCGCCGCGGCGAGTGCGGGCGGTGTTCCCGTCGTGAAAATGAACGAACGCGCGCGACTGGTCAGAAACTCGATCAGCGCATGCGACCCGGCAACGAACGCGCCCGACGTGCCGAGCGCCTTACCGAGTGTTCCAACGACGATGTCGACTTGACCCGACACGCCGAAGTGTTCAAGTGTGCCGCGTCCGTCTGCGCCAAGGACACCGCTGCCGTGCGCGTCGTCGACATACGTCCACGCATTGAACTCGCGTGCCAGTGGCACGAGCGCATCGAGCGGAAAGAGATCGCCGTCCATCGAGAAAATCCCTTCGACCACTATCAACGCGCGACGAAAGTGCGAACGGTCCGCTTCGAGCAGGGCACGTAACGCCTCGATATCGCCGTGCGGAAAGACACGCATGGTTGCCTTGGCGAGACGACATCCATCAACGAGCGACGCATGATTGAGTGCGTCGGAATAGATCACGTCGTCTCCGCCAACGAGTGCGGGGATGACGCCGATGTTCACCATGTAGCCGGACGGGAAGAGCAGTGCCGCGTCGCACTGCTTGAAGCGTGCGAGTTCGCGCTCGAGCGTCTCGTGAACCGGGTGGTTCCCCGAAATCAGACGCGCCGCACCCGCGCCGGTGCCTTCTGCCTGCAAGACTGCCGTCGCTGCGCGCGCAACGCGATGATCCGATGCGAGACCGAGATAGTCGTTGGATGCAAAGTCGGCGACGCGCTCACCCTGAAAAAGCACTGTGCCCGCGCGACGTTCCTGCACTGCGCGGAGCGTTCGACGCAATCCGGCTGTCTGCAGTGCGCTGAGCTCTTCCTCAAGCACTTCGCTCATCGGACGCAGCTGTTCATCCGGCATCGTCCAGGTCATCGCACGACAAAGGTCAGATGTTTTGAACTCGGATGCGCAGAGCAGTAGCCACCATACACGCCGACCGGCACCGTGTAGTCACGTCGGTCGCCCGCGGTTGCGCTGAACATCGCCAAACGGTGCGTTATCGTGTCGCGATTGACGACACGTAGTGTCCGGCGGGCACCACCACCGCGCACAAAAACGGTATCGCCCAGCGGCGTCTGTCGGCCAAAACGATCGACAATGGTAGCAACGCCACCACGTTCAACCTTGATCTCGATATCGGGGTGCGGCCACGTCAGCCAGGCTAACGCACCGGAGCAGACAACCACCGCGACCAGCAGGAACAGTCGACGCATGCCGGGTTGCCGCCTACTTCTCGCGCACGACAGCTTCCACGCTGGTCGTACGACCGTCGCCCAGCTGAATCACGAGAGGAACCGTATCGCCGGGTGCGATCGCCATCTTGAGGTCGATCAGCATGATGTGGAGTCCACCCGGTTGCATCGTCAACGTTGCACCACGCGCAATCGGGATGGAATCAAGTCTCGTCATGTGGGTCATCCCTGCCATCCCCTGCATTTTCGCAGTCTCGTGAAATTCAGCAGCGGCCGCAATCAGCGTTCCCGCACCGCGAATCATCACGGCGGCTGTGTCGGCGTTCTCAAGCGTGAGGTAGATCGCACCCGTGCCGCTGACATTCGTCGCGCGCGCCCACGCATCCGTCACACGCAACGGTCCGTCCTTCGGAACGTCGTACGAAGAACACGCCGCCAACGCAACAAGACAGACGAGCGCGACCCACGCGATGCTACGTGATGCAGTCGGTGATGCAGTGGGTGATGCAACCGCTGGTGCGACGATCGAGCGCGTCATCAAAGCAGTTGCTTGAGATCGGCGAGCAGGGCGTCCCACCCTGTACCAAAGGCATACAGCACAACCAGTCGACCGCGAGGATCCACGAGAAACACCTGCGACGAATGACTCATCAAGTATCCGGCCGCACTCGTCGTTGAATCACGAATCGACGCAACACCGAATGCTTCCTGAATGCGCACCGTCGTCAGCGAATCGCCCGATAGACCGATAAACGACGGATCGAACTGCTTTGCATACGTGTCTACGATCTCCCGCGAATCGCGTTGCGGATCGACGGTCACAAAGACGAACCGTACACGCGAAGAATCCTTGCCGAGTTCCTGCTTCACCCGCTTCCAATCCATCAGTGTCGTGGGGCAGACATCGGGGCAGTGTGTGTAGCCGAAGAAAAGCACCATGGGACGCACTGTATCGGCCGCAGTGCGATACACGGAACCGTCGGCGCGCATGAACTCGAACGTCGGCATCTCGCGTGGCGGCTTCACCGCGACGCCATGCAACCCGCTATCGAGGCCACACCCACTCACCGCGAAGACCATCGCGAGAAGCACGCGTGAGATCGAAGCCCACGTTCCCCTCTTCCGTTCCATCCGTCAAATATGCCCGCCCTCAACGGTGGCGTGCAGGGTTGCCCCACGATTGATTTCGCGTCGATGTCGACCTCTCCTCGCGCATCCGAATCCCACGCCGGCGCCGCTGCGCGAACGTCGGTCGCTGCGCGTAGCTCGTGGCTTGTCCCGCTGGCCATAGCGCTCGCCCTTGTTGTCGCGGCCCACCTGCTCGATCAGCGTGCGTGGAGTGGGCTCCGCGACCAGAAAGTCTACGACCGAGACTGGGGGCGCCTGCTGCGCTCCTTCGGCTATCTACCAACCTGGCTGATCATCGCGATCGGGCTTTGGACACACGATCGTCCTCAGCGCAGCTGGGGCTGGCGAGGTGGTCTCATCATCCTCTCTCCAACACTCGGCGGTGCTGTCGCCGAAGTGCTCAAATTGCTGGTGCGTCGACTGCGTCCTGATGCTGAGACGTTCGGATATGCGTTCCGTGCGTTCAGCGATCATCCCTTCACGAATGGGGGACTGGGGATGCCGAGCAGTCACACACTCGTCGCGTTCGCGGGTGCGACGGCAATGGCGCGGCTCTTTCCCCGTGCGTGGTGGCTTTGGTATCTGCTTGCCGCCGGTTGTGCGCTGACGCGAGTCATGGCCGTCGCGCACTTTCTCAGCGACACCGTGGTCGCTGCGCTACTCGGCTACGCAGTCGGCGACCTGTTGTCGCGCTGGATGCTTTTGCAGCGAGCTGCGGTGGTCAACCGTTAAGGTTGCACCGGGACTGGTGGAGCAGACACCGGCACCGCGAGTAGCAATCGAGTAGTAAGCGGGTAGTAATAGTGAACCCCGAACCACACAGTACTTTTCAGGGCACTGCCGCTTCGCCACCCCTTGGACATTCCGATGAACCTTCGCCGTCTGGCCCGTTCACGAGTTGTGTTGTTCGCACTCGCGGCGGTGACCGCTGTCACCGTCACTGCTTCACGGAGCGGCGCGATGCGTCATCTCCGCTTGGTGAAGGCGTTTCCTTCGGCCGACACGGTGCTCGCCAAGTCACCTGATGCCGTGCGTCTTTGGCTGTCTGAGCCGGCCGAAGTCCCCGCCACCAGGATCTCGCTCGCCACAGCAACGGGCGCTCTCGTCGCTACATCACCCGTGACGCGCGATCACGCCAAGGACGCGCCGCTCGTTGCACTGATCCCCAAGGCCCTCGCGAATGGAGCGTACAAGGTGACGTGGAAGACGATGTCGAAAGACGGGCACGTGGTGCGTGGCACGATTGCATTCACCGTCGGCGCCGCGAAGTAGCGGGCGTTCTTCATGACACCGGCCGCGATCGCGCGCCTGTTTTTGTATCTGGGCGCGATGATCGTGGTTGGCGATGCATCGCTGGCGCTTGCACGTCGGCCACTTCTCGAGAGCGATGGCACGGACAAAGACGGGGCACACGCGCTCATTCTGATAGGGTGGACGCTCGCATTTGTCGCCACGCTTGCGCTGATGCTTCTGCAAGCGCGCGAGATGGAGCTCGATCCGAGTCTGGATTCGCTCTCCATGTTGCTTTCGACCACATGGGGACGCGGCTGGCTCGTATTGATCGCGGCTGCCTTTGTCGGCACCAGCGTCACAGTGATGCGGCTCCCCACGGCGTTGCGTACCGTTGCGGCGGTCTGCCTCGCTGGTGCAATGGGTGGACTTGGCCACGCTGCCGCGGACGATGCGCTCCCACTACTCGCGCGCGTTATGGATTCGCTCCACGTACTCAGCGCTGGCGCGTGGTTGGGCGGACTCGCGCTTCTTGCGTGGGTACAATGGCGGCGATTGACCCCGCACCTCCGGCCTGAGTGGGAGTCGTTCAGTCGCCTCGCCACCGTTGCCGCACCGTTGGTAGTCGTCACCGGCGTTGTTGCCGGATGGCGTCGGCTGCAACTCGCGCCGCTCAATCAAGGCGCGGCCACACCGACGTCGTTTGCACTTGCGGCCACGAGCGACTACGGACTACTCCTTGGCGGCAAACTGGCGCTGGTGTTCGTAATGCTGGCGTTAGGATACATGCACAGACGGCGCGTGCTCAAAGAGCGCGCGCCGTCGTGGAATACTGTATTCACTGAGCTTGTGCTCGCCGTCGTGGTGCTGACCGTGACCGGCGTGTTGACCGGAACGGCACCACCTGGCGAGTAGTCGCCCGTCTTAGCGGTTGTAGCGCTTCTTGAACTTGTCGACGCGACCCTGCGTGTCGATGAGGCGCTGCGTGCCGGTGTAGAACGGATGCGAGTCGCTCGTGATTTCGAGAAGGATAAGCGGGTATTCGTTCCCGTCTTCCATCTTGATGGTCTGCTCGCTGGTCATCGTCGAACGCGTGATCACCGTGGTACCGGTGGACGAGTCCTTGAAAACGACCGGGTGGTACGGCGGATGAATGCCTGCTTTAGCCATGTGCTTCTCCAGCGTGCGCTGCCATTGCCGGCGGAAGCGCGTCCATAAGGGGATGCTCGGCCGCCAATATCGCGGACATCGAGCCAAGCATGGAAGGATGACAGAGGCGGGGGGACGGGGCAAGTGCTGGGCGGGAATCCGGGGCGGCTGCGCTGGGGCCAACCACTCAGTCGCGAGTTGGCAGTTCGAGTTTCGAGTTGCCGGTGAACCGCCATGCTCGGCTCCACCGCGGGTTGTGACTGGGTACTCGTGACTCAAACTCACCACTCAAAGCTGTCAGTTTCGAGTCTCCAGTCTCGACTCCCCTCACCCCCTCACGCCCTCACCACCACCACCACCACCGCGCCAAGCCCCGCCCAGCCGAGCCTCCACCAGTGCGCCGGCTCCCGATGCCGGTCGTGGAGCGACGCCCGGCCGACCACCTGTGCGATGTAGAGATATGTCCCGGCGGCCACGGGCAGCAGGTACACCACCAGCTCGGCGACCCGGGTCCCGATCACCAGTGTGAGCGTGGCCCCGACCATTGCCACAATCCCGGTCAGCAGGTTGTACGCGACCGCGCGCATGGGGCGGATGCCGCCGTGCACGAACAGACTGAAGGTGCCAAGCTCACGGGGGAGTTCGTGGAGGCTGACCGCGATCAGCGTGAGCATCCCGACCGATGGGTTGGTCAGGAAGCCGGCCGCGATCAGGACACCATCGACGAGGTTGTGCGCGGCATCGCCGAAAAACGTCATCGGCACCAGGGCGCGCGACCGAGCCACCGCCGCAGAATGCTCGGGCGTTGGGTTCAAGTGGACGCATTCTGCTTCACTACTGTCGCTTTCGTGTGCCGATGGAGCGCCAAGCGCGATCCCGTGTGCGTGCGCGTGGTCGTGTTTTGCCAGTAGCAGTTCAATCACCCAGAACAGGAGATAGCCGGCGATGACGCCGGCCGAGACTGACAGGTAAGACTGTCCGGCCTGCAGCGATTCGGGGATCAGGTGGCCCACGGCCGCGCCGAACACGGCGCCCGCACCGAAGGCGGTCAGCTGCGGGAGGACGCGACGAAGCAGCGTCTCCTGTCGCGCCAGCAGCAACGACACAAGCAGAGGCAGCCCCGATACGACGGCGACCGATGTCAGAGTGGCGGACCAAGGACCCAAGAAGCGCTCGTTGCGATGGTGGAGGTGGCAACCTACTCGCAACGACAAGGGGGCTGCGGGGGGGGGCTAGCGCGACCGACCGATCACGTCGCCGTATCCGCGCACGCCGCCATTTCGCGCGTCAAGCACGATCTCGAGGATGGACGACGTGAACTGCCCCATCATGAATTGAGTCGGCGGTGCACCGCCACGACGATTAGTCACTGACCGGATGAAGCTGCTGTTCGTGTCGAGCGGCATCGTTTCGACGTTGGCATAAAAGCGATTCCAGTCGTCGCCCTGTTGAAACAGATATTGCTCGACATTGCTCGTGTAAAAGACGTTCACGCGCGCCCCGCGCTCACGCAGCCAGCTCCCAACGGTGCGCAGCGCAGTTGGCCCCGAGAAATTTCCGACCACGGGCACGATCAAATTGCGACGCTGCAGATCGCGCACTACGGCGTACTGCGCTTCGCTTCCCAGGAACCCGACATTTTTGCCTGTTTCGTCGGTGGCGGCTGCGACTTGGCCGAACGTCGGCATGCGCATGAAATTGCCTCCGCCACCAGCGCCACCGCTGCTCCCCGACGAGTAGTTGAGATTCGGGCCGTCTGCGGCGAAGACGCTGTCGACGTAGCGCAGCGTCCACTGATCGGTGGAGTCGAGCGAAAAGCCGTGCGCGTTGAGCAATCGGTCGCGTACTTCGACGAAGGTGCGACGGAACTGTGCAGGGTCTGCAGGTGTGCGTGCGAGAATTCCGACCAACGAATCGGCGCTGACGTCAGCGCTGATCCCGGCCGGCAGCGCGCGTGCGAAGAGACGCGAAAGAAATTCCGCGCGTGTCGGCGAGAGTTCGAACACCGCTTTGTACCAGAGATGCTGCAACAGGTTTTGTCGACGGATATCAACGACGAACGCGATGCGCGGCCTGAGTGCGGCCACGTACGTGAAGTTCTGTTCCGGGCCCACACCGACGTACACGCCACCCGGCAGGACGGTGGCCCTGAGCCGTGAGACGACGTGTTGAAGGGCGAGCTCATTCGAAACGAAATTCTCAGAGCGGAAATAGCCGCCAGGTTCCGAGAATGAGGTCACCATGCGCCAGAAGGTGGTGTCGGGCAGTGCCTCCGGCAGACGCGCGCCGAAGAGCGGGACGGGAAGCTCGCCCAAGGGCCCAAGCGGATCGATCGCAATCGGCGCAGCAACAGGTGCCGGTGTTGGCGCGACGACCGGCGGGTTGGCCAGGCGACCAGAGGGTCGGCACGCAACCAGCGCGATTGCCGCAAGCACCGATACGACGCTGGCGCGCGCGTGGCGGAATGGCAGCGAGTGGGCGAACATTCAGAGACCTTAGCCCGTAGAACCGTCCGTGCGAAAGAGTCTGGGGCGTCTCAGTCTCGGCGAGCGGCGAGACGAATGGGCAATGAGTTCATGAAACGCGACCGTCGCGCTCGGCGTACGGCCCGCAGCGTCGCCCTCAGTGGCGATTTTTGTCGCGACTTTGTCCGGATCTTCGCATGCAGCAACCAGCGCCCGCGCGAGCGGCTACAGAAGTCTCCCAGATAACCAGAAATGCGAGCGCCGCCGACGTCTACACAGCGGCGAAGAATTCGCGGAAGGAGTTGCGGAACCAGCTGGAATCGCTCGAGGGAAAGCGACAGGACCTGACACGCGAACTGTCCGACGACGGAACGGCGGACGCGGCGAAAGCCGGAATCACGGCCCGCATCAAGGACCTAGACGCTCGAATCTCGGCGACCGATCAACAGATCGCCGGGGCCGACCAGGCCGTGGCAAACGCGGCCGCCATTCCTGGCGCGGTGGTCGAGCCACCGCCGTACCAGCGGTCGGGCCCTCCCGACGAAATCATTGCGATCCCGATCGTCTTCACGATCGCTGTCCTCATGCCGATCGCGATTGCTTATGCGCGACGGATCTGGAAACGCGGTGCCACCGTCGTCGCGCCGGTGCCCAAAGAAGTGCAGGAAAAACTGGACATGCTGAGCGAGTCGGTGGAATCCATCGGACTGGAAGTGGAGCGCATCGGCGAGGGTCAGCGCTTCATCACCAAGGTCTTCACCGAAACGAACGCGCGCCTGCTGAACCAAGGCCCTGCGCAACCGATCGCCGTTCCCCAACGTGGGGAGCATGTGGCGGTGCCAAGAGCGGAGACGGCATAAGTCGTTGGGCAGCAATCCCGAGCGGAGTCATGCGCCCGCTCGGAGCCGCCATCGAAAAAACAGTAAAGCGGCCACGAATCACACGAATGGCGCGAATAGACCTCGAGCGACCGCGAAGACGATTCTCCTCGGCTCGATCAGTATTCGTGCCATTCGCGTAATTCGTGGCCTTTTTTGCCTTTACTGCCCGGCCTCGGAACCAGCGTCCTCATTGGAATGCAACCGTTTGGGCCGCCGTGCTGTCATTCACCTGCACATGCATGCGCAACCACCCCGACCGACACCCGGCAGCGTCTCCGTGAGTGATGCGGAACTGCTCGCCCGACTGCAGACGAACGATGCCATCGCAGAACGCGAGTTCTACGACCGGCATGTCGATCGTGTGTACCGACTCATCTACCGCATGAGTGGGCGGACGGATCTTGCACAGGACTGGACGCAGGACACGTTCGTTCGCGCTTTCGAACGCATCGGACAGTTCCGCGGTGAGTCCGCCCTGTCGAGTTGGCTGCACGCCATCGCGGTGTCGGTCACGCTCAACGGGCTCAGGACGCTGAAGCGACGCGATGCGTACGCGGCGCCCATCGAGGAGGCGGACCACGTGGGGCGCTGGCCGGTGCAAGGCGAACCGGATCTGAAAGGACGCATGCGGAGCGCGATCGATGCACTCCCCGAAGGGACTCGGCGCGTGTTCGTGATGCACGATGTGGAAGGCTATACGCACGAAGAGATCAGTGAAGCACTCGGTGTCGCTGTTGGCACCAGCAAGTCGCAGCTCTCACGTGCACGAGAAAAGTTGCGGACGGCCCTTGCGCCATTTGCACGAACGGAGCTCGCATGAAAGACGAAACACAGCAGCCACACGAACCATCGCCGGAAGACGACCTCACGATGCTCGAGCCGTGGATGGCGACGCTCGCTCGTGAAATTGGCGATGAAGTCGAAGTCCCGCGCGAGATGATGTGGAAACGCATCGAGCAGCGTCGCGCGGCAAGAGCAGGGGATAGGGGATTGGGGATCGGGGATCGGGGATCGGTACGGCGTGTTGGGCGCTGGCGCGGTATTGCCGCAGTTGCCGCGGTGCTTGTCGGGGGGATAGCGATCGGACGGTATGTGATGCCGAGCCGTGAAGCGCCGACGGCACATTCGATGGCGCAGCTCGCCGACTCGATGGCGTCACCGGCACGAGTGGCGATGGAAGAACATCTCGTACGCACGGTTGCGCTGCTCACGGCCGTCCGGGATCGCGATCCGAAACAGGGCCCTGAACCCGATGTCACGTCGTGGGCGCGTGAACTGCTCGGCACGACGCGGTTGTTGCTGGATGAACCCTCGCTGCGCGACGATCGCACACGAGCGCTGTTGCAGGATCTTGAACTTGTGTTGATGCAGATCATCGATGCGCGCGGCACGTCTGCTCCCGAAGTGCGCAGTGCACCAACTGAAACGATGCGCGAAACCAATCTGCTTCCGCGTGTGCGCGCCGTTATGACGGCTGCGACCCGTCGTGAAGAGCTGACCGTTCACGGAGACGACGAATGACCTCCATATCTACTGCCACATCTGCTGTCACACCCGGATCCACCATGCCCATGACGTCACGTTTGAAGCGGACATTCGCGGTGATGCTCGCGTGCGGCTATTCGCTGTGTGTCCCGCACCAGGTGCTCGACGCACAGACGCCGCCGCTGCCGCCGAAAGCGGTGCGGGCTCCACTCCCGGCACCGGTTCCGAGGACGGTGCCCACACCGACG
>JBKJTE010000205.1:0-6547 GCA_046590495.1 Gemmatimonas sp. | reverse complement strand
CCCGCCGTCCAGTCCGTCTCGCTCTCCTCCGACTTTCCGGTCGGCGCTGGGCTTGGTGGCTCGTCCGCAGCTGGCGTCGCACTGGCGGCCGCGTGCGCCGCTCATCAGGGGCGCATGCTCGGTGCGCCGGAACTGGCTGAGTGGAGCCGAGCGGTGGAGGTGGAAGAGATGGGGGTCGCCGGTGGTCGTCAGGATCACTACGCTGCCGCGTTTGGCGGCGCACTCGGCATCACCTTCGCGCGAGCGACAACCGCCGAGCGCATCCCGCTGTCGGATGAGGCGATCCGATCGCTCGAGTCGCGTTGCCTGCTCGTGTACACCGGCGAGTCGCGCATTTCGGGGACTACGATCTCCGCCGTGCTCAACGCGTACCGGGATCGTGAGCCGCGCGTGCTTGACGCGCTCGATCGCATGAAGTCGCTCGCAATGCAGATGCGCGACGCGCTCGCGAACACCGATGTCGATGCACTTGCCGCGCTTGTTGATGAGCATTGGGTGCACCAGCGCGCGCTCCATCCGGGCATCACGACGCCTCGAATCGAAGCGCTGGTCAACTCAGCGCGTCGTGCGGGCGCAATCGGTGTGAAAGCACTCGGCGCATCAGGGGGTGGCTGCGTGATCGTCTTTGCTCCTCACGATGCGGCCGCGCGCGTCAGCAAGGCCGTCGCGGAATGGGGAGAGCTGCTGCCGTGGACCGTCGCCCGCGAGGGCGTGCGCGTGCACGTAGACACGGACATGGAGCTGCAGTCAGAAATGCGCGAAGACTGATCGCGCGTTCGAAGGCGCACTGCCGCAGTGACGCGCTTGGCGGTAAGCTCCAAAACCGCTCCCACTCCTGTGCATACACGCATCTCGCTCGACCCAGTCGCGCTCACCGAAGCGCTTGTCGCGATCGACTCCCGCAATCCCAGCCTCGTGCCGGGTGCGCCTGGAGAGACTGCATGCGCACGTTTTCTTGGCGATGTGCTGAGCGCCTGGGGCTTTGCCGTGTCGGTGCAAGATGTCGCGCCCGGTCGGCCCAACGTCGTCGCGCGCATTGGACCGACAGGGCGTTCGCCGCTCGTGCTGAATGGTCATCTCGATGTCGTTGGCACCGACGGTATGCGCCACGAGCCATTCTCACCCACACTGCGCGACGGCAATCTGTTCGGACGCGGGTCGAGCGACATGAAGAGCGGTATCGCGGCGATGTGTGTGGCCGCCGCACGCGCAGCCGCGCGCGGCTCGCTCTCGAGCGAGATCATCATCGCGGCGGTGTGCGACGAGGAATACGAGTCGATCGGAACGCGCGCATTGATTGATGGCGGACTGCGTGCGTCGGGCGCGATCATCACTGAGCCGACGCGACTGTGCGTGTGCCCCGCGCACAAGGGATTTGCGTGGATCGAAGTCGTGGTGCGCGGTCAGGCGGCGCACGGCAGTCGGTATGACGTCGGCGTCGATGCGGTGCGGCATGCGGGCCTGCTGCTCTCGGCACTCGATCGTTTCGAGCTCGATGTCCTCACCGGACGCACGCACGATCTGCTGGGCAGACCATCGTTGCACGCCGCCATGATCTCCGGTGGAACAGGCTGGTCTACCTATGCCGACAAGTGCACGTTGCGCATCGAACGACGCACGATTCCCGGCGAAACCACGGAGTCTGTTGTCGACGAGATCAGCGCGCTGTGCGCTGAACTGTCGCGCACCCGTCCTACGTTTCAAGCCAGCGTGTCATTGGTTTGCGCGCAGCCGCCAAGCGATCTCGCGGTGGACGCGCCACTGACGCGTGCCGTCGTCGCGGCAACACAGCAGCACGCGCTTGAAGGCACGGTCGAAGGGTTATCGTGCTGGACCGATGCAGCGCTGTTCAATGCGGCCGGGATCCCGGCGCTCTGCTTCGGCCCGGGAGACATTGCGCGCGCACACTCCGCCGAGGAGTGGGTGGAGTGCGAGCAGATCGAACAAGCGACTTCGGTTCTCGAGCAGGTGTGCGCATCGTGGGGACGCTAGAGGAGAGTGATGGCAGCAATGTCGGTAGCAGACTACGATCGGCTTGAGCGGGCGATCGTCGACGGGAGGCGCATGTCCTTCCGGCGGCGCGGGACGGAGTTTCTCGTCATCCCCGAGCGGCTCAAACTCGCGAACGGCCGCGAGGTGATCCTGGCGCGTCACCCGTCCACCGGTCAGCGGATGGAGCTCTTCATAGACGAGCTGGACGCGATCGAGGTGATCCGATGAGCGCGCATTACCCGCTCGTCTCCGTGTACGCCGACGAGTCATGTCTCGGCAACGGGAAAGAAGGGGACACGCCGGGCGGCTTTGGTGCGCTGGTTGAGTTCAAGAAAGGGGACGGCCCGATCCAGCGCTTCGACCTCTGGGCTTCAGAGAAGAACACGACGAACAATCGGATGGCGTTGCGGTCGGTCATCGACACCGTCGAAGCGCTTTCCCGAAAGGGGAACACGCTCTCGATCCATTTTACCACGGACTCGCGCTACATCGTCGACGGAATGACGTCGTGGGTGCGTGGCTGGATTGCCCGCGGGTGGAAACGGAAGGACGGTGCCGTTGAAAACCTGGAGCTGTGGCAGGAAGCGGTTGAGGTGATCGCGAAACACGAGTGCATGTGGGCGTGGGTGAAGGGGCACGCAGGGCATCCGCAGAACGAATACGCGAATCATCTCGCGACCCGCGCCGCGGCCGACCAGAGCGAGACGGAGGGACTGATACCGTCATCGTTTGACGAGTGGATGGCGGCGCAGCCTGTGCGGGCCGGAAAGAAACAGCCGCCGATCGCGCCATTCCCTGACCGGAGTCGATTTGTCGCGGCGCCTCCCTTGAGTGAGGGAGCGTTACGCGGGGGGTGAATCGTGCGTCGGTTTGGGTAGGTCCACTGGCGCTCACGCCGACCAATCCCACGACATCATGTTCAAGTTCATCCTCATTCTCGGGCTCGGCGTCGCCATAGGGTACGGCTATGGCTGGAAGGATGCGCACCTCCACGATCAGAACATCGCCGAACGCATGGTCGAACAGATCGGCGGGAAGAGTCGCGCCATGGTGAGCGGTGATGTTGACGCCCAAATGGTCCAGGCGGAAAAGCGGTGACCACAGCGGCACGCTCAATGGACGATCTCGATCGGCTCGCCTTTCGTCTCGTTCGCACCATCCGCCAGCTCCATCCGCAGCTGCGCGAACGCGGCTTCACGCTCACCGATCTGGAAGAGCGGTTGTTGCCCTATCGTGAGGCGCGTCGCGAGATGGCCGACACGAGTGCGGACGCGTGGGAACGCACAGTCTTGCGGCTGGTGAGTGGGGAGCGTGCGTACGTGGAGACCGACGCCGACCTGAAGCAGGCGTGCCGTCATGCACTCACTTCGCCATCGCCAACGATCGCGCTGGTGCGAAGCTGGTCGGGGACTTCGCTGACGCTTGGGGCGCTGGCCGACCAGGTCGGTGTCGAGCGCGTGAGCGGAGCCTTTGAGGCCGCGTCCCTGTCGCCCGATGCGGCGATTGGAGCGGGTGGACGGTCGCCGTTGCATGCGGTGGCAGCCCCGGTGGTGCGCGCCGAAACCGGGTCCGCGGCGAGTTGCGCGTCAGCGGCGGGCACGAGCAAGCCCAAAACGCGTGGTGCAGGATGCCGCTATTGTGGCGGACGCCTCCCTGACGAACGCAAAGTGACGTTCTGTCCGCACTGCGGGCTCGATCAGACAAAACGTCAGTGCCCGGCGTGCAGTACGGAGCTTGAGACTACGTGGCGTTTTTGCGTGACCTGCGGCCGGAGCGCGGACTTGCCCGATCTGCCCGTCCAATTGAAGCGCGCGGCGAGTTAGCGGGTACAGATCATCGCCGCTCCGGCGAGCTGCGCGTGTCTGCGCGCTACCTCCCGCCGCTGTTCACTGATGATCTTGTAGCCATGCCTTTCCCCGTCACGCCGACGTCGCACGTCGCTCCCACAAAAATTCCGTTCGCAACTTCACGTGTCCCACGTGCGCCGGTTGGCGTCGCGGCATCAACGCGTGCGGCGTGCGTGCTGGCGGCGTACGTGCTGGCCGCGTGCGCGTTCGCTGCGTGCGCGCAGCCGATTCCCGTTGGCGCGCCATCGCCTGCGAACGAACCAACGCGGACGCAGCCGACGTCAACCGCTCCAGTGCGTCCGCGCGCGTCGTCACGACCGACGCCGGATTCGCCCAGTGCCCGACCAACGCTGGCCCAGTGGCCGATCAAGACGGCGGAGCATGTCGACCTGTGGCTGCACTCGTTCGCGCTGGTGAGTGAAGACACGGTGCGCGTACCGCTTTACCGACGCGGCTATCGCGATTCGATGACGGTGGTGAAGAACCGCTCGAATGTGCTGACGTCACTGGATGTGAATCGCGGAACCCTGGCGAAGCGCTTGGCCGCATCACCGAACTATCTGCAGGCGCAGTTCATCGCGTTCGAATTTCCGAACTGGGATGCGATGCATGCAGCTGCCGAACAGTTTCTTGCGCGCGATGCCGGTTCGTCCCGAAACGGAAATGGTGCGGTGAATCCGTTTGCAGCGATTTTTTCGACGGCGGCTGATCGCGAGTGGTTGCGCCTGTTCATCACCGGTGTTGACGATGAGCAGTCGCGGTTTTTCAACGCCGAGCATTCGCGATTGGTGCGGTCGCGCAGTGCGGTTGTAACGGCAGTCGACTCGCTGTGGCAGCAGGTGTACCGCGCGCGATTTCAGCGTTTTCTGACGAACACCAGTCAGCGGAATGGTGATGTGTTGTTATCGATTCCGGTTGCCGGCGAAGGGCGTGCTGGTGTTGGTCGTGATCGACAAACGGTAATTGCGGTGCCGTTTCCTGATCGTATCGCCGATGCGAAGGACGTGATTCTGGTTCTCGCACATGAACTGACTGGAACGCTGGTGAATGGCGTAATCGCCGAGCACACGACACCAGCGGAACAACGCGCTGGCACCGCGGATCGGTATGTATCGTTGGCGCAGGTGCGCGCCGGTGCGATGTTGTTGGAGAAGATCGCGCCAGAACTCGTTGACTCGTACATGCGCTTTTATCTGGCGCAATCAGGAGTGCGCGCCAACGTGGCGGACGTGAAGACGCTTTTCTCGAGGATTTACGATGTGCCCGTCGTCATTCGTGATGGCTTGCAGCGACAGATCGATATCGTGCTTGGTGGCATCTGATGGCTGACGAGCCGGCGATCCCCCGGGACGCGATTCCGCGCGACGCGCTTGAGCGCGTGCTCGCGCGCGCGACTGAACTGCAGGGCGTGTCAGGTGAGCCGAGCGAAGCGATCTCCGAGAGCCGACTGATGGAAGTTGCGCGCGAGGTTGGTATCGATGCGCAACACCTTCGACAGGCACTCGCAGAAGAACGCGCGCGTATCGCGTTCGACGCACCGGACAGCGGACCGATTCTCGACGCACTCGGCACTGCATTGGTGGATGCACAGCGTGTCGTGCCGGGCAACGCGACGGACGTGCAGGCCCGATTGGACGCGTGGTTGCCTCGCATGGAAGGACTCGCGGTGCGCCGCAAGACGCCGCAGCGCACGAGTTGGGAGCCGCGACACGATCCGATCGGCAATGCACTGCGGGCGTTTGGCGCAGGCGGGCGTCGATTCGATCTGGTGCGTGTGGATCAACTCATTGCAACCGTCACGCCGATCGACGAAACAAAGAGCGTTGTGCGATTTGACGTCGAACTGAGCGCGGCGCGTCGCGCGCAACGAAATCTTGCACTCGGTCTGGTTGTCGGCGTGAATGCGCTGGTATTCGGAACTCTATCGGTGGCGACGATGGTCGCCGCATCGAACGCGACGAACCCGGCTGGTATTCTCGCAGGGTTGGGCGTGCTCGGCGCCGTGCAGGTGGGCGCTGGTTACGGGGTGTGGCGCGCGATCAAGGGCGCGTACGAGCGGACGTTGTCGCGCGTGAGACTGCGGACGGAACAGCTGCTGGATGAGTTGGAGCACGGCGGGATGAAAGCGCCGGATTCGGTGTTTGGGCAGGTGACGAAGGCGTTGCTGGGGGCGGGGACGAGCAGGAAGGGCTAACCACTCAGCAAACCCAAAACTGAGCAGTTCCCTACGCGATCGCGAGCTCAAACGCGCGGAGCCTGACCCGTTCCACCAGTCGTCTCACCGCCCAATTGCTCATCACCAGCACCGCCCCCGTCATCAGCAACGACTTCACTTCCTTACGCGAAATTTTGACTGAACCGCCGGGCCTGAGCATCGCCGTGCTTTGCACGAGATCGCGCAGCGTTGCGTAGGCGAGCAAGAGCGGAAGCATGCAGAACAGTCGGATTGATACCGCGCGTCGGGGAATGAGCAGCAGGTAGTTGCGCGCTTCTTCGAGGTCGTGCCACGCCAGCTGAATGAGTTGCGTCAGTGCTTCGCGGTTTTTGGCGACGAGCTCGGGCGCGAGAATGCGACTCTGCGTGCTGCCGTATGCGCGCAGCAATTCTTCCGGCACGTAGATCGAATTTTCCTTTTCTGCATCGACGGCCACGTCCTTGAGGATGTTGACCGTCTGCAGCGCTTCTGCAAATGCTCGGCACCGTTCGCG
>JBKJTE010000197.1:0-12722 GCA_046590495.1 Gemmatimonas sp. | reverse complement strand
GCCGACGTATCAGCACGAACGTCGAGCATTCCAATCACGCAGATCATCTATGAGCAAGTTGAATTCCTCGGCAACCCGCTCGTCTCCGAGGTTACGATCGTCAAGGCCAATCACGATGCGTACAACAAGACGCAGCCGTACAACACGGCGACGTTCCGTCCGCAGACAGAAGCATTCGTAACAAGTTTTGGCCGTCCGCAGGCACTTGCAACCACATTGGGTAGCGTGCTCTATCCGGACATGCTTGTCGTCGACGCGACCAAGAGCCCGAGCACCGCAGGTTGGTTGTCGTGGGCATTGTCCGGTGGTTGGGGCGGACGCAAGTTGACCGACGATGTCGTCGACGTTGGATTGACGGCAATCTTCAGCACCTTCCTCAGCAACGAATCGTCGGCATTTTGCGCACCGTTCACACTGCCGTTGTGCACTGACAACGTCGGCAACAACGATACGCCGTTCATGCCCGCGTTCCCGTATCTCGCGGCCGCACACTAATCTCCTGCGCAGCGGGCCTTCTCTTCGATGCTGAAGGAGGGCCCGACGCGCTCGGGAAACTCTCACACATGACCATTCATCGTCGCTGGATCGCGCTCGCGTCAACCGGAGCGGTAGCCGTCATTGCGCTATACGTGTCGTCTGGGTGGCGACATAATGAAAGCGCAGACGACGAGGACACACCGATTGCGCTTCAGTCGGCGTCGAATGTGGCGTTCAAGGACGAGAACGAAATTCGCGATCTCGATATCGTGTTCTATCGCGATCGCGCGGAGTCCGCTCCACGGAGCGCGGCGGATCGTTCAACCCTCGCATCGCTGTACCTGCAACGCGCTCGCGCGACGGGCAGCTTCTCCGACTATGCGTTGGCCGAGGCCGCAGCGAGGCGATCGATCGAGCTGCGCACCGAACACAATGTGCAGACGTACAGACTGCTCGTCTCGGCGCTGCTTGCACGACACGCATTTTCCGAAGCGTTGCACATCGCACGCGAAGCACACGACTATGATCCGGAAAGCCCGTCGCAGTTGGCAATGCTTGGCGAGATCGAACTCGAAGTCGGGGACTACGCGGCTGCACAAGAGCACTTTGAGTTGGTGAAGTACGACGGGCAGAATCTCTCGGTTGGTGCACGGATCGCACGATGGAAAGAGCTGACCGGACACAGCGAAGCGGCGCGTCAAGTGTTGCTCGCGCTCACACGCCGTATTCGTGATCGTGACGATCTCCCTCGCGAACAACGCGCATGGTTTCACTTTCGGCTCGGTGAACTCGAAGCGCGACTTGGTCAGTACGCTGCCGCAGATTCTGCCTATCATCGCGGTCTGGCAATCTTCCCCGACGACTATCGTGTTCTGGCCGGGCTGGCGCACCTGAGTGCATTACGCGGCGAGTGGCGTTCAGCGATCGAGTACGGGGATCGTGCGATCGCAATTCAACTTGACCCCACGGTGCTGGGTATAGTCAGCGATGCGTATCGCATGCTTGGCGATAGCGCAGCAACCGTGCAGTACGCGCAGGCGATGAAAGTGAGCGCGCTCAAACAGCCGGGCGCGATTCATCGCGCGTGGGGGCTCTTCGTGCTCGACCATGGTACGCGCAGTGAGCAAAAGCTGGTGCTGGCGCGTGCGCGGGCGGACATCAAAACACGCTACGACGTGTACGGTGAAGACCTTCTGGCCTGGGCACTGTTTCGCGATGGTAAGCTCAGCGACGCCGGCGATGCCATGACCCGCGCATTGGCACAGAATACAGAAGACCCGTTGCTCTTTGAACATGCCAGCGTGATCGCTGCAGCGAACGGCGATACCGCCCAGGCTACTGTGCACGCCGCGCGCGCACGAGCCATGCGCGGCGGCTGAACGACAGAACGTGTTGCTCGATCTTGGCGCAGCCCAGCTGTTCAACTACTGATTGAATCTTCGTTCCATCTCCAGCACCGCTTGTCCTTCGGGCGAGCCTTCGAGAATTGGCGCGAAGTCCTCGGTGGTGAACAGCTGCCGAATCTCGATCTGCGCGTCCACGCCGCCCATGGGATGCGGGCACCGCTTCACCCAATCGATCGCGTCCTGTTTGGACGTCACCTGAATGATCCAGAAGCCGGCGACCAGTTCTTTCGTCTCCGCAAATGGGCCATCTGTGACTGTGCGTTTGTCGCCGACAAACTCGACGCGCGCGCCCTTGGCGCTCGCCATGAGCCCTTCACCGGCGACCATGATGCCGGCGTCAATCATCTCCTGATTGTACTTCCCCATCTCGACCATCAGCTCCATGGTCGGCATCACGCCGGCTTCGGAATCCTGGCTCGCCTTGAGCAGCAACATGAACTTCATCGTTCGGTCTCCGGTCTGGTTGGAGCTGTTTGTCCCGACCAGATCGTCGGGACGGGGCAGCGGCTCTACAAAGGCGCCGCAGTCAGGCGTTCGAACCGGGCGTTACCGAACAATGGCTTGAAGGTTGGCTCGAGCCGCAGCCAAGCGGGCGTGAGATCTGAGTAGTTCTCGGACACCAGCGGCTCGAGAATGTCGAGTGCGCGGTCGTAGGCGCCAGCCTGTACCAGAATGCGTGCCACCTGATATCGGACGTACGGTCCGTTGCTCCGATCGAGCGTGTTTTCACGCATCTTGAGCGACCGCTCAGCTTCCTCGATCGCCTCCGCGTTGCGACCCATCAATGCAAGCGCTCGCCCGCGCAATTCATGCAGCTGCGCATCTTCGGAGAAATTCGCGAGCTGCGCTTCCGCAGCAACGCGCGACGTGTCGCCGTAGGCGCGACCTTTCGCCGTATCGCCGAGCAGCAACCACGTGCGGCCGATCTTGAGCGCCCACTGCTGGCGATTGTGCACGAACGGCGCGGGAGACATCTGCGTGATACGCTTCAGAATTGGCGCGTCCAGCAGCCACATCATCTCCTGATACAGCGCAAAGTACGCGGCATACTCGGTCGTATCGTTCAACGCGAGTCCTTCGCGCGTGACCCGCTGCGCGGCGGCCAGATCACCCATACTGACGTAGTTCGTGGCACGTCCCCAGAACGCGGAGATATTGCGCGGAGACAGTTGCAGCATCTTCCGATACATCTCATCTGCCTCGGCGTACTTCCGCACGCCGTGCAGGATGCGTGCATAGGCGCTGGCCGCGTTCAGGTTGCGCGGGTCGAGCGTGTACGCGCGTTTGCCGTGATCGACCGCGGCGTCCCAGTGTCCAAGTACCGCATCCAATCCGCTTGCGCCGCTGAGCAGATCGGCGTTGTTCGGCTGCACTATCAATCCAGAGTCGATCTGCGCGAGCGCACCCGCGTAGTCCTTCTTGACGAGGCGCAGATAGCGTGACGTCGCGCGTCGCGTAATCGGGTCGGTCGGCGCAAACCGTACCGCCTTCTGCAGAGCCGATTCTGCACGGTGGGCGAGATCATCGTTCGCGTTCAACGAAAAGAACTCCGTGGACAGCTGCGCTACCCGCGCCCAGGCGACGCCGAACGTCGTGTCGAGAGCCGTCGCGCGCTCGTAATGCGTGAGCCCTTTGCGATACGAAGGGTTGTCACCGCGCCCCATCGACTCGGTTTCCTTTTCGCCCTGCAAGAACTCCTGATACGCTTCGACATTTGACGTCGGGTGCTCGGCGAGACTCGCCTGCAATTCGGCGCCCAGCTTGACGCCGAGATTCTCCGCGACGCGCTGCGCGATGGCCGTTTGCATCTTGAAGACGTCGCTGATCACTTCATCGTAGGAGTTCTGCCACTTCGAATCGCCGGTCGACGTGCTGATGAGTTCCGGCGACACACGGACGTGGCGCTGTCCCGCCGCGTCCTTCTCCCAGCGCACCGTACCCGTCAGGATGTATTCGACGCCAAGTTCTCCCCCGATTTCCTTCGGCGACTTCTCGCCTCCGCGGTACTGATTGGACGTGGCGCGCGCGGTCACACGCAGTCCGGGCACGCTGGTCAGCTTACCGCGAACTTCTTCCGTGATGCCATCGGCGAAATACGCATCGGCGGCGTCGCCGAGGTTTTCGAATGGAATCACGGCGACCGCATGCCCGCCGGTGTCGCCGGTGCTCCGAGAACGCCACGCGAACAACGCGCCGACGCCGATCAGCAGCCCCATCGCGAAGGTCGCCGCCATGTTCGTACGACGTCCGACCGGTGTCGCGAGGCTCGTCGGCACCGTGACCGAGGGCGAAGGGACCTTGGCAATCTCCGGCATGGCGGCAGAAGCCGGCGTCGGGACCAATTCTGTCGCGACACGCACCGAGCCCGCCGTGGCGGTCATCATCGCCGCGCCAAGTGCCTCGCCGAACGCATCAGCGGTAGCAAATCGGTCCGCCGGTATCTTCGCGAGCCCGCGCTGCACGACGCTGTCGAGCGCTTCAGAGACGGAAGGGCGCGTCACATGCAGCGAGCGCGGTGTCTCGGTCAGCGTGCGCGCGATCACCGTCTGCACGTTCGGTCCCGTGAACGGCGCTTCACCGGCGAGCATCTCGTACAACACGCATGCGAGCGCGTACACATCAGTGCGCGCGTCGAGGGCGCGCTCGCCCATCGCCTGTTCGGGACTCATGTAGCCCGGCGTCCCGATCGACGTGCCCGTGCGCGTCAGCGAGCCATTGCTCTCCCCTTCCGATAACGCGCGCGCAATCCCGAAATCCGCGACGATCGCATGTCGACCGGAGAGGAGAATGTTCTCGGGCTTGATATCGCGATGCAGAATATCGTGCTGATGCGCGTAGTGCAGCGCATCGGCGACTTCGCGGGCGATGCCGACGGCATCGCTGACGGGCAGCTGTTGCTCGCGCTTGATCCGATCACGCAGCGACTCGCCTTCGACGAACGGCATGGCGAACCACATTCGCCCATCGATCACCCCAGAATCGAAGACGCCGAGGATGTGCGGGTGCTGCAAACGCGCCGCGAACTTGATCTCGCGTTCGAAGCGGTCGGCACCCAGCGAGGCGGCCACCTCGTCATGCAGCACCTTGAGCGCGACCGGGCGATCGTGCCGCAGATCCTGCGCGAGGTACACGACTGCAAAACCGCCCTGCCCGAGTTCGCGCTCGAGGCGGTAGCGATCAGCGAGCTGTGCGGCCAATAGTTCGCGCTGGGGCATGAACCGGGGTCAGGGAGACGGCTGTGACGCTCCCGACAATCTGCCTCGGTCCCCTGCGGTGTCCAGACGCTACACGATCCCGTAGTTCGGCATCGACCGACTATTTCTCCGCGACCGTCTTCAGGTTGGCGAGCCCCTTTTCAAAGTCGCCGCCGATCATCGAATCCATGCTCACGAACACCGCCATCACTTTCGAGATGAACGGATTCGGTCCCTTCATGTCCCAGACGACTTTGCTGCCGTCCCCTTCAGGCGTGATTGAAAAGACGGTGACGTTGTGTCCTTCAATCGGCTTCACGAAGTCGAGCTTGATTCCGACTTTATTGGGCGCCGTTGCTTCGGTGATTTCCATGCGCCCTTGCCCGACCTTCGAGTTGCCATCCCACTCGTACACAGCGCCAGGTCCACTTGCTGCGCCGGTGTATGTCACCTTCATCGTCATCGTATCGAGCTTTGCCCACGGCGACCACTGATCCCAACTGTGAAAGTCGTTGATCAGCGCGAACACCTTTTCCGGAGGCGCCTTGATGACCGTCGAGCGCTCGACCGCAAAAGAATCGGGCTTCGTGCTTGCGACACCAACGAGCACCAGCAGCAGCACCATGACTACGATCACGATTTTTTTGAGCATCTCCCCTCCGGAGCGAATGTGGACTCAGTCGATGATCCTACAACGGCTGCGAGCCTGCGCGGGTTACAGCGTCGGATCAACTGTTCCATTACGTGCCAGTCCCGATCTGTCGCGTGTACTTCACCAATACCGAACGTGCCTGCGGGCGCACCCAGCTGAAAAACGAGTTCGCTTCTTCGCCGTCGTTGAAAACCACGAATAGTCCCGTGCCCGCCGTGTTGAGCCAACCAAAGCGCGCATTCGCCGTCCACACGCGCGCCTGATTGTTGTACTGCACCAGTGAATTCACGAACACTCGCGGCGTGAAGTTGTAGCCGAGTCGCGTGCCGATGAGCGTGCGTACGAAATTGCCTTGGTCGAGTCGCACGGCGTTGTAATCAAGCACCAGCGACGATGTGATCGCCGCCCCCCGACGATAGGTGAACGTGCTGCGTCCCCCATTCTTCGTACCGTTGTAGAACGGGCCCACATCTGCGCGCGCAACCATTGAAAACGAGCGACTGGGGTCCGTCTCCCAGTCAAAACCGTAGACGGGATAGTCGTATGACCCAATCGGCAGTGTGACACCCTTGGCGATCGTGAACGGTTGTTGCAGCCCTTCATGATAGACGTTCAACTCCGGCCCGAAATGTGCGCCGCTATTCAACGTCACATCCGTCAGGTCGACGTGGACTTGACCGCTTTGAAAGTAGCCATCGAGACCGTAGTAGCCACGAAACGACACGTGCGGATTCCAGTACCGTACATGCGTCCACGAGGAGTTGCGCACGTAGCGCATGATCGTGGATTCCGCGTAACGAAATCCACCACGCCGATTGAGGAATCCGACTTCCGGGTTGAAATCGTGTCCCGTCTGCAGAAAGCGCGCGGTGTTGTTCCAATCACGCGTACTGTATGAGGCAAGGACGCTGTATCCCGCATCATCGTGACCGCGCTTCGGCGATTCAGTACGTCCGCCCCACCAATCGACGGTGAACGCATCGCTTACACCGACACGCCCATCAATTCCATAGGTCCGATTGTGGTCGCCCGTCGCATCGCCAAGTCCCATGCGTTGCACGGCGATCGCACCGATACGAGAGCGCTTGTTCAACTCGCGTGTAACACGCGCAACCGAATACGAATTCCCGGGCTGTGTCGCACTCACATCGTCGGTAAAGATCTGCAGTAACCCGATCGTCGTGCCGCCGACGCGACCGGTGACTCGCCCACCGCCACGAATGGGCACCGGATTGCCGAGTGTGTCGATCCCGATGCGTCGTGAGAAGAACAGGTCTGCAGCCTGAGGCGTACCCGCAGAAAAGACGCCGGCGTTCTCAAGAAAGAAGGTGCGCTTCTCGGGGAAGAAGAGTGGAAAGCGCGTCAGATTCGTGCGCTGTTCGTCGACCTCCACCTGTGCGAAGTCTGTGTTGTACGTGAGATCCAGCGTGAGACTCGGCGTCAATCCGTATTTCGCGTCGGCACCAAACTCAGTCGGATGACGAAACTGTTGCTGCGTGGCAAAGTCGCGTGAATTCGCACTGAGCACATACGGGGTAACCGTCGCGACACGGCGCACCGGCACCTCGATGCCGCCGAGTGTACCGGCCCGCGACAGGCGGTAGAGCGAGAAATTCCGTGGCACGAACGACCAGAGCGCCTCTTCGTTTTTGCGACGGATGCTGCGCGCCATGTTCATCCCCCACGTCTGCTGCGCACCAGCGCCATAACGCAGCGTCGAGAATGGAATGCGAAACTCGGCGTACCAACCGTCTCCATCGACTGAGGTCGCAACCTTCCAACTCCCATCCCAATTGAGATTGAAGCCACCCATCGATCCCGTTTGCGCGCGCGGCTGCCCCGATTGCATGACGCCGCCGCCTTCGCCTTCACGCACCACCTGTCCGTCGTACTCGATGCCCGCCGGAGTCGTTGCGAAAACGAAACCGTTCTGCTTGTCGAGATACGTATCGAGAATGATCGCGAAGTAGTCGCTGCTCGTGAGTAGCACGTCGCGCACCTTCTCACCGGCAACAATGCCGTGCGCCTCACGATCGTACATCCACGCGCCGATGTAGAGCGCTTCGCCATCCGTGAGCACACGTACTTCCGTGCGCTCGGTCGCGGGCTCGCCTTCACGCGCCTCACGCTGCACGAAGCCGCTGAACAGTTCCCCTTCGCGCCACACCGCTTCGTCCAGCTTTCCGTCAATCACCGGCGCGGTTGTAATTGCATGCGCCTTGCCGCTGCGCGCACTCATCGGCGCGGGACGTGTCGGTGTGGTCGGCGTGGGCTGCGCGACCAACGAGTGCGTCGACAACGTCGCCGCCGCGCACGACAGCGCGATTGCCACTGCACATTGACGTCGCACTACTTCGGCCATCCCGTCTGCGGCAACAACGGCGTCAATTTCAGCGCGTTCTGGAAGTACACCTTTTTCAACACGTTGTCCGGTAGATCTATGCCGTAAAGCTTCCAGAAGGCATGATAGCCGCGGTAATAGTCGAAGTAGTCGTCACGCGTTTCAAATACGCGCCAGTAGTACGGATACTCTTCCGGCTGAAACGAATCCTTGCCGAACAGAATGCGGTCCTGAAACTGAATGAAGAAATCACGCATCGCGCGGGGCTGCCGACCGATGTCATAGAGTACCGCACCGATTTCCGTGTACACGTTCGGCATCTCAGTCATCATCCGGCCGAGTCGACCGAGATCGTTTGCGTGCCATCCCATATGCGCGGCAACGAATGTCGTCGCCTTGTGTTTGCGAAACAGATTGTCACGCTCGGTCATCAACTGCTCAAACGTTGGATACCTTTCGGCGGGATAGCGACGCTCACCGAAGAGCGCCATCTCGAGCCAACGTTCGTTCGAGTAGTCGAGCGGCTGGAAGAACTCTTGCGGATCTGCGGTGTGAATGAACACCGGCAATTTGAGACGCGCGCATGCATCCCAGATCGGATCGAGTTCCGGATCATCGATCCTGAGCCGAGAACCGTCAGGTTTGCGCACCGACAATCCAAGACTCTTGGGAATCTCACCGACACCGACGGCGCCGGCTTTTACATCCGCTTCGAGTTGCGCGATCGCTTTCTCCGCCCAGCCCGGACCAACACCGGAGAAGTTGATCCCGGCAAGCACGCGCACACGATCCTTCATTTTTGACGACGCACGCACGATCGCCATCGCACGCTCCAGTCGTTCGCCGGACATGTTATCGGCCGCGACCATGACGCGCACGTTCAGACTGTCGAGCGACGTGCCCAGCGACGTGATGCTCTCATCCGACGAAAGCAATCCTTGCGGATGTCCATGGAAATCGATGGCCGGATACTTGGCCGTCTTCACCATGTGCGCCGACGTGACGAGCGTCGACTTCGGACGGTAGTCCACGATACTCGGTGCGGGCATTTCGGGCGCCATGCAACTGCGCGGCCGAACCTCCGTCATTCCTGGCGGACACGATTCACCCGGCTTGATGGCCGTTGCACTGCCACGACCGCCTCGGCCGGGCTGTGCAGAAAGAACTGTAGCTGACTGGCTGACGAAGAACACGACGCCGAACGCGGCGACGGAAATGTTGCGATACATGAACACCCCTGGAAGACGAGATCGGCTGGGAATGTGCACGACCGACGCCGCTTCCGGAATGACCGATTCAGAGTGAAATGCCCTGTGATGACGGCTCCGCGCTTTGCTGCGATCAGCGCATCCGTTCGTAGGTGGCGAAAGTCACGCCGGTGGTGTGGCCCGCACCGTCGTCCCGCATATAGATGACGGCGATCGTTTGACCATCTGGCGAGAGAACATTCGTGAGTCGTGTCGTAATGCGTCCGTCCTTTTTGTTGATGATCTCGTTCACCGCCGGATCGATGACGCGCACTGCGGCGTGACTCTGCCCCGCGTTGCCCGTGACGGGCATATCCTTACCATCGAAACCGGTTGTGTACCACCACCGTGTCGTGTCGCCTTTCGCGTTGACTGCCTGAATCGTGATCTTCATCCCGGCCGCGCCGAATGACTCATAGGTCATGATGTTGCTGCTGGGCGCGGGCGCGTCGGACTTGAGCACCGACCGACCAAAGCGCGGGTTTGCCTCCGTACTGGACTGGGCCTTGAGTGGCGTAGAGTTGAGCGCCGCAAAGCCGGCGAGAATGGTGAGTGTGCCGAAGCGCATGGTGACAGGGCCCGGAAGCGTTTGCATGTGTCGGAGCGGAGTAGACGCATTCAGCTTGCAGACGCACGCAAGGCCGGGCAAGTCATCCACGAGAATGTACGAACCCGCGTTCAACCATTCGCGTAGTGGTGCTGTCGAATAGTGCGAACGGCTGTTCTCCTCACGCCCCCTCGCACCATGCCGCGTCTAATTGCTCTCGTGTTGCTGGCCTTTCCCGCGCTTGCAGCGGCACAACCCGCAGCATCGAACCCACGACGCGACGCACCGGATCGCTCTACGCGTTCGCCGGCTCTCTTTGGTTCGGCCACACGTACAACCGGTGCACCGACGCTGGACGGTCGCGACGACGATGCCGTGTGGAAGGCGGCGCGCGTGATCGATCAATTTCTCGAGTACGAACCCAACACCGGTGCCACGCCGCGCTTCCGCACCGAAGTGCGTGTGCTCTACGACGATAAGTATCTGTATGTGCTGGGGCGCATGTTCGACCCGGCGCCGGACAGCATCGTGTCGTTGTTGTCACGTCGCGATGTGCGCACGGAGAGCGAGCAACTCAAACTCGTCATCGATTCATATCACGATCGGCGCACGGCCTTCCAGTTCATCGTGAACCCCGCCGGCGTGAAACGCGACTTCTACGTCTACAACGATCAGACAGAAGACGGCACGTGGGACGCCGTCTGGGATGTCGCTACCCGCATCGACTCACTCGGATGGGTCGCTGAGTTCCGTATTCCGTTCAGTCAGATCCGCTTCAACAAGGACCAGGAGAAGACGTTCGGCTTCATGGTTGTGCGTGATATCGCACGCACGCGTCAACGGATCTCCTGGCCGCTGTTACGTCGCGATGTGCAGGGATACGTGAGTCAGGGCGGCGAGATTGAAGGGATCGGTCAGCTGCCGCAGCCGCGTCGACTTGAAATCATTCCGTACGCGGTCACCAAGAACTCCACCCAGCGCACATCTGCCGGCGGCTACACCACCCCGCAGGCGCAAGCGGTTGGTGCAGATCTCAAACTCGGACTCGGCTCCAATCTTACGCTCGACGCGACGATCAATCCCGACTTCGGTCAGGTTGAAGCAGATCCGTCAGTGTTGAATCTCAGCGCGTTCGAACAGTTCTTCGAAGAGCGCCGCCCGTTCTTTCTCGAAGGCGCAGGGATCTTCCAGTTTCGTACGGCGTGCGACGATATCGACACCGGTTGCACGGGACTCTTTTACTCCCGTCGTATCGGCCGTTCGCCGCAGTTGCGCAGCCAGTACGGCGACGACGCCAGTGCGTCTGCATCGCGGATCCTGGGCGCCACCAAGATGAGTGGGCGTCTGCGCAGTGGACTCTCACTCGGCATGCTCGCTGCGGTGACTGAGCGCGAAGTCGGCGCGTTGACGCGCACCATCGAACCGCAGACGACGTATGCTGTTGCGCGCGTTCAGCAGGATCTCAATCGTGGGCAGAGTGGCATTGGCGTGATGCTCACCGGTGTCGATCGTGCCAACGATCAGTGGACGTCGTCGTCACTGCGTGGCGACGCGTACACGGGTGGCGTTGATCTGCGGCACCGCTTCTTCAAGAACAACTACGAGATCACCGCGTACGTCGCGGGCAGTCGCGTGTCGGGTTCAGCCGCATCGATCGCGTCCACGCAACGCGGGAGTGTGCATCAGTACAATCGTCCCGACGACGAACTGGTCTACGACTCGACGCGCACGTCACTCACGGGGAATGCGCAGCGCTTTACCATCAGCAAATTTGGCGGGGGCATCACTCGCTTTCAGACGGTGTTGCAACGCTTTTCGCCCGGCTTCGAGTCCAACGATCTGGGTTTCCAGTCACGCGCCGACGAACAGATGCTCCGCAACTGGTTCTCCCTGCAGTGGACCAAGCCGAGTCTCTTCTACCGTCGGTTGCAAGCCAACTTCAACACGTTTAACTCCTGGAGCACGGCGGGACTCGCGCTCGCGCAGAACGCGAACACGAACTGGCACGCAGAGCTGAAGAATACCTGGTGGTTACACCTCGGGGGCAACGCGAACAATTTGTCGGCCGCTTACGACGATCGTGTTGCACGCGGCGGCCCAGCCGTTCGTCGCAGCCTCGCCTTCAACGGCTTCACCGGTATCGAGTTCGATCGTCGCAAGTGGTACACACCAACCCTGTTTGCCGGTGGCAATCGGAGCGATGAAGGGCGATCGACCGACAAGTGGATCAGTCCGGGCCTGCAGTTCCGCGTGTCGTCACGCTTCTCGGCGTCGGCGAACGCCAATTTCGATCACAACGTGAACGACGATCAGTGGCATTCGAATGTGTCCACCACGGGCGGAACGACCCACTACACTTTCGCGCGACTCGATCAGACAACGTTGAGCATGAATGGTCGAGTGAACTTCACCGCGAGTCCGACCCTGTCACTGCAGTTCTATGCGCAGCCGTTTGTCAGTACGGGTGAGTACAGCGACTGGCGTGAGTTGGCAGATCCGCGCGCGAGCAGCTACGCCGCGCGTTACAAAAGCTTCAACAGCGCGAGCCCCGGCGGCTTCAACGTACGCCAGTTCAACTCCAATGCTGTGGTCCGGTGGGAGTATCGCCCGGCATCGACGTTGTTTTTTGTCTGGCAACAGGGGCGCAGCGGCAACGATCCAACGTCCACCGACTTCCGCTTCCAGCGCGACCTTGGCGGCCTGTTTGAATTGCACCCCGCGAACACCTTCCTGATCAAGGCGAGCTACTGGTTCAATCCGTAGCCGCCAATCGCGTCGATCAGGTACCGCCGGCGGCAACGATCTGCTCCATCGCCGACCGGCTGACGACTGTCGGATTATGAAAGCGCCCGCCCCAG
>JBKJTE010000122.1:0-10218 GCA_046590495.1 Gemmatimonas sp. | reverse complement strand
CACGCGCGAAAAGGTCGCACCAAAGTTTGACGATCTCGATCTTGTCATCACCACCTACGGCACACTGCGACGCGATGTCACAAAGCTCGCGACGGTGTACTTCGACTACATCATTCTTGACGAAGCGCAGGCCATCAAGAATGCGACCGCCGATGTCACCCGTGCCGTGCGCGCGCTGCGTGGCACGAATCGGCTCGCGTTGAGCGGTACTCCCGTCGAGAATCATCTGGGTGAGTTGTGGAGTCTGTTCGAGTTCCTCAATCCTGGGCTGCTCGGCGCCGCCCCCGCCTTCCGTCGCCTGCTGGCGGCACCGGCAGCAATGTCGACGGCCGTACGCGGACCGATGGCACCCGATGCCAAGGCGATTGCCGCAGTTGCTCAGGCGCTGCGTCCATTCATGATGCGGCGCACCAAGGCACAGGTCGCGACCGACTTGCCGGCGCGCACTGAACGCACACTGTACGTCGAACTCGAAGGAGAAGAACGCGCGAGTTATGACGCGCTGCTCCGTCGCATTCGCAACGACCTCAACGAAACGATCGACAAGGTCGGCATGGGCAAGGCCAAGATGCAGGTGCTCGAAGCACTGCTGCGTCTGCGTCAGGCGGCAAGCCATCGTGGTCTCACCGACGACACAAAGCTCGACAGCGAAAGCGCCAAGCTCGATGCGTTGGTTGACGAACTTCAGGAAGTGATCGAGGGCGGACACAAGGCGCTCGTCTTCTCGCAATTCACGTCGCTGCTGGCCATCGTGAAACGCCGACTCGACGCCGCCGGAATCGTCTACGAATATCTCGACGGTAAAACCCGCGACCGCGAAGCGCGCGTCGATCGCTTTCAAAACGACACCGAGTGCCCGGTCTTCCTCATCAGCCTCAAGGCTGGCGGCACGGGTCTCAATCTCACCGCCGCGGAGTATGTGTTCCTGCTCGATCCGTGGTGGAACCCGGCGACTGAAGCGCAAGCTATCGATCGCGCCCATCGTATCGGGCAAAGCCGCCACGTCATCGCCACCCGCCTCGTCGCGAAGGACACGGTCGAAGAACGCATCCTCGAGCTCCAGGCAGGTAAGCGTGCGCTCGCCGACGCCATACTCGGCGGCGAAGCAGGCCCGATCGCGGGGCTCGGCCGCGAGGAGTTGGAGCAGCTGCTCCGCTAGACCCGGGGCGCGTCGCAATGTTGGCGTCGCGCGTTGTGGAGGCGGTGTGTTGCGCTGGGGTGGTCTGGGGCGCGGGTTGCGACACCGGGTCCCCCAGTCGCCGTGGCTGCGCTTCGCGCAGATACGGCTTTGGGAGACCCGAGTCGCTTCCGCGCGGGCCTGGACCTGCGCAGATGCCGGTGCCGGGAAGCGCGGGGTGACCGAGTGATCACGCGCGCCCGGGAACGCTCCGCAACACTGGAGTACGGAGTAGCGCGTGTGTTCGCGTTCAACGCGGCCGCGGCCGCGGGAGCGTGAGCGTGAGCGAGAGCCGATAGCTCAGCGCAGCGGCGCTAGGTGCCAGCCCTCCCGCTACACCTAACGACACGCTGCTCCGTCTCGCGCACTCACAATATCCCCCGGCGCCACTGTCATACGTCAGCCGGGACGTCCGCCCCCGACGTTGTGCGCCGCCGCGCCGCCGTGCCCCCGCGCCCCCGCGCCCCGTGCCCCCGCACCCCTGCGCGGTTCGCGGCGCTGCCGACCATTCCGGCGCCCTCGACCCCGCCCGTGCGGTGGCCGAGACCGGCCGAGGGTGTCCGAACGCCCCCTCTGCGCCGGGGGCGCACGGCGCGAGGCGCGTCAGCGCCGACGGCCGGCGCCCCCCAGAGGCCAGCGGCGACTCGGACACCACTCGGCCGGTCCAAGCCCTACACCAACCTCACGAACTACACGACAACCGACTGCAGCCAGCGCGATCCCGCGCCCACTCCGGTCTCTTCTCGGCGAATCTGGCGTACTCAACGCGCTCGTCATACGGCGTGCGCAACACGTCCATCAGCATGTCAAGTTCACTGAGATCTCCTGCGTCGGCCGCATCGATCGCCTGCTGGGCCATGTAGTTGCGGAGCACGTACACAGGATTGACTGAACGCATACGTGTCAATCGCGTTTCTATCGGCTCGCCGATTTCGCGCACACGCGCCGAGTAACGGGCAACCCACGCGCGCCACGCCTCAGCGTGCGAGTCCCACTTGTCGTCGGAGTACGCGGCGACGCGCAACACATCGATACCGGTCGCGTCGACGTTTGCGCTGACATCGACGCGCGCCAACGCCTGAAACAGCAGCGTGAAATCGATCTCGCTCTGCTCCATCAGGTTGAACAGATCCGTCGCCAGCGCCAGCTCGACCGCGCTCCAACTCGGCAGCCCAAGCTTGGCCGCCATCATCGCTGTGTATTCCCGATTGAACGTCGCGCGATACACATCGAGTCCTGCATCGAGTACGTCGGGCTCGGCGACAATCACCGCGAGCGCTTCGGCCAGGCGCGTCAGATTCCACAGCGCGACGGCCGGCTGCTTGGCGAACGCGTACCGATGCTCGGCGCTGTCCGTCGTATTCGGCGTCCAGTCCGGATCGAAGTTGTCGACCCAACCGTACGGACCGTAGTCGATCGTCAATCCGAGGATCGACATGTTGTCCGTGTTCATCACGCCGTGCGTGAAGCCGACGCGCATCCATCCGACAATCATCGTTGCCGTACGCGCACACACTTCGGCAAACCAACGTCCGATGCGCGCTGGATCTGCACTGTCGATATGCGGAAAGTCGCGTGCAATCGTGAAGTCCACCAACTGCTGTAGCAACGCCCGATCATCACGCGCGGCCAGAATCTCGAAATTGCCGAATCGGATGAACGACGGCGCAACACGACAGACGATCGCACCACGCTCAGCGCGCGCGTTGCCATTGTAGAACATGTCGCGCACGACGTCGTCGCCGGTTGCAATCAACGAGAGTGCACGCGTGGTCGGCACGCCCAGATGATGCATCGCTTCGCTGCACAAAAATTCACGGATCGATGAACGCAGCACCGCGCGTCCATCAGCATATCGTGAATATGGTGTGCGTCCGGCGCCCTTGAGCTGCAACTCCCAGCGCTCGCCTGATTCATTCACAATCTCACCAAGTGAGATCGCGCGGCCGTCTCCCAACTGGCCGGCCCAATTCCCGAACTGATGTCCGCCATAGCACGCCGCAAACGGCGTCATCCCGTCCATCAACGCATTGCCCGCAAAAATCTGCGCGAACTCCGCGCTTTCAACGAACGCGCGCGTTATGCCCAACGAGTCGGCCATCTCGCGCGAATACGCCAGCAACTTTGGTGCAGAAACAGCAGTCGGCGCGGCTGCTGACCAGCACGCGCCAACGACCTGACGTGGAACCGGGCGACTATCTGTGTCGCCCGGCAACTGCGTGATGAACCGATTGTCGAACGTCAGCAACGTGTAGCGCCCCGCGTTCTGCGTAGAAGTTTCCGCACCGGTTACGGCGTGAACGTCGCGGCCTTCACGTCCGACTTCGGATTCTTGACGTACACATCAAACCACGCCAACCAACGCGCCCACAGATCGAGGTCGCTGGCATACGTGGCAACGCTGTGGTCTTCGTACGGATACATGTACAGCGACGCCGGCTTGCCCAAGCCTTGCAGCGCGAGGAACATGCGCTGCGAGCTGATGAGCGCCGTGCCCGTATTCTGATCTTCCGTGGCGTGGTACATGAGCAGGGCACCTGCGATCTTGTCGGCGCGATAGAACGGCGACATGTCGAGATACGTGTCCTGCGCCTGGAAAAAGTTGCGGCGTTCGCTCTGGAAACCGAAAGGCGTCAAGCTGCGATTGTACATGCCGTCGCCGGCGATACCCGCCTTGAAGTACGGTGTCAGCGTGAGTGCGTTCACCGTGCTGAACGCGCCGTAGCTGTGTCCACCGATTCCCATCTTGTTGCGATCGACGTAGCCCATCTCAACGACAGCATCGACCACGGCGTCGAGATTTTCCTTGAGGTCGCGCGTGTAGTTGTCGTTCATCCGGCCGCTGTCACCCCAGATCGGAATGTCCGGCTCGATGACCGTGTACCCCTGCGTCACCCACAGCTTCGTGCTCGATGCGGGGCGCGAGGCCGGCACATCAGGAAAGCGGTTGATGTTCGTCGCGTACCGGGAACGCTCGTATTCCGCTTGAGACGTGTACTCATACGGGTAGAACCAGATGATGCCCGGCAACTTCGTGCCCGGTGTCCAGCTCGCAGGCAACGTCACGTCCACCCACATCTTGTTACCATCGCGAGGGCGCGTCACCTGAAAACGCTTGTGAATCGCGTTCGAGACGGCCGGGCTCACGTCCTTGTTGTTGGTCAACTTCTTCGTCGTGTTTGCCGCAACGTCTTTCAGCCACACATCGGGAATCACCGTTGGTGATTCGTGGCGATAGAGGAACTGCGTATAGTCGTCGTTGAGCGGCGCCACGATTTCGTCGAACGCATCGGCCGGGCTCTCGAACACGCGCGTGCGTGCCGCCGTTTCGATATCGAGTCGGTCCACCCACGGGCGCGGTGCCTGCGTGCTCCATGCACTCGCCGGCGCCTTGGTCCCCTGCAGAATCACGCTCTTCGCATCGCTCGACACGATCACGAACGACTGACCATTCGGTCCGGGCTTGGTCGCGAGTGCACCACCAACGTTCGGCGTGTCCGGACCGCCGCGACCGCCGCCGCCAGCACCAAAGCCGCGACCGCCGCCCGCCGGAATCGTCACACTGCGACCCAGGTTGTAGCGCTTCGTCATATCCGGCAGACGCATCGCGTACGTCGCGCCGCTGTCCGTGACGAACATCATCTTGCCATCGGCGCTGTAGGCAACCGCGGTGAGTTGCGGACCGGCCACGTAGATCGCCTTGGTGTCGGTCGGGCCATACGGCGGCAACCACTGCATGTACTTCACGCCAGTGGGCTGCGGGCGAGCAGCCGCACCACCGCGTCCACCAGCCGCCGCGCCACCACGACCACCTCGACCACCGGCCGCTGCCCCTGGAGCGCCGTCGCCTGCGCCATTTGCTGCAAACACCGACTGCATGTACACGAGTCCCGGACCAACAGGATTCCATGCGATGTTGCGCTTGCCCGTATCCGCTGGTGCGCCACCCACGCCACCCCGACCGAACGCGGCCGCATCACCATTGTCGGCTGGCGCCCCTTCACGCAGCGGCGTCGTCGCCAACGTGGTGATCATCTTGCCACTCACGTCCCACAGCTCCTGCACGGTGCCAAAGTTCGTGACCGGAACGAGATACGAAAACGGTTCGGTCACCACCGTCACGCGCACATACGCACCATCGCTGGATGCATCGACATCGCGGATCATGCGCGGCGTGCCGATCTTCTTCACGGCCTTGGTCTTCACATCGATCATCGCGAGCTGACCGGTGCCGTAGTACTTGAGCAGCGCCTTGTCATGCGGATCCTGCAACAGGCTTGCATGGACCGGCTGGGGCAGCGCCTTCGAATTCGTCATGCGCACCATCGGGCCGTCTTCCACGCCGTTCTTGCCATGCTCCGGCACCGCACCACGTCCATCGGGCACAAGCACAGCAAGGATCGACTTCCCGTCCGCAGTGAACGCGATATCGGTCGACAGCGTCGCCAGCAGTGCGACCTTCGCCAGCGGCATCGACTTCCCACTCGCGGCATCGGCCACGTACACGTAACTCGCATCGTCAAAGTTCGCGATGAACGCCACCTGCGTCCCCAACGGCGACCAGATCGGCGACGAAATGCTCGCCCCGGCAGGCGTCGTGATGGCGCGCGCCGAACCCGTCTTCGGATCGACGAGTTCAAGACCATGACGATTGCTCGTCGTCAGTGAACGCGCGCGATTCGCTTTGGTATCCACCTGCAAACCGCCGAGGTAGATATGCGGCTTGCCGTAGAGCTGGATGTCGCCACGTGCATCGCCCGTGGCGCGAAAAAACCACGTCCGTGACGCATTCGGCGACGGGAACGAAATGTCGACGCGAGGCGCCATGATGATGTCGGTCACCGACGACGGTGGCTTCACGAACGCTTCGGTCTTCAGAATCGTCTGCGGATCCCACCCGCTCGACGCCGCGGCACCGGCCGCGGAATTTTGCGCAAACAGCGGCGGTGCCAGTAATGCTGCGGCACTCAGCAGCGCGGGCCAGCGCAACGAACGGAGCGGTGTAGGCATGCGGGGCTCGGATATGGAAAGGTGCTGGAACGGGCCGGGCGTGGAGGCGTCGGCGGCCAACCTTACAATACGCGTCGATGCCGGGAGACGCTGGCGGATCGATCGGGTACCAATAGCCGAAAGCCGGCTGACACTCCAACTTGCAGCTGACCGTATCCTTAGTTGTGCGTAGTAGCACCGAACGGGGCTCGACGCCAAGCTCCGCGACAACCCCTCACGCCAGCGTCCGATGACCGGCTCGAAGATCCCTCGCCCTCGACGCGCCCCCGCGCGCGCCGGTACCACCAGATTCAAACAGCTGCTCGGCATCTGCGCCGTTGCACTGCTGGCAATCGTCGCCACACGCACCAGTCGACCGCTGGTGGCACAGGACGCGGAACCCGTCTTCACAAAAGACGTGGCGCCGATCCTCTACAAAAATTGCACAACCTGCCATCGCCCCGGCGGGCTTGGCCCGTTTTCGCTGCTCAACTACGACACAGCAAAAAAGAACATCGACGATATCGCCGACGCCGTGAAGAGCGGCTACATGCCGCCGTGGCACGCCGATGGGCCGCACGGCACATTCGCCAACGACCGCCGGCTCTCTGATCTCGACAAACAAACCATTCTTCGCTGGATCGAAGGCGGGGCAAAGAAGGGCGACGAAAAAGCGCTTCCGCCCGCGCCGGTCTACCCCACCAGCTGGGAGATCGGCACGCCCGACGCGATCGTGAAAATGCCCGACGATTTCGTCGTTCCCGCCTCGGGCACCGTCGAATACCAGTACTTCGAGATCCCGACCGGCTTCACCGAAGACAAGTGGATCCAGGCCATTGAGTTCATGCCTGGCGCACGCGAAGTCGTCCACCACGTCCTTGTCTACGCGAAAGTGCCGCCAACGGCCGCGATGATTGCGGCGGCTGCCGGACAAGCATCAGCACCGCGTCCGGCCGGCGCCGCCGCGCCACGTCCGCTCTTCGTGCGCAAGCCGCAGTACGATCCGCCGCAGGAGCCGGCCCGTCTGGACACGCTGCATCCGCCACCACGTCAGTTGGGGACACTCATCGGCGGGACGGCGCCCGGCACCAACGTCATGAAATTCCCGGCGGGCACTGCACTCAAACTGCGCGCCGGCACGGTGCTGACGTTCCAGATGCACTACACCGCGCGCGGCCATGAAATGCACGATCGCACCAGCGTCGGATTTCGCTTTGCCAGTGCCGCGCCCGACGAAGAGATCCGGATGAGCGCGTTCATCAACGGCGCATTCACACTCCCGGCCGGTGCCAAGGATGTTGCCGTCCCCGCCGAGCTCGAGCCGACCGAGGCAATTCGCATCTGGGGACTGCTGCCGCACACGCACCTTCGTGGCGCGCGGTGGAAGTACACGCTTGAAAAGCCTGACGGGACATCGGAAGTCATCCTCGACGTACCGCGCTACGACTTCAACTGGCAGACGTACTACTTCTTTGCCACGCCACTCGAAGTCCCGGCCGGCGCCAAGCTCAAGTCGATGGCCTGGTACGACAACTCGACAGGGAACAAGAGCAACCCCGACGCAGCAAAAGACGTGAAGTGGGGCGACCAGACCTGGGAAGAAATGCAATACACCGGCTTTCTCTACAGCGTGAACAGTCGCCGTCTCAAACCGCCGGCGAACTGATCGCCGAGCCGGTCGACCGATACACGAACGCCGTGCCCGGAATTCCTGGGCACGGCGTTCGACTTTGTACGTATCACACGGCGCGTAACACACGGGGCATCGCCCGTCGGGTCACCCCGTTACCGATCGCATGAGCGACTGCAGGCTCGTGCCATTCGCCATCTCCCCGACCCGTCCCTGAACCTTCGGGTAAATCGTCGCCGCCTCACTCCGAAATCTGGTGAACAACGACTTCATATCTCCCGTCGACAGCGATCGCCCCTGCGCGTAGTACTGCTGAGCGGCGTGCCCGAGCGCATACGTGCTCGCAAACGTCACCGCACCGCCAGCCGCCATCCCCGCCGCTCCACCAAAGAGCCCCCCCAACAGACTCCCGGCGATCCCGCCGAACGCTTTGCGCACCACGCTCTCCATCACCTGCGCCGCAGCGCCCAGCCCAAACGTCGCCACCAGATCCTTGACCTGATTGGCGTCCATCTGTTGCCCATACTGCTGCCCGATGTGACGTACGAGGCGCAGCTGTAAAGGCAGAATGCCAAGGTTCGCGAGTCGGTCAGGCAGCAGCTCGAGCGCCGCCGTCAGAATGGCCTGGTCGAGGATGTGCGTTTCCATCGCCTCCGGAGACGGCCCACCCGATGAAGGCACCACCACCGGCGGCGCACCAATTGCAGAGGTCTGTTCGAGCGCGTTCGTCACCGCCATGTTGGAAGCGGACGCGTCGACCCCCAGCGATGTGGCGAGCGAACGTAGAAAGTCGTCTTCGAGGAGGTTGGCGGGACCGCCGGCATTGCACACGGCCACGGCGACGTCATACGCCGCTTGGCGCGCTGCGGCACCGCTCAGTTGCATCGACACCTGCGCCACGCTGAGCTGTCCTCCCGCGGCCTGACGCACCGCCGCGTCGCCACTGGGTAGTCCAAGCCGTACCGCCGCGTCGCTGATCGATGCGAGTTCGTCCGCGTCATGTGAACCGTCGGCCATCGCCGCCAATGCAGCAATCGCGATGATGGACTCGGCGTCCTGATGCGTCATGTTCAATTCCTCAAGGGTAGAGAGACGTGCCTGCTCGTTATCTTCAGCCGCTATGGTGAATCGTCGTCAGTTTCTGTACACGGCCGCAAGCGTCGTCGCCGGAGTCGCGGTGACGGGCTTGTACACGCGTTTCGGTGAGCCCTACTGGATCGACGTCGTACCCCGCAAAATGCCCATCCGCAATCTGCCGTCGGCGCTCGATGGGACAACACTCGTGCAACTGTCGGACCTGCACGTTGGCGCCATCGTTCCCGATGCCTTCATTGGCGATGTGTTCGCGCAGGTGCGCGCACTCAATCCCGACATTGTCGTGTACACCGGCGACTTCATCACACCGCACGATGGCATCTTCGCGCAGGTCGAACGTGTGTACGGCGACATGCCGCGCGGCAGTCTCGGCACTGTCGGGGTGATGGGTAATCACGACTACGGCGCCTTCTGGTCCGAATTGCCCGTCGCCGCACGACTTGCGTCGATGCTCAACGCCGCGGGAACACAAATGCTGGTCAATACTTCGGCCGTTGTCGGTGGGCTGCAAATCGTTGGCATGGGTGAGCTGTGGGCGCATCAGTTCGACCTGCGTCGCGCGTTCGCACACGCCGACCCCGCCCTGCCGACCATCGTGCTCTCACATAACCCCGACACCGTCGACGTGCCGGGCTGGGGCGAGTATGACGGGTGGATCCTCTCCGGGCATACACACGGCGGGCAGTGCAAAGCACCGTTCCTTCCGCCGCCGATTATTCCGGTTCGCAACAAACGCTACACCGCCGGCGAATTCGATGTTGGACACGGACGACGCATGTACATCAATCGCGGTATCGGGCACTCGCTCCCGGTGCGGTTCAACGTGCGGCCTGAAATCACCGTGTTTGCACTCGAGCGCGCATAGCCGTTCGGCGCGACACTCTTGCTCACCATTGCCGACAAAAGATCGGAACCGATCGCGTTGGCCGGTGCATTTACCATCTGACTGCGACGGGTTTTTGGACTCGATGTTGTGCTCTTCGGCCACCTGACCGGAGCCCGCGCACCTGACGCCTCGCCCCGCGGTGCAGCTGTCTTCAACGTGGAGACATTCGTCGTTCGCTCGGCCAATGACGTTGCCGCGCACAACGGTGTCGTCGAATTCAAAAGTTCAATGTGGATGCTGCGCCTCGGCGATGGTCGCAAGCTTCCCGTTGCGTTCATGCCGGCACCGCTGCGTCAGCAGATCGGTGCGCGCGCCCCCCAGTCCCCAGTCCCCAGTCCCCAGTCCCCACCCCCCAGTCCCCAGTCGTCGCCTTCCCCATCGACATGCCCGATCCGATCACACCGCAGCTGCGCCACACGCACACCGTCAACGAAGTACTTG